>CBDURC010000035.1:0-16990 GCA_965369635.1 uncultured Anaerolineales bacterium | reverse complement strand
GCCAGTTGGTCATCAAAGGTGAGGGGCGTCGTTGCCGGTTGCTCGCCCAATTGCGCTCGCAATGTCTCCATATCCTGCAACAGGCTTTCGATGCGTCTTTGCTCTGCCAGGTATTGAGCCTGTAAGGATAGCAGTGAAGAATGCTGGGCTTCCAACACCGGTAACTCATTCTGCGCCTGATAGGCAACGAGGTTCTGTTCTGCCTCGTCCAACTGTCCTCTAGTGCGGTCCTTCTGAACCTCGAAGAAACTCACGTTCTCCCCACTGACTCCGTAGACCCGGTTGACGTGAGTGACGAAAGCAAGAGCCCATGTATTAGCCAACTCCGCCACCACTGCCGGGTCTGTCCCACCCACCGTCAGCTCCAACAGGCTGGGGTCACCGTCCGGTGTGGCCTCGACCATGCGTTTGAAGGCTTGCAGTGAGCGCTGTCCCTGCGGCAGAACCTCCTGGACTTCCGCCAACACCTGCTGCAACACCTCGTCACCCGTCGCCAGCGCGGCCAGGGCGCTTCCTTCCATCGTCATCTCTTGCCGAGTCTCGATGCGCGGGTCGAAGTTCAGCACGTAGCGAGGCCTCCCCATCACCACCAGCGCCGTGGCCTCGTACGTTGGCGCTTGCAGCTTGCTGAAGAGAAAGGCACTGCCCGGTTAAGGGGCCCGGTGGGCATATCGGGGCGGTAGATGATCTCGGCTTTGTGCCCGGTGTACTCCAGCACCATATTCACCGCATCAATCACCCGTATCCGCTCCATCGTGCCCAGATTTACCGCCGCGCCGTCATCTACTTTCTCAGCGGCCAGGATAGTGCCCCGCACAATGTCATCAACGTACGTCCAGTTGCGCACCTGGGTACCATCACCCCAGACCTCAAAAGGGTTCTGGCCAATGAACGCCTTAGCAATCATAGCAATCACGGCGTGGTTCTCGACCCCACGCGGGCCATAGACGGTGAAGTAGCGACATGATGCCGTCTTCATCGCGTATTCTCTGTGATAAGCTTGCAAGGTCAGCTCAGCCATGAGCTTGGCCCAGCCATACATGTTGTCGGCGTCATAAGGGGGCTTGGCCAGATCTTCAGTCAGGTAAATCTCTTCCTCGGGATTGCTCTGTAGGTGGTTAGGATATACACAGCCCGACGAGGCAAAGACGACCTTCTCCACCCCTGCCTTCAGGGCCTCCCAAAAAACCAGCCCATCCAAGAACAGGTTCGAGGCCGGTCCTGCCTGGTGCAAGTCCAAGTACCCACGGCCGCCATGATCCGCTGCCAGATGAAACACGACACTGACGCCTTGCAGCGCCTGGCGAGTGATGCCAGGTTCTCTGAGATCAGCCTGGATGAACTCAATGCAGCCGCTATTTAGATGCTGCTGGATGTTCTCAATTCTACCGCTGCTGAGGTCGTCCACGACGCGCACGCTAGCACCATGTTCAAGCAGCGAATCAACCAGATGAGAGCCGATGAAAGATGCTCCTCCAGCAACAAGTACTTTGCGTCTTTGCCAGTTCATACCGAACTCCTTGACCGATTTGTGATCTACTGAATAGCCCTTCCTCAGGCGCCCCCGGCGCGACTCCAACGCGCAACCTACGGATTCGAAGTCCGGAACTCTGTCCATTGAGCTACAGGGGCGCGCCCTTCAACTATACCACATTCTTCCGCGCAGCGCAAAGCCCGCGCCGGTACAGTGGGTCAGCACCGATGGTTCTGTCCCTCTGGCAGTTGGTGCCATAAGCCTCGTCAGGACTCTCGGGAGTGGCACGTAGGATATGGAGTTGTTGCACAATAGTGGATGGAGGTGTATGATAGGCTAACCAATGCAATCGAAGGAGCTAGCCAATGATGACTCCCCTGAAAAAAGGTGGCTCTTTGCTCAATGTCTGGCAAGGGTAGTATAATGGTGCTATCTTGCAGGTTTGAGGAGCTTGCAATGTTTGTGCTGAACGGCCAACACCTTCAGATGCCCATGTTTGGCAGCATCAGCTCTCTACCCCAGAAGATACTGGAGCGGCTGGAATCCTCCTGGGCAGGGACCTTCTACCGCTAGATCTTTGTCCGCATAAACGAAAAGGTCTTTGCCGTCCTTTTCTCCGATGAACCTTCCCGCCCCAACACGCCGATCAATGTCTTGGCTGGGCTGGAGATCCTCAAGTCAGGCTTTGGCTGGAATGATGAAGAGATGTACGACCACTTCTGCTACAATGTCCAGGTGCGCTATGCCCTGGGCTACCGCGACTTGAGCGAGGGGCATTTTGAACTGCGCACGATGTACAACTGGGAACTCGGCACCGACGGCGAACCCCAGAGGGTCACTTGCCCCAACGGACAACAGGCAGAAGTGAAAGCTGGGCGAAAAGAGCATCGCTATTGCGCCACTTTCGAGGCCGCTGACTGCGATGGCTGTTCGTTCTGTGACTCGTGTCGAACCCTGCCGCTCAAGCGCAGGCCTGATCGTGTGTTACGTTTCTCGCGGCAAGACCTAGAGGTAGCCTTGCGTCGCCAACGGATGGCTGATGCGCGTGCCAGCCGGCAGAATCTGCGAACTGCTGTGGAAGCCACGGTCAGATCTATCAAACATCCGTTCGGTAATGGTAAGGTGCCAGTACGCGGCCAACCCCGCGTTGCTATCATCATGCTCGAATCAGCCGCCATGAGCAATGCGCGGCATATCCATCGTTATCTGGTCGGGCGAGAGGAAGCCAAAAGAGCGAAGAAGTCAGATGAAAAAGAAGTCAGACAAGGTCAACCAATACTGGGTAGTTCTCTTCTTGTTTCCTTTTGGGCCCAATTGCGCAGCTCCTTGCGCCCCATAAGTCGACTGATGCACTCTCTTCAACCATCTCCAGGCTACGGAGCCTAGGTTTTCTCAGGAGAGTCTATGATACTATGGTCCAGTTCTACCAGCGTATCCACCGCACGCACGCCCTGGCCCTTCGGCAGCACCATCAGAGGATTGATATCCAGCGCATTAATGAGATCTCCCAAGTCCAGGGCCAACCGCGAGAGACTGACCAGCGCGCCAGCCAGGGCGTCGATGTCAGCAGCCGGGCTGCCCCGGAAGCCCTGCAGAAGGCGGGAGCCTCGCGTCTCCTTTATCATGTCCAGAGCTTGCCGATGGTTCAGGGGAGGCATTCTGATCGACGAGTCCTTCAGGAGTTCGACAAGGATCCCACCGGAGCCAAAGACCACCACAGGGCCAAACTCAGGATCCCGAAGCATCCCCAGGATCACCTCCACGGCGTCTCCCGATATCATCTCTTGGACTAGGATCCCCTGCAGACGGGCTTCAGGATGATGCCGGCTCGCGTCGGCGCTCACCTCCTGGAAGGCCTCAGCTACCGCCGCGGCGTCCCCAAGGCCGACACTGACGCCGCCAATCTCAGTCTTGTGCTGAATATCGGGCGAGAGGATCTTCAGGACCACCGGATAGCCGAGGCGTGCCGCCAGGGTGACGGCCTCTTCTGCCGTGGCTGCTACTCCTTCTTTGGGCCCAGGTATGCCGAAGGCTGCGACCAGCTGACGTCCCTCAACTTCTGACAAGCCAGAACGGGATCGTGCCAAACGCTCACGCCACATGACCAGGTCCGCTCGTCCTATGCTTGTGCCAGTGTCTGGCGTAACCTCCGTGCGTCGTATCTCTCCGTACTGGGCAAAGGCCTTTATCGCCTTGAGTGTCTCCCGCGTTCCCTGAAGATAGGGCACTCCACCATCATCAAGTACCCTCTTGACATCAGGATGGAAACCGGCACAGACATTGGAGAAGACGACCACAGGCTTCCCTGTGCGCTTCCTGGCTTGCACTGAGGCGCGGGCCACAGCGAGCGACTGGTCAACCTCACGCGGTGCGACCAGTGGTGGCGTGTCTCGACTCACCGCCACTATATGGATGTCCTTCTCCTGCGCGATGGCATCCACACATGCCGGATAGGTGTTCTCCAGGTCGCCGCTGCCCCAGGCATCGAGGGGGTTGGATATGGGACTGTAGGTTGGCAGTATCCGGCCGAGTTGCTCGCGGGCGGTGTCGGACAGCTCGGGGAAACCCAGGCCCAACTCCTCAGCCAAATCGGCGATCAGGCCAATCTGTCCTCCTGACAAGCTTAGAAGCCCAATACCATCACCCTGGGGCGAGGGGGCAGTGGCAAACAGCAGGGCAGCCTCCAGAAGCTCGTCCAAGGTGTCCAACCGCACCACGCCCAACTGACGGAAGACGGCGTCAACCACATCGTCTGACCCAGCCAGGCTCCCTGTGTGCGCCTGCACCGCCTGGCGGGCCGACTTCGAGCGACCAACTTTCACCACCAGCAGCGGTTTGCCGGCCTTCCGCATCGCTTGGGCTGCGGCCACGAATCTCTGTGGACTTCGTATTCCCTCGATGAAGGCGATCACGACGCTAGTGCTAGGATCATCGGCAAGGTGACCGATGTAGTCGGCGCTGTCCAGGACGGCTTCGTTGCCGCTGGAAATCAGGTATCGATAGCCAACCCGTGCCGCGTTGGCCAACCCCATGCATACCGCCCCGCTCTGCACCACGGCAGAGACGTTGCCGGAGCGAGTGGCGGGACTCAGGGCCACGCTGTAGGTTGCCACGCGGTCCACAAGGTTGGCCACACCGACGCAGTTGGGTCCGCAGATCAGCAGTCCGCGTTCATCGGCGAAACTCGCCAACTCATCCTGCCGTGCCTGACCTTCGGCTCCTGCTTCGGCGTAGCCACTGGCCAGCACCCAGGCGGCGCCGGCACCGGCCTCGACCGCTCCCTCTAGAGCGGAGAGCACCTTCGGCGCGGACAGCAGTACCGCCACCTGGTCCACGGGCCCCGGCAGCGCTGCAAGATCTGGGTAGCAGGGATACCCTAGCACAGCTCGGTGCGCCGGGTGAACAGCGTATACCGCACCTGAATAGCGCAACTGGCGCAGGTTCTCGAGCACAAGTCGACCGGCGCTACCAGGACGTTCCGAGGCGCCCACGACCGCAATGGCGCGCGGATTCAAAAGGTTCGACAAATCACGAAACGGGCCAGTGCTCATAGGACTCCAGGTAAACTGATCGAGACGAGTCCGACTTGGGAAGTGGGCTGTGATGACCCTCTCGCCTCGATCTTAGCCATGGTCATGTTAGACGAGCTACTCTCGACCGCTCACCAAAGCCAGCACGGCCATGCGGACGGGCACGCCATTGGCGGCCTGGCGGAAGTAGGCAGCACCCGGATACTGGTCGACCTCTGTGGCGATCTCATCCACTCTGGGGAGCGGGTGCATGATGGTGATCCCTGCCTTCGCCTGCTGAATCATGGACATGTCCACCACGTACGCACCCTTGAGTCTCTGATACTCATCCGGGTCCTCAAACCTCTCTCTCTGGATGCGGGTGATGTACGCCACATCGCTGTGGCGCATGGCGGCAGCAAGATCACTCACCACGTCGACATCAGCGCCTTCACTGCGAAGCGCTTCCGTGATCTCGTCAGGCATCTCCAGAGATTGGGGCGACACCAAGAGCAGTCTCATACCAAGCCGAGCCAGCAGGTTAGAGAGGGAGTGTACCGTGCGCCCGTTCTTGAGATCCCCAGCCAGGGTCACCGTCAGCCCATCCAGCGAGCCTTTCTCCTTCTGGATCGTGTATACGTCGAGCAACGCCTGCGTCGGGTGCTGCCCCGTGCCGTCTCCAGCGTTTATCAGGGGGACGGACACAGCCTGCGCTGCTTCCTCGGCTGAGCCTTTGCGAGGATGGCGAATCACAATGATGTCAGCATACCCCTCCACCGTCCGCATCGAGTCCGCTAGCGACTCACCTTTGGACGCCGACGAGGTCTTGGGGTCAGCGACGGTGACCACCCGGCCATCCAGCCGATGCATGGCCGTCTCGAAGGACAGGCGGGTGCGAGTTGAGGGCTCGAAGAACAGCGTCGCCAAGACTAGGTTGGCCATGTTCTGCAGACTGCCTCCGGAGTCCAGTACGCCCTCGAAGCGACTTGCTGTGGACAGAACCAACTCCAACTCCTCGTCTGTCAGCAGATCAGTGCGTAGGATGTCTTTGCCGTTCAGAATGGACATGTAGATTACCTCTTTCCTCCCTTTCCTCCCTGTCTACAGGATGCTCGCCAGGCGCGACACACCCTCATCGATCTGTTCAGGAGTGACGCTGCAGAATGGCAACCGCAGGAAGAGACTCCCGTCTGCAGGGATGGGGAAAAAGCCTCGGCCATCACTTAGCGTCAGGCCTACTTGCTGGGCTCGGGCGAGCAGGCTGCCCATCTCCGTCCCTTGCGGCAGTGTCACCCCCACGTAGAAGCCACCTTCAGGATGCGTCCATGTGGCGTGGTTTAGGTGGCGCTCGAGAGCAACCAGCGCCGCCCGCAGTCGCGGCCGGTACAACCGCTTCAAGCTCTCGATGTTCGGGCCCAGCAGACCCCGCCTGCAGTACTCGTATACCATGCCCTGCGTAGGAAGAACCGGACCGATGTAGGTGTCGACGACCCACGCCGCCAAGGACGCTATCGTCGCCGCGGGGGCCACCAGGTATCCCAACCGTATCCCTGGTGCGATCAGCTTGGAATAGGATGACATGTGCAACACCCGATCCGGAGCCAGTGCGCGTAGCGAGGGTATGTCGTCACCTTCGTAGCGCAATGGCCGGTAGGGTGCGTCTTCCGCGATCCAGAACCCGTGCTCTTGGGACAGCCTGGCAAGCCGCCGCCGTTTCTCCAAGCTGGTGGTTATCCCGGTAGGATTATTGAAGTCAGTGATTACGTAGACCAGTGCCGGCGTCCCTCTCCCTAGCTCCTCCTCCAATACCGCCATGTCCATCCCGTCATGGTCCAGAGGGATTCCCACAACATGCGCTCCGGCACGCCTCAGCAGCGTGATAGCCCGGTCATAGGAGGGCGACTCCACGAATGCCCGATCTCCTGGCTTTAGCATGGTCTGCGAGACGAAGGCCAGGATCTCCAACGAACCGTTGGCTACAAGAATCTGGTCAGCATCCACCTCGTATTGGCTGGCCAGCCATCGCCGCAGCGGCGCGTATCCAGGCGAGCGGCCATACTGCAAGAGCACGTCCCGGTCTCCTCGCAGGGCCGCTTCGCAGCACTGGACCAGGTCTTCAACTGGGAACACCTCCACCGGAGGCATGCCTCGGGTGAAGTTGATGATAGGTTTGGACATGGTTATCTCCGGCATGGTTATCTCCGGCATGGTTATCTCCAATGAAGCGTCATCCCGACAAACCCTCCACCCTGGCCTGGGTGGGCAGGTAGGAGGCCTGTCCGGGGTCATGTCTCAATTCCCCGTCTTCAACCAGCACTCGCCCCCGCTGCATAACCCACGTCGGGCGGCCTAGACACGCTTGGCCCTCATACAGCGTGTAGTTGGCCTGCGAATGCTGGTTGGCGTGCCGGATCGTCCACCGCTCGGCCGGGTCGAACATCACGATGTCGGCATCCGACGCCGGGGCAATGGTCCCCTTCTTGGGATAGTAGCCGAAGATCTTGGCTGGCGTCTCAGAGAGAACCTGCACCAACCTGGGCAGTCCGATAACTCCGCCATTCACGCCTGCGTTGTAGGAGATCGTCAGAAGTGTCTCCACCTGAGGCGAGCCGTAGGGTGCCTCGAAGAAATCATCCTCCATCTCCTTCGGCTTGGGCGCATGATCGCTGGCCAGGGTATCTATCGTCCCATCGCGGACACCCTCCCAGAGCCCTGCGTTCTCCTCCCGTGTGCGCAGAGGCGGCCCAATCTTGGCCTGTGGCCCGCGCCGCTGCAACACCTCCCCTGTGAGCGTGAGGTACTGGGGACAGGTCTCAGCGTATACGATCTGCCCATCATCGCGCGCCCGCCGAATGGGCGCCAAGGCCTGCGCCGTGCTCACGTGCGGGATGTATAGGGCGCAGTCCGCGACCCTGGCCATGGCGATAGCCCGGTTGATGGCCTCGGCCTCTAGCACCGCGGGACGGGTGCGGGTGAACACCTCCAACGCCGACATCCCCATGCCTTCGTACTTGTCCTGCAGATAGTCGGTCGCCAAGCCGTTCTCGGCATGGACCGCAACCAGCCCCCTTTTCTGGCCCACCAAGTCCAGCAGCGCCATCAGCCAGTAGTCATCGGTCATCCACTTGATCTTGGCATAGGTCATGAACACCTTGAAGGAGGTCACCCCAAGATCGAAGGCCGCGGGTAGGTCGCCTATCTGATTGGCCACGTCGAAGAGCCCGGCATGCAGGCCAAAGTCTGTGACTGAGTTCTTCAACCCATCGTCTCGGAATCTCTCGATGGTTTCCAGCACCTTCATGCCCGGGCGAGCGTAGGCGTAGTGAATGCACGTTGTGATTCCGCCAAAGGCTGCCGAGACTGACGTATGGTGGATGTCGTCCAGGTAGACGGGATGGGTGTGCACGTCAATGATGCCTGGCAGGATGAGTTTGCCGCTGGCGTCAACGATCCGGCAGGTACCTTCGGCCGGGAGGTCTGGAGCCACGGCGGCCACCGTCTCCCCACAGACGCCCACGTCGGCACGAGCCATGCCTGCGCCTGTCACCACCACGCCGTCTCGGATGAGTAGATCAAATGCTTCTGCCATCTTTCATTCACCTGGCATCACAAGTCATGCCTCTTCCCACACAGCGAAATCCGCTGGCATTGGTTGACCACAAGCTATGGCGCACTTGCGAACACTGTACCGATCTGGTGGTAGGTGGACTTCTCAAGCCAAGCCGAGGTTCAATCCGCTCGGCTCCTTTGAGACGCCACCTTCTGTTGCACTGGGAGAAGATCTACCAGCAGGTCCTTTACTAATGGCAGGTCGTGCACCGGTTCCAGCCAGATTTCGGGAGACCTCACCAGGGTACGGCAGGCCAATCGCCGCCGGCCGTCGATCACCATAATACATCCTCCGCAGATACCGGTTTTGCAACGATGCAAGGTATGCGCCAGCCCCAGATCCCGCCGGGAGATGGAGTGCAGGACGTCCAATACCGTGGCACCCTCTACAACGTCAACGTCATACGTAATCCAGCGCGGGTCCTCCCCGGGGTTCTGCCGCCGCACATGGCATACTACCCTCATGGCCAGACCTGCCTTCTTTCCCCTGAAGCACGATCGTACCGCAGAACCGCCAGCCTTTCCCCATCTCCTCTTACTGCCAGATTGTGGCCGTCCCATCCTCCTTCCCTCTCGGGGTAGTCATCCCGGTAATGCGCTCCCCGGCTCTCGGTGCGCACCAAGGCACTAGCCAGCACGGCGCGGGCTACCTCCAGCATGTTGGCCGTCTCCACGGCTCCCAGCAACTCGGGATGCCAACTCTCTGGATGGACTGGCAAGGCCAGTTGACCGTAAAAAGCTCGCCGAAGGGACTCAACGTGGGCCAAGGCCCGTTCCAGTCCGGACCCGCTACGGATCACTGATGCATACCGCTGCATGACGTCGCGCAGGGTAGTCTGCAATTCATCGAGTTGCAGACCAGATGACTTGGTACAAGCATCGCATATGGCGTCCCATACCGGTGATTCTCCCCGCTCAGGCGGACGGGGGTCAGTGCCAGGCACCGTGCCCTGGTGTTTGGCTCTGGCACTTATATCGCGTACATGGCGCAAATACTCTATGGTTTCCTGCCCGGCCAGGGCTCCGAACACCTGAGTTTCAGTGAGAGCGCAACCAGCTAAGCGGTTGGCCCCATGCACGCCGCCTACCACTTCGCCCGCCGCGAAAACGCCCGCTACTGCGCTGCAGGAGGTGGGTGGGTTGACTCTTGCTCCTCCCAAGGAATAATGAGCACCGGGGGCCACTTGCAAGGGAGCGCTGGCTAGGTTTACCCCCAGATCTCGTAAGAATCTGATATGGCGGTCCTGTTCTACCTCCCTAGCAATGTGACGAGCGTCCAGATACACACCTCCTGCATCGGTTGCCCTGCCTGCGGCGATCTCTTTGGCGATAGCCCGGGCTAAAACATCTCGAGTAGCCTGACCTATCGATTCTTCTTCCCAACGATCGAAAAACTCTTCTCCGTACCGGTTCAAAAGCCGGGCCCCTGCTGCCAAGAGGTGTTCGGCGGGGATGATCACACCATATGCCGCTGGGGGATGAATCAGCACGGTGGGATACATCTGCATGAATTCCATATCCGTTAACTCACCCCCACCCCGTAACAACAAGGCCATGCCGTCACCGGTCTGACCAGGCGGATTGGTATGGAGGCGGTAGATGCCAGATGCTCCCCCGGAAGCTATGACGACCGCGTCGCATCTCCATGTCGTCGCCTCCCCGCTCACTAAGTCCAGCATGACCACTCCCGCCACGAACCTCTCATTCAACACCAAGTCTAAGGCCACCTGGTACTGGTGGAATCGCACCCCAGCCAGCAGACACGCTTGCACCAGCACCGTCGCCAATGCCTTGCCCGTGCGATGATCCACATGAAATGCTCTGGCCACTGAGTGGCCAGGCAACCAGGCACGCGCAAGTTCTCCGTCAAGGGCGCGTGTCCATGGCATGCCCAGATAGGCGAGATCCTCCAGGCGCAGGTGACCGTCCCGGCACATGAACTCCACCAGATGAGGGTCGCTCACTGCGACGCCAGATCGCAGCAGGTCTTCTCGAAACAACTCCGGCGGATTGGAAGGATCACCAGGGCAGGCGCAACAGTACGAGAACGAGGCGGAAAGAGTAGCACCACTAGCCCCAACTGCCCCTTTAGATACCGCCACCACCTGCAGCCCAGCCCGCCGTAACTCGAGTGCTGCTCTCAGACCTGCCGCCCCTGTGCCCAACACCACTACCAGACAATCGCGCATTTGCTCATCACCTTCGACTTGCGCACCAGGACCCACCCACCTCCGGGGGAGTCAGTCTCCCGCAACAAGACCTTGCAGATCAGGGACACTCACAGGCAGAGCCCGAAGCAAACGCAAAACAGATATTGCTCTGCATGGGGACATCCACCCTTTACAGCACCCGAGAAGCTAGGGTCTGGTCGGGTCTTGTTTCGGGTCTCGTCCATCATATCCTATTCATCGCCGCCCGAAACAGAGCGATTCCATGAGATACTGCGCGTATGCCAGACACACAGGCAAATACGCCCAACAGTGCACACACGCGGGTTTGCTGAGGAGGGCAGCCCCGGTGGGTCACTTGATCTCTTTGACCGGTGGCTTGGCGAAGCGCCCGATTTTGCTATGCCGCAGGCCGAGATCGGCCATGGCCTCGGCAACCTTGAGAGCCACTGAAGTAGGATCCAACACCACTACGCCCAATTGCCGCTCAACATCTTCCGCATAGCCAGCCAGCCCGGCGCAGCCCAGGATAATTACCTCTACGCCCTCTTCCTCAACTGCTTTGCGGGCCAAATCCAAAATACGAGCTTTGGCCTTCTCCGGGTCCGAATCCATCTCCAGCACGGGCATGTTAAGCACCAGCGTGGAGGCATAGGCGCTCTCCAAACCATGCAGACGGGCATGTAGGTCCCTGGTCGGGACACGGTTGCGGAAAGCTGTCGTGATGGAGAACTTGTGGCCCAACATTGCGGCCACATGCATGGTTGCTTCTTCAATCCCGATGACCGGAATATCGGAAACCTCCTTGGATGCATCAAGGGCGGGATCCGAGAAACAAGCCAGGATGATTGCGTCGTACCCTTCCTCATTGGCCTTGCACACCAGTTCCAAGGTGGGCGGCCCAGCAAGCGCCTCGTCGTACGCCGACTCGATGGAGACCGGCCCGTGCTCAGGGTTCACCACGGTCAGCTCGGTGTCGGGCCGCTTGATCTTCTCCAGTTCCCGACGGATGTGGTCTGTCATGCTTTCAGATGTGTTGGGGTTGATGACAAAGATTCTCATTTGACCTATTTCCTTTCTTGAATCCACTTTCGGCCTTTGTGAAAGGCCTCCAGATTCAACTCCATGAAACGAGACGGCGCCCGCTCCTTCAACACGCCCGCCCAGGCTTCCAATTGCACCGGCAGCAGCGACGAAAGCGCGCCCAGGAGGACCACGTTCAGCACTTTGGCGTTACCCAGTTCTTGGGCCATGCCAAGCCCCGGAATGTGATAGACGTTGGGCGTTGCGGCTTGGAGGGATTTTTGCACTGTTTCTTGGTCCGGATAAGTCGCCAATCCGCTGCTCACCGTCACGGGGTGGATTTCTTGTTGGTTTATCAGCACGCTACCTTCGGGTCGTACTTGGTTGAGCCAACGCAGACATTCCAGTATCTCGAAGGCCACCAGGTAGTCCACGCGACCCTCCGGGACGATGGGCGAGTGCACCTGCTTGCCCCAGCGGACGTGTCCCACCACCGCGCCCCCGCGCACGGCCAGCCCCAGGATGTCGGACTTCTTGACGTCGTACCCGGCGGCCAATCCCACGGCAGCCACGATGTCGCTTGCCAGAACAGTTCCCTGACCGCCTACACCAGTGATCAGAAAGTTGATGGTATCCACGATGTCTTGTCCCTCCTTATTCCGCCATCTCTACCACATGGATCGCTTGGCGCGGGCAGATCTGGGCGCACATGTCGCAGCCCACGCACAGAACGGGATCTATCTCTGCCTTGTGCCGTGCGCTCTTGGCGTCCAGTTCTTCAGACCGTATGATGGCCGGGCACCCCAGGCGGAAGCAAAGGCCACAGCCATTGCAGCCATCGCTATCCACCCCATAGACCCCGGCTGGGCCCGGCCCCACGAAGATGCACGGCCCATCCACGATCACCACAGACGGCCCGTCGAAGGCCAAGGCATCTTTGATAGCCTTTTCTACCGCTTTCATGTCGAAGGCGTCCACCTTATGCACGTCGGTGACTCCACAGGCCCGGACGATATCTCCAATATCCACTTTGGGGGCCGGCTGCCCACTCAGTGTCACTGGGACGCCAGGATGGTCCTGATGCCCAGTCATGGCTGTAGTTCGATTGTCCAGGATCATAACTGTGCTCTTGCCAAGGTTGTGTACAATGTTCAGGAGAGGCGTGATGCCGGCGTGGAAGAAGGTCGAGTCTCCGATGACTGCCACGAAGGGGTCCGGAATGTTGGCCACATCGAAGCCGTGGGCAACCCCCACACTGGCCCCCATGGCTCCCATGGTGTCCGTAGCGTTGAACGGCGGGAGCGCGCCAAGGTTGTAACAGCCGATATCACCAGCAACCACGACGTTCTTCATTTTGTTGAGGTAATAAAAGGTACTTCGGTGAGGACAGCCGGGGCAGAGCACGGGGGAGCGGCCCGGCAGGTCTGGCGGGGCCACCTGTCGTCTGACTCTGACCGCTTCCCTGGGCAGGAGGCCCGCCTCGGCCGCCGAGCGCTCGATCACCGCCGTAGTCAGCTCACCGCACGCCGGGAAGACGTCCTTGCCATGGCAGGGGATACCCATCGCTTTGATCTGCTCCTCAAGAAACGGGTCCAGTTCCTCAATGACCAACAGTTGCTCGACGCCTGCGGCGAATTCCCTGATCAGGGTATGAGGCAGAGGGTAGGTCATCCCCAGCTTGAGAAAAGAGGCTTCGGGGAAAATCTCGCGGGCGTAGTGATAAACGGGCCCGCTGGCCACGATGCCCAGCCTTGCCCTGAGCCTGTCGAAGGGTCTCCGCTCACCCCATTCTAGACGGTTGAAGGGGAAAGTGCTGGCCAGCTCCGCCAGCTTCTTCAGGCGCGCTTCCACCACCGGATGCCGCTCCCGGGCCCACAGGCAGGTGGAGACCAGCTTGTGGGGATTGCGCTCCAGAGGAGGCGTGGACTCGGTGTCATCAGCCGTCCGCTCGCCCAACTCCACCGGCGAGGCGGAATGGGAGATGCGCATCACTGTCCGCAGTAACACCGGCGTGTCCCACTCCTCGGAAAGATCCAGTCCGATGCCCACGAAGTCCTTGGCCTCCTGGCTGTCTGAAGGCTCCAACATGGGCATCTTGGCAAAGCGGGCGTAGTGGCGGTTGTCCTGTTCGTTCTGCGAACTGAACATGCCCGGATCGTCGGCGGTCACGATGAGCAGCCCGCCGCCATTCAGGCCGGTGTAGACGGCATAGAAGAAAGAGTCGGCAGCCACGTTCATGCCCACCGATTTCATGACGACCATGGTCCGCTGGCCGGCGTAGGCTGCACCGATGGCCACGTCCATAGCCACCTTCTCGTTGACTGACCACTCCGAGTAGATCTCCGAGTACTTGGCGACGTTTTCCAGGATCTCCGAGCTGGGGGTTCCCGGATAGCCAGTGGCAACCTTCACCCCGTACTCGTAGGCTCCACGCGCAATGGCTTCGTTGCCTGACAGGAGGGCTTTCATGCAAGGGCTCCTCCAGTGGCACTCTGCGCGGACTGCGTCGCCAGCAGCTCTTCTGATCCCCGCTGGAATACTCTTGCCACATCAGGTTTGAGGAACTGTTGTATCTCAAGGGTGTATCCGCCGGGATCCTCTATGAAGAAGCACCGCACCTGGATGTCTTCCTTCTCCTCCAACTCTGTGAGCATTGTGACGCCACAGCGCAGAAGATAGTCGCGCCAGGCAGCCACGTCACCTACGACCAATGTGACCAGAACTGCGTTCTCCTGTTGCGCCTTCAAGTATCCCTTGCTCTCGTCTACAATCCCCATATACGCGTTCCCACTTACTCGGTAGATCCTCGCCCATTCCTGATCCTCTATCAACTCGAATCCCATGACCTTCTCGTAGAACGTCACAGCTGCCACAAGATTGTGGTAGTACAGGAAGGTGATCTGTGATTGCACATCCAGGTTCCCTTGATTCATGTCCTGCCGCTCCTTCACAGCACTTCGAAACAGATTATAATGAAGTGCGCCCGTCAATGGAGCAGTCGCTCCAATGCCGATAGCAGAAGTAGAACGTTCTCACTGCTTGAAGAGAAGCCCATCAGCCCAACACGCCATACCTTGCCTTTGAGTTCACCCAAGCCACCACCAATCTCGATGCCGTACTCAGCGAGAAGCTGTCGGCGCACCCTTGCCTCGTCTATGCCCTCGGGAATCCGCACGGTGGTCAGACTCACCAAGCGGTGTTCTCTGGGAACGTGCATACTGAACTTCAACTCGCCAAGGCCTTCCCACAGCAATTCGGCGTTGCGGCAGTGGCGCTCCCAACGAGCTTCAAGGGTCTCCTCGGCCACGACCCGAAGCCCCTCATAGAGCGCATAGTTGGCAGAGATGGGTGCTGTATGGTGATAGGTGCGCTCGGAGCCCCAATACTGCTGGATCATCGTGAGGTCCAAGTACCAAGTCGCCACCGGGTGCTCGCGGGCTCGGAGGACTCTCTCGGCGCGCGGCCCGAGCGTGATCGGAGCTAGCCCTGGCGGACAGCTAAGGCACTTTTGCGTGCCGCTGAAGCACAGATCAATGCCCGTTTCATCCACGCGCACCGGGATTCCGGCCAGCGATGTGACAGCATCGACGATCAGAAGGCCACCATAAGTGTGGACAACTTCGGCGATCTCATCCAAGGGCTGCAAGGCACCCGTGGAAGTCTCAGCATGAACGATAGCCACTACCTTCACCCTGTGGGCGGCCAGTGCCTCCCTCACATCAGCGGCAGTGAACACCTCCCCCCACGGACGCAAGATGGCTCGCACGTTGCCACCATAGCGCTGCGCCATGTCGGCGAGACGGTGACCGAAGTAGCCGTTAATGCAAACCAGCACCGGGTCTCCTGGCTCAACCATGTTGGCGATGGCCGCTTCCATGCCCGCGCTCCCCGTGCCTGACACCGGAATCGTGAGTGGGTTGACAGTCTCGAAGACGTAGCGCAACAGTGTCTGCGTCCGATCCATGATCTTCAGGAAGCACGGGTCGAGATGCCCCACGAGCGGAGTTGCCATTGCGCGCAAGACCCTTGGGTGCACCATGCTAGGTCCAGGTCCAAGTAGCCTCCGAGCGGGTATAGCCAAGTCGGAGTACTCGGACGGGTCTATCTGTGTCCTATCACTCATAGTACTTCCTCCTATCTCGACAGAGTGGTCTGCCGGGCAGCATGACACGCTCTCAGGAACTCAAACACCAACGCAATTCGGAGTCCCTTCCGGCATGCCTTCGCTGACAAACGCTTCATTAGTCTCAGGCACTGCTTTCGTGGAACCACATATGCGTTTGGCAGCCGCCCCGTCCCACTTCGATCGGTCGATCCAGAGACACACGGTCGCAAGCCAAACTGTGAAGATGCTGACAGTCTCTGGGACTGAAGCCCGTCGAATCAACAGGAGAATCATCTGCACCCGGCTTCCCCCGTGAGCAACCTCGTTGAGGGTCGTGCACCCCGCTCCCTGGACTGCCCAACCTTAGGCGGCTTGCGTAGAGCATATCGCGCCTCCGATGATGCCTTCCCACTGATGCAAGAAGCGTGCACAGGCCTGCCTGTCAGCTTCCTCACCCTGTTAGGCCAAGTGGCAGGCCACATGGTGCTCACCACCACAGTCAGCCAATGGTGGTTCTTCTTCAGTGCACGCGGGTCGTTGCATGATTGGGCAACGGGGATGGAAACCACAGCCCGACGGAGGATGGATTGGGCTGGGGACTTCTCCCAGCAACGCCTTGCGCCTGCCGCGCTGGGAAGGATCCGGGATACCCGTCGAAGCCAACAGCCCTCTGGTGTACGGATGAAGGGGGTTGCTGAAAACCGCCTCCACTCTGCACAGTTCTACTATCTTGCCCAGATACATAACCGCCACACGGTCAGCCATATACTTGGCCAGGGCCAGATCGTGAGTAATGATGATGAATGTCAGATCCGTTTGCTCACGAAGATCGGTGAGCAGGGCAACGATCTGCGCCTGCACAGAGACATCGAGTGCGCTCACGGGTTCGTCAGCCACGATTATCTCCGGTCCGGTTGCCAGCGAACGGGCGATGGCTATCCGCTGCTGCTGTCCGCCAGAGAACTCGTGGGGGTAGCGCTCCAGCGAGTCTGCGTCTAGCAGTCTGTCGGAGAAATGGGCGTCAATGCAGATGGAGCTGCCAATAGTGAAAGACCCGTCAATCTGGCAGGGTTTTCACACTTTCATCCCATGCTGGTGGAGG
>CBDURC010000034.1:0-17087 GCA_965369635.1 uncultured Anaerolineales bacterium | reverse complement strand
ACACGACCCAGGAAGACAGCAAGAAACGGCGACAGGGAGCGGTGGCGTGACCAGCGCTCCCTGTCGCTTCAGTACGCCAGCCCGACTCCCAGCGGTTCTGATAGACAACGCAGGCAGAATAGCAACCATGCACGAATTGGCAGTTACCCAAAGCATGCTCAATCTGGCCATGGAACACGCCGAGCGGGCCGGGGCACAGCGCATCACGCACATCAACGTGGTCGTCGGCGAAATCGCGGGCATCGTGGACGACAGTGTGCAATTCTACTTCGATTTCATCAGCAAAGACACGTTGGCTGAGGGGGCGCAGCTTACATTCAAGAAGCAGCCAGCCCGCTTTCGCTGCTCGGCCTGCGGCCAGGAGTTCCCACTGCGGGACGGCAACTGGATCTGCCCCGCTTGCCAGAGGCTGGGCGGCGAAGTCATCAGCGGACGGGAGTTCTACATGGAGAGCATCGAGGTGGAGTGAGGGAGGAGAAGCGCATTGAAAGTTCAAATCGTCAAGGATATTCTGAGCGCCAACGAGCAAATCGCTCTGGAGAACCGGCGGCTGTTCGAAGAACAAGGCATCTTTGTTCTGAACGTGATGGCCGGGCCCGGCGCAGGCAAGACCAGCCTCATCGAGCGCACCATCGGACTGCTGCGGGATCGGTTTCGCATCGGCGTGATTGACGGTGACCTTGCCTCTACCATTGACGCTGACCGCATCGCCCGCTTGGGCATCCCGGCGGTGCAGATCAACACCGGCGGTGCCTGCCATCTAGACGCCAACATGATCCGCAGCGCTTTGCCCAAGCTGCCACCAGACGAGATCGATCTGTTGTTCATCGAGAACGTAGGCAACCTCATATGTCCCACCGGCTTTGCCCTGGGGGAGCACCTGAAGGTCATGATCTCCAGCACGCCGGAAGGGGACGATAAGCCCTACAAGTATCCGGGCATGTTCAGCGCTGTGGACGTGCTGTTGCTCAACAAAGTGGACCTGCTGCCCCTGCTGGAATTCGACGTGGCCTACTTCCGCAGAGGCGTCGAGGCGCTCAACCCTGACGTGGCCTTCTTCCCCGTGTCCTGCAAGACGGGGGAGGGGGTAGACGAGTGGGTGGAGTGGTTGGTGGCCGCGCGGAGGCAGCTCGGGTAGGCTTCAAGTTCGGAGTCTTGTTTACTTCTGACAGCAAACGCTATGGCTGACGAGAGAGTATCGAAGAGGATCAACGTGCGTGGCGTGGTGCAGGGTGTGGGCTTCCGACCCTTCGTCTACCGCCTGGCGCACGAGCATGGGCTTACCGGCTGGGTGCTCAATCATTCCAGAGGTGTGGAGATCGAGGCCGAAGGGACCGAGACGGCGCTGGCAGCATTCGTGCACGACCTGGAGGCGCAGGCCCCGCCGCTGGCCCGCATCGAGGGCATTGAGGTAGCCGACGCACCGCAGGTGGGCCAGCCCCGTGTGGGACGGGGCCAGGCGCTCTTCGAAATCCGCCATAGCGTGGTCGAGGAGGATAATGGCAGCGAAACCCCGCCCCTGCTCATCTCGCCGGACATCGCCACCTGCCCCGACTGTCTACGGGAACTGCTGGATCCAAATGATCGCCGCTATCGCTATCCCTTCACCAACTGCACCAATTGCGGACCTCGTTTCACCATCATCGCCGACATCCCCTATGATCGGCCGCTGACCACCATGCGGGACTTTATCATGTGCCCGCAATGCCAGGCGGAGTACGATGATCCGCTGGACAGGCGGTTTCACGCGCAGCCGAATGCATGTCCGGTGTGCGGGCCGCACATCTGGTTAGTTCCAAGTTCCAAGTTCCAGGTTTCAGGTTCCAACCTGCAACTGCAAACCTTGGAACCTGAAACTGGCGACGTCATTGCGCAGGCCGCTCACTTGTTGCAGGATGGCGTTATCGTGGCCATCAAGGGATTGGGGGGCTTCCATCTGGCTTGCGATGCTACCAGCGAGGGCACTGTGCGCACGCTGCGGGAGCGCAAGGGCCGTCCAGCCAAGCCGTTGGCGGTGATGATGGCTACGCTGGAGGAGGTCAAGCAGCACTGCTGGGTCTCCAACGAGGAGGAGCAGCTACTCACCTCGCCGCAGCGCCCCGTCGTGCTGCTGGCGTGGAAGCCCGGATCGAACATCTCCCGGCTGGTGGCCCCGGGCAACAACTATCTGGGCGTCATGCTCCCTTACACACCTCTGCACCACGTGCTGCTGCGAGACGTGGGCCGACCATTGGTGATGACCAGCGGTAACCTGTCCGAGGAGCCCATCGCCCGCGACAACGATGAAGCACTGCGCCGTCTGGGTCACCTGGCCGATGTCTTCTTGGTGCACAACCGGCAGATCTATGCACGGTATGACGACAGTGTGTGGTTCGTACCCGACGTTTCACGTACCAACCCGAAACTGGAAACACCAGCACCAAAAACCCGCATCCCGCAGCCAATCCGCCGCTCGCGAGGGTACGCTCCCTTTCCTGTGAAACTGCCCTTCAAGATGCGACAGATTCTGGCTTGCGGAGCGGAACTGAAGAACACCTTCTGCGTCACCAGAGATGAATACGCCTTCCTCAGCCAGCACATCGGCAACCTGGAGAACCTGGAGACGCTGGAGCATTTCGAGACCAGCATCGAACTCTACAAGCGGTTGTTCCGCATCGAGCCGGAGATCATCGCCTACGACCTGCATCCGGAATACCTGGCAACGAAATACGCAAGATCGCTGATCGCTGATCGCCAATCGCCAGTCGCTGTGCAGCACCATCACGCACACATTGCCGCTTGCCTGGCCGACAATGGCTGGCCTCCAGACGATGGCCCGGTCATCGGCGTAGCCTGGGACGGCACGGGCTACGGCAGCGACGGGCGTATCTGGGGCGGTGAGTTCCTGGTGGCCGACTACCGTGGCTTCCAGCGAGCGGCCCATCTGGAGTACCTGCCCATGCCCGGCAGCGAAGCGGCCATTCGTTACCCCTATCGGCTGACCCTCGGCTACCTGTATGCTCTTACGGGCCAGTTGCCTCCGCTTCCATCATTGGCCGACGTCAGCGAAGAGGAGAAGCGAATCATCCAGCAGCAGGTGGACCAGGGGATCAACTGCCCGCTGACCTCGGCCGGCGGCAGGCTGTTCGATGCCGTCTCGGCGCTGCTGGGGATACGGAAGCGGACCACCTACGAGGCGCAGGCGGCCATCGAACTGGAGATGATCTCACGCATCACCGATCACGGATCACGCATCAGCAGCTATCCTTTTGCCATCGAGGAGCACGAGGACAGAAAAGTGGTCCGACTGCGGGAGCTATTCGAGGCACTGATGGCCGATCTGCAAGACGGGGTGCTTGTCGGCGAAATAGCTTACCGTTTTCACGTCACGGTGGCAGAGATGATGCGGACTGTGTGCGTGCGAATCGCCGAAGAGACCGGCCTGCATATCGCGGCACTGAGCGGTGGATGTTTCCAGAACCGATTGCTTCTGGCGCTGGTTGTGCCGCGGCTGCGAGAGGCAGGCTTTCGAGTCCTACTTCACCGCCAGGTGCCGTGCAACGACGGCGGCATCTCGCTGGGGCAAGCGGTCATCGCCAACTTCAGCGCGCCCTGGCTGTCAGCGGAAAAGCGGAAGGAAGAGAAGGGACTGGGCCTGACGTGAAGGAATCCCCCATATGTATGTATGAAGGAGTTGCACTCCCGCCATTGTTCGGGAGTGTAACTCCTCGCCCCGTCCCACACGGGGCTCGCCATCAAGAAAGAGCGTGAAGAACTATGTGTTTAGCCATACCAACATTGATCACATCCATCGAAGGGACCTACGCCCGGGCCGAAATCGGCGGGGTTGAGCGCACCATCAGCATCGCCCTGACGCCCGACGCCAAGCTGGGCGACTACGTGCTAGTGCATACCGGCTTTGCCATTGGCATCGTGGACGAAGAAGAGGCGCAAGAGACGCTGCGGCTGTTGAGAGAGCTGGCCGAGTTCTACGATGAGAAGACGATTGCAGCCGAAATGGTACCAACGACCGTCGACGAAAGACGAGGGTAGTCAACGTTCGTCGTCGGTCATTGGTCGTTCGTCCTTTGTCTGATGGCAACAAGAGAGTGCTCTTTGCAAGTACTCCCCACCATCTCGGCTGAGAGTAGCCTATGAAATACATCGACGAGTTCCGCGACCCAAAATTGGCACGAAACCTGCTGGCGAGCATCGAGGCCCGCTCGACCCGCTCGATGCAGTTCATGGAGTTCTGCGGCGGGCACACCCATGCCATCTTCCGCCACGGCCTGCGGCAGATGCTGCCGCCCACGGTGAAGCTACGTTCCGGCCCCGGCTGCCCCGTCTGTGTCACTGCCAATGCTGACCTGGACCGCGCCATCGCCCTGGCCATGTTGCCCGACGTGATCCTGACCACCTTCGGCGACATGCTCAGGGTGCCCGGCAGCAACAGCTCCCTGCAGACGGCCAAGGCCAAGGGTGCTGACGTGCGGGTGGTCTACTCCACGCTGGATGCACTGCAGATGGCCCGCGAGCAGCCTGACCGAGCGGTCATCTTCCTGGGCATTGGCTTCGAGACCACGGTGCCCACTGTAGCGGCCACCGTCCTGCAAGCGGACGCCGAGGGGCTAGACAACTTCTACGTCCTCTCACTGCACAAGCTGACCCCGCCAGCCACCCGCGCCATCCTCGACGCGGGCGAGGTCAACCTGGCCGGGATCATCGGCCCCGGTCACGTGACCACGATCATCGGCAGCGAGGCCTGGGAGTTTCTGCCTCGGGAGTACGGTGTCCCCTGCGCGGTGGCCGGCTTCGAGCCGCTGGACATCCTGCGGGCTGTGGCTGCGTTGGTGGAAATGGCGGAGGACGGGCAGGCAGCGGTGGCCAACACATACTCGCGCTGCGTCCGCCCGGAGGGGAATCAACGGGCGCTGGACATTGTGTATCGCATCTTCGAGGTGAGCGAAGCAGACTGGCGAGGGCTGGGCCGCGTCCCTGCCAGCGGATTGGCGCTGCGCCCCGAGTACGGCCGTTTCAATGCGGCACTCGCCTTCCCCGTTGATCCTGGCCCGACCCGCGAGCACAAAGGCTGCCGCTGCGGCGACCTGCTGCGGGGCGTCGCCGAACCGACTGATTGCCCTCTCTTCCGCGGCGTTTGCACTCCTGCCCATCCCGTTGGCCCCTGCATGGTCTCCACCGAGGGAGCCTGCGCAGCGTGGTTCAGGTATGGAAGAGCATTGGCATGAAGTTCTGTTCTCGTTGCGGCCACCGTCTGAGCCAAAAGCTCATGGAAGGACGGACCCGCCGTGTCTGTGAATCGTGTGGCCATGTACCATTCTACCGGCAGTTGAAGGTTGGAGCGGGCGTCATCGTCGAACGGGATGGGGACGTACTGCTCATGCGCCGCGGCGCCGGTGCGTTGGCCTTCCCTGGTACCTGGTGTCTCCCCGCAGGCTACTGCGAACATGACGAAGCGCCTAAGCAGACGGCGGTGCGGGAAGCGAAAGAGGAGACCGGGTTGGAGGTTGCCATCGGTGGTATCTTCGGCATCTTTTTCATTTTCTTGCGACGACGACTGGCGAGGCAATGGCATCCAGATCGTATACCGCGCCACGGTGATCGGCGGAGAACTGAGCAGCGACGGGACAGAGGTTGAGGCGTTGGCCTACTTCTGCCCGGAGGACCTGCCGCAAGCCCTGGCCGGCGGCGGACACGACCAGGCGATACAGGCATGGAAGAGATCTTGCCTCCGGGAATGATCACCCCGTTGCGGAAGCAAGCTGAACATCTCTGCACCCTGGCGTCGCAAGCAGTGACTTGCCCGGCGGTCCGTTCCATGTTATAGTCCTTACTTGAGAGTAAGGATAAACACACGGCATAGCACGGCCGCTGTCGGATTGGGAAAGCGGAGTTCCCACCTGCTGACACCCCTCGCCGGGCATAGAAAGCCCATCTTCACCACCCAGGAAGCTCATCATATCCTGGGCGGCTTCCGCGCGGCAACCTACAAGCTGCTCCACGACTTGGTCCAGAGACGATAGCTCCATTCGCTGGACATGGGAGGA
Source organism: uncultured Anaerolineales bacterium (assembly GCA_965369635.1). Classification (GTDB taxonomy): domain Bacteria; phylum Chloroflexota; class Anaerolineae; order UBA3071; family UBA3071; genus UBA3071. The sequence continues at coordinate 11,043 of CBDURC010000034.1, read as the reverse complement.
GATGGTCATGGATAACGACATAGTCCTGCTCGCCCACGGTTCAGGTGGCGAAATGAGCCACGAACTGGTGGAGCGGCTGTTTCTGCGCCATTTTGACAATCCGATTCTGGCGCGGCTTGACGATGCGGCGACCATCCCTGTTTCACGTTTCACGTTTAGCGTCTCACGTTCAGCCGATCCGAAACTGGCCTTCACAACCGATTCCTACGTCGTCAGCCCGATCTTCTTCCCCGGCGGCGACATCGGCAAGCTGGCCGTGTGCGGCACGGTCAACGATCTGGCCATGAGCGGTGCCACGCCGCTGTACCTCAGCGCGGGGTTCATTCTCGAAGAGGGGCTGCCGCTGGCTGAGTTGGAGCAGGTGGTGGCCTCGATGGCCAAGACCGCAGAGGACGCCGGCGTGCAGATCGTGACCGGGGACACGAAGGTGGTGGATCACGGCAAGGCGGACAAGCTATTCATCAACACGACGGGGGTGGGCGTGGTGCCTGTCGGCGTGGAGTTGGGCAGCGACCGAGTGCGACCGAGCGACGTGGTGATCCTCAGCGGCACCCTTGGCGATCACGGCATGACCATCATGAGCCAGCGGGAGGGGCTGCGCTTCTCCTCGCCGCTGGAGAGCGACTGCGCACCACTGCATGGGTTGGTGGCCGCCATGCTGGAGGTAGCACCCGGAGCCATCCACTGCTTGCGCGATCCCACGCGGGGCGGCCTGGCGACGACGCTGAACGAGGTGGCCGGCAAGTCGGGCGTGGGCATCGAGGTTCATGAGGATGCCATCCCCGTGCGGGACGCCGTACGCGCCGCCTGCGAGATGCTGGGCCTCGATCCGCTGTATGTGGCCAACGAGGGCAAGCTGGTGGCCTTTGTGGCCCCCGAGGCGGCCGAAACAACGCTGGCGGCCATGCGCGCCCACGAGTACGGGCGGGAAGCGACGATCATCGGCGCGGTGAAGGATGAACACGCAGGCCGTGTCGTGCTGCGCACCGCGCTGGGCGCCCGCCGCATCCTGGACATGCTGGTAGGCGACCAGTTGCCGCGCATCTGCTGAGCGCACCGCAACCACGGATTTCACACCATTCCCGAAGCAAAGATCAGTGGAATCCGTGTAATCTGTGGTGAAAATGGGTTGAATCGTATGACAGAACAACAGTACCCAGAACCTACAGTGGGGGCACTGATCTTCAATCCAGAAGGGGAACTGCTCCTTCTGAAATCGCACAAGTGGAAGCACAAGTATGTAGTGCCGGGTGGTCATGTCGAGTTAGGAGAGACGCTGGAAGAGGCGTTGGTGAGAGAGATCAAGGAAGAGACGGGCCTGGACGTCCATGACATTGAGCTCGTCTTGTTTCAGGAGTTCATCTACGATGATGCCTTCTGGAAGAGGCGACACTTCATCTTCTTCGACTATGCCTGCAAGAGCGACTCCACAGAGGTAAGATTGAACTCAGAAGCGCAGGAGTATGTGTGGATAGCACCAGAAGATGCGCTGAACCTGCTGATGGATGCTTACACCAAGCGAACGATTGAGAGGTATCTCTCGTCAGCGTCTTGAGCTTATCCGCGGAAGCACCCGATGCCGCAGCTTGCTGCAGACTTCAAGCTGAAACGTCCATGGTCAAGAAGGTGACTTGGTGACCAAAAGAGAATTCCGGCTGGAAAACGAATATCCGTACAATCGGTCCGGGCCGGTGCGTTGGATCATCTCCCACCTGATACGCTATCCCGTTTTCCCGCTGGGAGTGATCCTGGGAGCCATCCTGAACAACCTGGGCTACAGTTACCGTCAGATCTTCATCGGCCAGGCATTCGACGTTATCACCACGTCCGGTTGGCAAACGACCCAGTTGCTGATGCTTGCGCTGGGCGTGCTTGGAGCGGCTGCCCTGCAAAGCTTGACGGGATTGATCCGCAATTTCTCCGTCGAGTTTCTGGCTCAGCGCATTGAGCGGGACGCGCGCGATGAGCTCTACGCCAGCCTGCTGGGCAAGAGCCAGACCTTCCACAGTCGCCAACGGATCGGCGACATCATGGCCCGCGCCACCAATGACGTGCGCGCACTCAACCTGATGTTCAGCCCTGGCCTGATGCTGATCACCGATTCGGTAATGGCTGTCATCGTGCCCATCGTCTTGATCGGCCAAATGGAGCCACGGCTGCTGCTTGTCCCGTCCATCTTCGTCGCCCTGCTCGCCCTCACCGTAGCCGATTACAACCGACGGCTCAAACCAGTCAGCATAGCCCAACGGCAGCAGTTCGGGACGATGAACGCCGGGCTGGCAGAGGCCATCGCCGGCATTGAGGTCGTCAAAGCCAACGCCCAGGAGAAACACGAATGGGCGAGATTCGCCCGCAACGCCCGCCAGTTCCGCGACTACTTCGTGCAACAGGGAGAAATCCAGGCCCGCTACCTGCCGATGCTGGCCTTCAGCCTGGCCTGGGCTGCTGGTTTTCTGCACGCCATGCTGCTCTGGCGGGCAGACAGCGTCACCCTGGGCCAGGTGGTGACCTTCATGGGGCTAATGGGCACGCTTCGCTTCCCCACGTTCATCTCCATTTTCTCCTTCAACCTGGTGCAGTTGGGCGTGGCTGGCGCCGAGCGGATCCTGGAAATGATCAACACGGAAACGGAGCTGGACGAGAACGAGGAGGGTGTCGCTCGGCCGATCCAAGGGGAAGTGGTCTTCGAGAACGTCAGCTTCAGCTACAATGGCAGGCCGATGCTGGACAACGTCAGCTTTGCCGCCCAGCCAGGAGAGACCATCGCCATCGTGGGCCAGACAGGCTCCGGCAAGACGACACTCACCCAGCTCATCAACCGCATCTTCGATACCAACCAGGGCCGGGTGCTGGTAGACGGCGTGGATGTGCGCGACTGGAACCTCGAATCGCTTCGCTCGCAGATCTCCACCATTGAGCAGGATGTGTTTCTTTTCTCCCGCACCCTGGCCGAAAACATCGCCTTTGGCCGCGCCGACCCTGGCCAAGAAGCCATTGAGCAGGCGGCTCGCGAGGCCCAGGCTCACGAGTTCATCACCAGCTTCAGCGAGGGCTACGACACCGAGGTAGGAGAGCGGGGCGTGACCCTCTCTGGCGGGCAGCGCCAACGCATCGCTATCGCTCGCGCTTTCCTCACCAATCCTCGCATTCTTATCTTGGACGACAGCACCAGCGCCATTGACAGCGCCACCGAAGACCAAATCCAACAGGCCATGCGGCGCATCAGCAGCGAGCGCACCACCTTCATCATCACCCACCGGCTCAGCCAGATCCGCTGGGCTGACCGCATTCTGGTTCTGCGCCGGGGCAAGTTGGTGGATCAGGGAACGCACGAGGAGTTGATGGAGCGGAGTGCTGACTACAGTAGAATCTTCTCGCGGTACGAGTGATTGGAGGTTGGAGGTTGGAAGTTGGTTGATGGAGGATAGATGGAGGATGGAGAACAAAGATGACCATTCGAAGCTATCGGGATCCGCAGGTGTATCAGCGGGCCAAGGCGCTGGCTGTTCCCACGCACCAATTGGTCGCGAGCTTTCCAACATTCGAACGATACGACCTCTGTGATCAGATACGACGGGCAAGCAAGTCGGTGGTGACCAACATTGTGGAAGGATACAGTCACAAACACACGCCTGGCAAGGCCAAGCAGTTCTGGCGGAACTCCATGGGGTCAGCTAATGAGATGATTGAGCATCTGGAAACGGCAGTTGCCTTGGGCTATGCTCTGCCAACCCCACATTTCCGAAAGACAGACGAATACTCAGTTGTGGCCAAACAACTCAACAGACTCATCCAAACCTGGCGCACGTTCTAGCATACAGCGTCCAACTTCCAACATCTAACATCCAACTTCCAGAGGGACACCGTGGGCTTCATACTTGACGGCCTCGACACCGAGGCATACGATCGCAGCTACAGCGATAGGGAACTGCTGCGCCGGATCATCAGCTATTTTCGGCCATACGCCCGACAGATGATCTTGGTGGCCGCCATGATCCTGCTGAACGCGGCGGCCGGCACCGGCGGGCCAATCCTCATCTCTAGAGGCATTGACATGTTGGCGGTCAACACGTCGACCGAGGCCATGCTGATCCTGGCCGCGGGCGTGCTTCTGCTGGGCGCTGCCGCCTGGGTGTTCAACTACATCCGGCAGATGTCCTCCGCCCAAGTCGTAGGCAATATGGTGCTCAAGCTGCGAGAGGATGTCTTCAACGCCACCGTCCATCACGATCTGTCGTTCTACGACGAGCATCCCTCGGGCAGAATCGTCAGCCGGGTCACCTCCGACACGCAGGACTTCGCCACCGTCGTCACCCTGGTCATGGATCTGCTCAGCCAGGTGCTGCTGGTCATCATCCTCTCCGCATGGCTGTTCACCATCAACGTCACGCTGACCTTGCTGTTGCTGGGCATGACGCCCATTGCGGTCGCCATCGCACTCAGCTTCCGGAGAGTGGCACGCAGAGTCACGCAGCAGGCCCGCCGGGTGACGGCCAAGATCAACGCTCAGATTCAAGAGTCTATCAGCGGCATCATGGTGGCCAAGAGCTTCCGGCAGGAACAGGCTATCTACGACTCCTTTGATGTCAACAACAGGCAGGCCTATCAGGTTGGAGTGCGGCGTGGCCTGACGCTCAACACGATCTTTCCAGTCATGGGTCTCGCCTCCGGTCTGGGCGTGGCGGTGCTGGTCTACGCTGGCGGCTTGGCAACCCGAGGCGGGGCGGTGAGCCCTGGCGATTGGTACCTGTTCATGCAGGCCGCGGGGTTCTACTGGTGGCCGCTGATGAACATCGCCTCTTTCTGGAGCCAGTTCCAGGACGGGCTCTCTGCCGCGGAGCGGGTGTTCGCGCTGATTGACGCTGAGCCCAAGGTAGTGCAGACGGCGGCCGAACCGGTGGAACGGCTAGAAGGCCAGATAGCATTCCGCGACTTCACCTTCGCCTACACCAGCGAAGAGGTCGTGTTGCCCAACTTCAACCTGGACATCCGCCCCCAAGAGACCTTGGCGCTGGTAGGCCATACGGGCGCGGGCAAGAGCAGCGTGGCCCGGCTGATCGCCCGTTTCTACGAGTTCCAGGAGGGACAACTGTTGATTGACGGTCGGGACATCCGCCGCCTGGACTTGGGCCAGTATCGCCAGCACATCGGCCTGGTGCCGCAGCAGCCGTTTCTCTTCTCTGGCACTGCACGGGACAACATTCGCTACGCCCGGCTCGATGCCACCGACGAGCAGGTGCTGGATGCGGCCATGCGCATTAGCCACGGAGACTGGTTGGGCGACTTGCCGCACGGCCTGGACACGGACGTGGGCGAGCGGGGGGCCAGCCTTTCCATGGGCCAGCGGCAGCTAGTTGCTCTGGCGCGGGTGCTGCTCAAAGACCCCGCCATCTTCATCCTGGACGAAGCGACCGCCAGTGTAGACCCCTTCACCGAAGCCCAAATCCAGGAAGGACTGGAAACCATCATGCGCGACCGGACCGCCATCGTCATTGCCCACCGGCTGTCCACGATCAAGAACGCCGACCGCATCATCGTCATGGATCACGGTCAGATCATCGAAGAGGGCACACACGAGGAGTTGTTGGCGCGAGGCGGTCACTATGCCGAGCTGTACAACACCTATTTCCGACACCAGTCGCTGGAATACGTCGAGAGCTTTGGCCAAGTCATTCCTGACCGCGAGGCTGTGCATGTCTGACCGGCCACGCGCCATCGTCCACCTGGATCTGGATGCCTTCTTCGCCGCCGTCGAGGTGCTGGAGAACCCCGATCTGGCGGGCAAGCCGGTGCTCATCGGCGGGCGACCAAAGACGCGGGGGGTGGTCGCTGCGGCGTCGTACCCGGCTCGGGCCTTCGGCATCCGCTCGGCCATGCCCATGTACCGCGCCCTACAGCTCTGCCCGCAGGCAATCGTGCTGCCGCCTCGCCATCAGTTGTACCGGGAGTACTCCCGCCGAGTGATGGCGATCCTGCGCCATACGTCGCCGCTGGTGGAGCAGATAAGCATTGACGAGGCGTTTCTGGACCTGACCGAAGAGGTAGCCATCTGGGACGATACCATTAAGCTAGCCAGGCATCTTCAGAACAGGGTGAGGCAAGAGGTTGGCTTGGGGGCTTCGCTGGGCGTGGCGACCAACAAGCTGGTGGCCAAAGTCGCCTCGGATCGGGACAAGCCGGGCGGGCTGACCGTGGTGCGCCTTGGCGAGGAGGCCAGTTTTCTGTCCCCCCTGCCCGTCAAGGTATTGTGGGGCGTGGGGCCCGTGACAGCCGAGAGGTTAGCGGAGATGGGCGTGAAAACGGTGGGCGACCTGGCGCGATTGCCGGAGGCACAGTTGCGATCCTGCTTCGGCCGGCACGGCGAAAGCATGGCGCGGCGGGCGCGGGGGATTGATAACCGGTCCGTGGTCACGGAGCACGAAGTCAAGTCGGTGAGCCAAGAAAGGACCTTTGCCCGCAACCTGAGAGACACGGACGCGCTCAAGGGGCAATTATGGAAGCTCAGCCAGGGGGTGGCGCGGCGGCTGAAGAAGACGGAGATAGCAGCGGCGACGGTGGCCATCAAGCTGCGCTACGCCAACTTCGAGACTCTAACGCGGCAGATGAGGCTGGCTGTGCCCACCGATGACGAACGGGAGATCTATCGGGCGAGCCTGGTGCTGCTGAAGCGGGCCTGGCAACGGGAGCGGCCGGTACGATTGCTGGGGGTCGCGGCTCGACAGCTATCGCCGCCGACGAGACAGTTGTCGCTGCGGCAGGATGGGGATGCTGAGGGAAGAACTTGGCAATATGGCTGATTCTCTTTCTGCCCTTTGCAAGTTGTGCGCCGAAGACAGGACTGAGGAAGATCGCTGGTCGTGTTCTTCATGATTGACTCCACCGAAAGAACTGCCAAACTCGCCACTGAGGCACAGCAGGCACGGGGATTCTCAAGGTGACTCTCAAGAAATCAATGACTCTTGCGTTTGCTGCTGAACAACTTTGAGTTGCACCTTGGTTTTTTGCTCTGTGTACTCCGCGTCTCCGTGGCTGAATGACCTTTTTCAGGGGAGTCATACCAGGTTTCGCCTCGTTTGGCAACACAAAAAGCCACCTGCGCGGTTGACGCAGGTGGCCTTTTCTCTTTCATCCTTTGCAGATCACGCGCCGACACGTTGGCCAGCCGAGGAGTTCTGAGACTGGACCGGCCCCTGCCGGGGCTGCTGTCGGCGGTGGATCAGTGATCGCCAGCACCACCCAGACATCATAGGCCGCAATCCGTACCTGCATCAGGAAGCCCATCCTGAACCGGAAAGCCTACCCAGGGGCCATATGACCCAAATGTAGATGGTGCACTCCAACGCCCCAGTTTTCAATGGGGACCTACTTTACCTTCCGATTCTGTACCGGACACTTCTTCGAAAAGCAGCCGAAAGGGACGCGGACAAACGCGGATGACCACGGACAATTGGGAAAGAAGCCCAGTGTGTCTTCAATCAAAACTGAGGAATTGCTGTCCTGGCACTCTCGAATGAGCGAAGGACAAAGAAAGTCCGTGTTTGTCCGTGTTCGTCCGCGTCCTTGCAGAAGTGTCCGGTAGTGAGCCTTCCGACGTGATTGCTTAGCCAGGCAAGAATTGGACACGGATCAACACAGATTCGACGGATATACACAGATACATCCTGAGCAATCCGCTAGAATCCGTCCAATCCGTGGGAATCCGCGTCCCATTTCCAGTCCTTTGGGCAGCGGACTGAGCAGTTACCGAACGGCTATCCATCGGGAAAAACCAAGTGGTGCTTGATCGCTGTGCGGATGAGCCCGGCCAGGCCGTGCACATGCAGCTTGGACATCAAGTTGCTGCGGTGCTTCTCGACGGTCTTCACGCTGATCTGCAACATCTGAGCGATGGCGCGGTTGGTGTGCCCTTCCGCCACCAACTGCAGCACCTCCCGCTCACGCGAGGTGAGCCGCTCCGAGGGGCCGGACGGTTCAACGCCAATCTGCAGCTCCAACGACTCAGTCGCGATAGACCGGGCCACCGCCGGGCTGAGGTAGATGTCGCCTCGATTGGCGGCACGGATGGCCAGCGGCAGCTCCTCCGCAACCGAGCGCTTCAGCAGGTAGCCTCTGGCGCCTTTTCGCAGCGCCTGCCGCACCAAGGTATCATCGGAGTACATCGAGAGAACGACCGCCTGTGTCGTCGCGCCACGGGCACGCATCCGTTCAATGGCCTGGAGACCATCCAGACGAGGCATGGCAATGTCTATCACCAGCACATCGGGGGCCAACTGATCGACCAGCTCCAAGGCCTCTTGTCCATCTGCGGCCTCACCGACGACCTCGATATCGTGCGCTTTCTCCACCAAAGCCCTGATGCCCTGCCGTACCAGATGGTGATCCTCAGCAACTACGACCCGTATCACTGGCGCTCCTCATCATCATCATGATCATGTGCCTTCTGTAGAGGCATATGGCCCACAAGGCGTGTGCCCTGACCGGGCTGGGTTTCGATCTCTATCCAGCCACCCAACGACTCAAATCGTTCCTGGATCCCCAGTAGACCCATGCCCCTGGGCCAACTCGGATCAGACAACGTAGCCTGTCGGTCAAACCCTTGCCCATCGTCCTCTACCGACAGCGTGATTGTCCTATCAGTGCTGCAGCGCAGCACAACGGCAACCTGGCTTGCACAAGCGTGCTTGGCTACATTCGCCAGCGCCTCTTGCAGATAGCGGTAGAAGCAGATGCTGAACGCCTCCGGCAACGTCGGCAGTTCGGTGCCCAGGTAGTCAATAGAGAGCCGTATGCGCCGGGCGAAGTCACGGCAGAAGCCTTCCAGGGTGAGATTGAGACCCACAGCATCGAGCGCCGGAGGGCGCAGGTCTTGGGCCAGAGATCGAATCCCTTCCATCGTCGCATCGGTCAAGGATACCGCGTCGTCCAGTCTCTGGCGGAGCGAGGCAGGCTCAGCCGGCAGATCGTCTCGCACCAACTGCAGGCTGATCTTGAGAGCGGTCAGCGCCTGACCGGCCTCGTCGTGCAAGGCGTGCGACAAGCGCTGGCGCTCCTTCTCTTGGGCCGACGTGATCTGCTGAGCGAGCTGTCGCAGCTGTTTCTGGCTGACGTTCAGTTGCTCCAACAGCCGGGCGTTCTCGAGGGCGATGGCTGTCTGATTGGCGAAAGTGGTGACGGCAGGTACATCTGCCTCGGTGAGGTCTATGCCGGCTACGACCAACACGCTGCGCGTTTCGCCGCTGATCTTCAGCGGGGCGTAGATGGCCTTTTCAATTCCCAGCATCGCCATCAGTCGTTCGATCAAAGAGCGTCCCCGCTTGGGAACACCCTTGGCCGTGTGTCCGTCAATCCGTTCACGGAACGTGATCTTTCCCTCAGTGATGACTTGCCAGAAGGTGCTATCAGGTGTCAGTGGGATGCGGACATCCGGCGCCAAGAGGCCGGTCAGTTTCTCGGCTGCTTGCAGCAGCGTTGGCTCCAGGGAAGTGTGCAGAATGGTCAGGTGCTTACGGTCATCGGTCAAGGTGAAGACGATGGTATGATAGCCGAGCTTGACTATCTCGTCTCCGATTGCTTGGTACACCTCCCCAGGTGTGCGGGCACGCTGCATAGCCTGGGCGGCCTGGCTTAGCGCCAGCAGCAAGCGGTGGCTCCGGAGCGTCTCCTCCTGGGAACGGCGCAGTTCTTCCTCCGCCTGCTTGCGCTCAGTGATGTCTTCGGTGTGAACCAGGACCAGGTCGGGGGGCACAAAGGCGTATTTGACTGCCCAGTGTTTGGCTTCGCCTGTCGTCTTCAGTCGATGAGGCATCTCCCGCGCGAAGGACGTCTCTTCGACAACGCACCGCCGCAGTTCCTCCCGTATCTCTGGCACATCCCGGTACAGTTCACTGGCCGTTATCCCCATTAGATCGGCAATCTTGCCTCGCGTAATGACTGTTGCAGCATCGTTGTGGTCTACCAGCACCAGGTCTTCTCCGACCCTCTGCCAGGTGTAGGTGGGGACAGGGATACCCTTGTACTGCGCCCTTAACTTCTCCTCGCTCTCCCGCAGTTCCTCTTCCATCTGCTTGCGCTCAGTGATGTCGCGCACCGCGCTCAACACGGCTTCTTGCCCCCGGTAGGTTAGCTGGGCGATACTCGCTTCTACCGAGATCAATTCGCCGCTCTTGCTGATCAGTTCCGTTTCGCGCCTCACCATCCCCCGGCGCCAGATTCCCTGAAAGTGTTCCAGAAGCTGAGCGCGCTGCTCATCAGAGGAGATCCCGCGTCCTTGCACTCCCACCTGAAAGACGTCCAGTGCCAAGAGCTCCTCTCGGCTGTAGCCCAGCAGTCGGCATGCGGCCGGGTTGACGTCAATGTAGCGGCCCTGCATGTTGATGATGAACAGCCCATCGCGGTTGCTTTGGAACAGGGTACGGTAGTGAGCTTCGGAGGCGGCTAGCTCGGCAGTACGTTCGTGCACCCGGCGCTCTAGTTCCTTCTTCATCTGCTTGCGTGCGGTGATGTCGCGGGCCCATATGGCGACCTTGGCTACCTCCCCCTGCTCATTGAGGATAGGGTAGAAGACGTTGTCATACCACGTGCCTTGGCGCTCATCCTCGAAGCGCACAGGCTTTCCTGAGTGAATGACTTGATCAGCATATGCTCTTCTGGTTTCGGCCATGTCTGGCGGCAGCAGACCCCAGCAGTAGAGGCCGACAAGTTCGTCTACGCTCTTGCCGAATCGACGGGCTGCCATTTCATTGGCGTCAAGAATGATGTTTCTGGTGTCTATCAGCGCAACAACATCAGTAGGCGTATTGAGAAGTACCCTGGCTGTCTCTTCACTCTCCTGCAGTGCCTTCTTGCCCCGCCGGTGCTCCACGTCCGCTGCTTCCAGTTCAGCGATTCGCTGGCGCAGTTCTGTTAGCTCGCCGATGAGTTGCTCTTTGGTCTTGCGATCATCTTTCATCGCTACCTTCGCTCCCTTGCTACGTTGGTCAGCGGAAGGGCGGAACAAGCGGAAAGGGGTGTAGTGTTTCCGCTCCTTCCGCTTTTCCGCTGACA
>CBDURC010000033.1:0-17136 GCA_965369635.1 uncultured Anaerolineales bacterium | reverse complement strand
TTTCGGAGAAGAGAGGATAACCATCGCACCTCCTTCTGCGCCCCATGGGTCTCCCCCTCCCGGCGCCCTGCCTTCAGACCAAGAACACGGCCAGCCCGCCGGATGTCGCACACACATCGTAGACTCTACCGAAACCTTCTCAGAAAAGTCATGGGCGATGAGCCAACAGTGCTCAGACTGATGGATCTCGAACGTCAGCGAGCGCCTGACGCAACTACGACGGAGTTCTTGGAACGCGCCATAGATAGATGGGAACGCGATAACAGGTAGATGACGCGGTGCCAACCACTATCGCCGACACACCACCATGTTCTTGCCACTGATCGCTCAATGATGGGAGTGCAAGCTCAACGGGCGACCAGTTATCCATCCACTGAACGCCAAACGGGGCGGAGGAACTCCCCCGCCCCGTTTGGTTTCCGCAATGCAGTCGATCTACGCCGCCGCTCTCCGCCCGATCAGCCGCCGGAAGAAGCCGCCGATCTCGCCATTCTCCCAGGAGACCAGAAGCGGCACGGCGTTGAAGATGGAAGAGTAGGTGCCACTCAGCAAGCCCACCAGCATGGCGGCGATGAATTGCTTGATGGTCGCCCCACCGAAGATCAGGATGGCGATCATCACAAACATGGCATTAAGTTGCGTGACCAGGCTGCGGTGCAGCGTCTCCAGCAGGCTGCGGTTGGCGATGACCTCGAAGGGCTCGCCTCGATGCTTGGGGATGTTCTCCCGAATGCGGTCGAACACCACTATGGCATCCTGCACGGCGAAGCCGATGAGCGTCAGCACCGCGGTGAGGAACAGCGCATCTACCTCCCACCCCGCCACGTAGCCCATGATGGCCAGGAAGCCCATGATCAGCAAAACGTCGTGCAGCATGGCCAGGATGGCGCAGGTGCCGTAGCGCACAGGATGCGGCACATTGCGGAAGGCCCAGGTGATGAAGATCAGAATGGCCAGCGAAGCGACGGCGATGGCGATGCCGGCGGTGCGCGCCACCTCCCGTCCTACCGTGGGGCCTACGGACCGGAACTGCAGTTCCTCCAGGCCGCCAAAGCGCTCGGCCAGTAGCGAGACCAATTCGGCCTTCGTGGTGTCCTCAATGGCCTTGAGCCGCGCCTGCACCGTCCGCTCGTCCCCCACCGTGGTTACCGCCGTATCTGTCAACCCCTTCTCGACAAACACCGCCCGGACATCTGCTGGCTGCACTGCTTGCGGGAAGCGCATCTCCCAGATGACGCCGCCGGTGAAGTCAATGCTCAGCCGCAGCGGGCTGCCGGTGGTGACGGTGGAATAGATCATCACGATCAGCCCGGGGATGATGAGGATAGCCGAAGCCAAATAGTACCACTTTCGCTTCCCAACCAGGTTATACATAACTCCTCCGATAATGACCCATGACGAACGGCCAACGACCAACTTGGGAGTTGGACATTGGTCATTGAGATATTGCAGCTACACTCCCAGCAACCAGCGATTCTTGCGCAGTTTCTCGCCGGCTACCTCGAACACGAAACGCACGAAGGTGCGGGTCACGATGACAGCGGTGAACATGCTGAGGAGCACACCTATGCCCAGAGTGAAAGCGAAACCACGAACCGTGCTGGCCCCAAACGCGCCGCCGAAGTAGTAGAGGATGGCACAGGTAATCAGCGTGGACAGGTTGGAGTCGAGAATGGACGTCCAGGCACGGCTGAAGCCCGCCTCTATGGATGCGCCCAGCGACCGCCCCGCCCGCAGCTCCTCCTTCATGCGCTCGAAGATGAGCACGTTGGCATCCACCGCCATGCCTGTGGAAAGCAGGAAGCCGGCAATGCCCGGCAGTGTGAGCACCACGGGCAGCAGCTTGAAGGCGGCCAGGTTAAGCAAGGCATAGATGATGAGCGCCAGGTCGGCCAGGAGGCCCGGCAACCGGTAGTAGCTCAGCATGAACAGCAAGACCACGGAAAGCCCCACCACCCCGGCGGTGATGCTCTTCTGCACCGAATCCTGACCCAGCGTGGCGCCGACGGTGCGGTTGTTGAGCACCTTCAGCGGCACCGGCAGCGCACCATAGCGCATCTGCACGGCCAGACCGCGAGCATACTCCAACGAGAAGCCCTGCTCGCTACTGATGACGCCCTGTCCATCGGGAATGGCCGACTTGATGATGGGGCAGGAGATGACCACCTTGTCCATGGTGATACAAAGGAACTTGTTGATGTTCTGACGAGTGTAGTCGGCGAAGATCCGGGCCCCTTCGTTGGTGAGCTCGAAGTTGATCTGCGGCCGCCCGTACCCGTCGGTGCTCACTCCCGCCGTCTTCAGGTGCTTGCCGCTCATGACGGTCTCGTACACCTGTCCCGAGGGAGCGACCGCTGTCTCCGTCACCGCGGCGGTGGGAGTGATCTCGGCCGTGGGAGTGATGACGAATGAGGATGCCAGATCGTCGCCGCTGAGGCTGGTGCGGATGATGGTGCCCTCCTGCAGGAAAGCATCGCCCGCCTCGACGAACTCCAGAAGGCCCGTACCCTTGAGCGTGGCAATCGCCTGGTCGGGGTCCTTGATGCCCGGCAGCTCGACGATGATGCGCTGCCGACCCTGGATCTGGATCAACGGCTCGGCCACCCCCAGGCCATTGACGCGGTTCTCGATGATACCCTTGGCCGCCTCCAGGGCGCCGTCTGGGAGTTCCTCGCCTTCGGGCACATCCGCCTCCAGCAGCACCTGCAACCCGCCCTGCAGATCGAGCCCCTGTTTCAACTCCAAGTCGCGCGTGCCCTCGGGCTGCCAGAAGAGGAGCTTCTGTGTCCATTCGGGATGGTCAATGGGCAGATCAATCCACAGCGCCACCAGTGCCAGGACGACGATGAAAGCCAACACAACCACGTTACGTTCTCTCATGCAACAACTCCCCCAAATTCTGATATCGGATGTCGGCCACAAACTGAGCGATTATAGCGTAGCCCCTCGCTCCTGTCAAACTCACCCCCTCCACTCAAGCTGGTGCAGGAAATCCACCACCCTCGCCAACACCTCCTGCACTGTCAGGCCATCAGTCTGCACATACAGATCGCACTGCCCGCATCTACTACATCTCGGCAACGGGGCCCTTTCGTAGGTCGGGGAAGCGCATGAGCATCAGGTCGTTCCACGAAAGCGGAAAAAGGCGCTCCCACTGCGAGGCATGAGCTTGTATCTCCTCCTCAGCACTGATCGTGCGCCAGCGCCAAAACAGGCTACCAACAAGGATCAAAACCAGCCACGCGGGCACGCGCAGGCGGTAGTACGCCATCTGAAGCACATCAATCGGGATGCCCACCAGCACAGCCAGCCAGGTCCAGTGGGTCTTCAGCAGATAGGCGGTGAAACGGGTGCGCCGCCAGAACACTGCGAGCAAGCCCGCCGCATACAGCCAGGCCAGGGCCAGGATGAGCGCCATGACGTAGCCCAACCAATCGAGGTCATACGCCCTGCCCCATGCCTGCGCGGCCAGAGTCAGCAGGACGCCGAGCAAAACAGTGACGAAAGCAACGACCCGCAAGCGATTGGCGAAGGCACGCACGCGCCGCCACAGCCTACGCTCCCGTTGCTTCCTCTGCTTTTCCAGAGCCTCAACCAAAGATAACTGCTCAGACATCTCAGCACCTGCTCATCGAACGGGATCACTTCATTCGCGGCGGTCTCCCCACCGCCGCCCCACTCGGTTCAATCGGCTGCATCGGCTTCATCGGCTTCATCGGCTGATCCGCCCCTACCGCTTTTCCGCTGACATTCTGCTCAGACATCTCAGCACCTGCTCATCGAACGGGATCACTTCATTCGCGGCGGTCTCCCCACCGCCGCCCCACTCGGTTCAATCGGCTGCATCGGCTGACCCGCTCCTTCTGCTTCTATGCTGACATCCTCTGCCAGCAAACGACGAATCAGCGTTTCCGCTTCGTCTCGGGTGCGCACCTGGCCGACCGCCTGGGCTTCGCACAGTGCCTCCAGCAACACACCAATGCGTGGCCCCTGCGCCAGGCCGAACTGCTCCTGCAAGTCCCACCCGCTCAACAGCGGCTGAGGCGCGACAGTTGCCTTATGTCGAGTGAAGTAAGCATCGAGCAAGAGAGCGACCGTCTCCACCCGCCTCGTCCAACGCTCAGCGATGAGCTTCGGCCCCCAGGTAGCCAGATGATCGGCCAGTGTGAGCAGGCCGGTGTCCACTCCCGCCTCGCCCGCGTCGCGGAAGAAGCGGTAGATGGCCCTGCGGCTGAGGGATGGCTCGCGGGCCAGGAGCGCGGGGCGGAGGTGCTGGCGCACAATGGTTTCCACCCAGAGCACCTCGGCATTGGTGAAACGCAGCCTTCGCAGCGCTCGCGCCGCCAACTCCGCACCGATGGCCTCGTGCTCGAAGAACCGCACCCGTCCGCTAGACTCGACGCTGCGAGCCTTCGGCTTACCCAGGTCGTGCAACAGCGCCGCCCACTTGAGCATCATGCCCCGCCTGCGCTGGGCGGAAGTGGATTGAGCCAGATGGGTCTGCACATCGGCAGTGAAAGGGGAGAGGCTGGCTCTTAGCACCTCTTCGACACGTTGGGTACTGGGTATTGGGCATTGGCTGTTGCGTCCAGTATTCGCTGGTCGGTGTCCGGCCCCTTCAGACCCCTCAGTTCCCTCGGCCGCCCCACACCCCTTGATGACCCCCAACACCCATTCCAACTGCTGAACGGTCTCTAAGGAATGCTCATAGACGTCGAGGCAATGTGGCGGCGATTGCTCCACGCCCTGCAGGTCCACGACCTCCGGCAGGACAATGGTCAGTAGGCCCAACCTGTCGAGTTGACGCAGATGAGCGGCGGCGTTCTCCGCAGCCATGATGCGCACCATCTCATCGCGGACACGTTCCATGGAGCTTTCCGCCAGCAGCGGCGCGCCCTGCCGAATCCAGACCGCCGTCTGCTCTTCCAACTGGAAGCCCAGTTCCGCCGCCAGCCGCACGGCCCGCAGCATGCGCACTGGATCGTCCCGGAAGCCTCGCTTGCCCACCGCTCGCACCAGCCGAGCGTCCAGGTCTTGGCGACCACCGTGGTGGTCGATCAGGATCGTGGACTCAGCGCTGAGATCCATGGCCATAGCGTTGATGGTGAAATCGCGCAGCGCCAGATCTGCCGCCAGGCCGCCACCGCGCAAGCGGCAGATATCCACGATGAAGGGCTGCCCCGCCTCGCGCAGCACAGCGCGCCCCATATCTCGTTCTCTGTCCAGCGGGAAGAATGCCCCGCCGAAATGATCGGCCACGGCCCGGGCCAGCGGGATGGCCTCAGCGGGCACAGCCACATCCAGATCGTGTGTTTCGCGGCCCAGAAGCCGGTCGCGCACGTATCCACCCACCACCCAGGCAGGGCCGGACTGCTCTCGCAGAAAACGGCAGATCTGCTCGACCAACGAGCCTGACGGAGCCAGTTCCACCTCTACGTCAATCTGGAGCAATGACAATGGCATAGGGTTCAATCCTCAGCGGGCAGCGGCGAAGGATGCTCATCATCGGGCGGAAGCTCGAATTCAGAACCTGGCGCAAAGGGGCAAGTGAAGCAGGATGCGTAAAACGCAAGCATCTTCCAAAACATGCGCTTCACGCTATGCGTTTCACGTAGGGAGTGCCCACCAGCGCAGAATTGAGGCGCGCTTGGTACAACTACATATGCGACGCCACAATCTCAGCAATCTCCTCCGGATGGCGGGCGACTGTAACGTTGGCCGCCTGCAATGCCCTGATCTTATCCTCGGCTGTGCCCGTGCCGCCAGAGATGATGGCGCCGGCGTGCCCCATGCGCTTGCCTGGCGGCGCGGTTTGCCCAGCGATGAACGCGGTCACCGGCTTGACCATGCGTTCCGCCAGGTACCCTGCTGCCCGCTCCTCGTCCGTGCCGCCGATTTCCCCGATAAGCACGATCTGCTCTGTCTGCGGGTCCTCATCAAAGAGCTTCAGCACATCCATGAAAGTGGTGCCGATGATCTGGTCGCCGCCGATGCCCACTGCGGTGGACTGGCCGATGCCCCGCTGTGTGAGTGCGTAGACCACCTCGTAGGTCAGAGTGCCGCTGCGGGACACGACGCCCACAGCGCCAGGCCTATGGATGTGTCCTGGCATGATGCCCACCTTCGCCTCGCCCGGCGTGATGAGCCCTGGGCAGTTGGGTCCGATGAGCCGCGCTCCAACCTGATCCAGGTAGGCGCGCACGCGGATCATGTCCAGTGTGGGAACGCCCTCGGTGATACAGACGATGACCCGGATCCCCGCGTCGGCCGCCTCCAGAATGGCGTCGGGGGCAAAGCGGGCGGGCACGAAGATGACCGAGGTGTTGGCCCCGCGTGCCTCCACGGCTTCCTTAACGGTGTCGAAGACCGGTGCGCCGGCCGCCCATTCGCCCCCCTTGCCGGGAGTGACACCAGCCACCACGTTGGTGCCGTATTCGATCATCTGCTCAGTGTGAAACAGCCCCTCGCGCCCGGTGATCCCCTGCACGACGAGGCGGGTGTCTTTGTTGACCAAAATGCTCATTCAGATATCTCCTTCCAATTGCCGTATGGGAAAATTGGAATCTTGATTCGACAACACCTTACCCTCCGATATGCTCTCGGATGCGTGAAGCTGCCGACTGGATAGCCGATGGGTAGCCAGGTGTTGGCCGCCAGGGCAGCTTCAGCCTGTCATCCCACCAGCGGGGCACAATGTGGATGTGGAAATGGAAGACAGACTGAAAGGCCGCTCGGCCACTGGCCTGGAAGAGATTGACGCCATCGGGCTGCAAGGCGGCCTTGATGGCCCGCGCCACCCGTACCGCGGCCCGCATCACCGCGGCGGCGGTCTCCTCGTCAATATCGAAGACGTCCCGAACGTGCTGCCTGGGGACGACCAGCGTGTGGCCTGGATTGGCCGGGTTGATATCCATGAAGGCCACGGTGGCCTCGTCCTCGTAGATGATTTCAGCCGGCGCCTTGCCCTCAATGATAGAACAGAATACGCAGTCCATCTCCCGCTTCCTGTCCCCCAAGTACTATGCCTGAAAAGCTTACCAAGGCAGCTCTCAGCCGCCGGTTTCGGCGAGCCCAATGGTTTCTTTAAGCTCTCCCTGCAGGACTCACGAAGTCAGGCCCAAATACAGGCTCAGAGCCCTTTCGACGTCCGACATGCCTCCAACTCTCACAACAGACAGCTTTCTCAGAAGACGCTCTTTCGCTACGGTCCGAACCTGTCCACATAGGAGCAGAGAATCGGCCTTCAAGCCGGTATCCTCTCGCTCCAAGACGACGTTGATGGGAAACCTGCGACCAGCTAGGCTGCTGGTGAGCGGCGCAACGCAGACGGTCGGAGCACACTCGTTGATCACGTCGTTGCTGATGACCAGACAGGGCCGGACACCGCGCTGTTCGCTGCCGCGCACAGGGTTGAGATCCACCAGCCAGATATCACCCCGCTTCACTCCCACCATGGCCACTCTTCCTCATCGGGAAAAGCCTCATCAGGGTTGATCTGTCCACGCAACCCTTCCTCTGCGCGGGCAATTTCTGCCTCCCGCTCTTGCTCAGATATGGTCAGATAGGCCGCTCTCAGTTCATGCAGGGCCTGTCTTCGCTCTGCTGGATGCTGTCCTCTCAGCACAGTCAGCACTTCTGTCGGTTCTTGCAGTTTGGGTATGCCCGCGTGTCGAAAAGGCGGGGGAAGCTGTCGAGCCATTGCCAGTAGCCTGCACTCCAGTGTCTCGTGGTGTATCTCGTAGTTGTGGATAAGCGGGCAGTCAAGTGTGACCACCACGTCCACACCCAGGATGCTCCCCTTGGCATCTGTACCAAATGCCCCCAGGCTCAGTACGATGGCGTCCTCCCGCGTGAAACCGTGCTCTCGCAAGCGCCGCGCCCAGCGTCGAACGTAGCGCCCCACCTGGATAACGTCCACCATCCGCAAGAACTCACGCACTTCAGCCCGCTCGATCAGACGTTCCAAGACGTGAAACGATTGGGGAAGGATGTAGGCCGTCACCTCGTGGCAGGTGACTCCCCGCAAGAACATCAAGCAGACGATGTGAGTCGGCAACAGAGGCCGGCCTTGGCGGATGCGGGCCAGCCCTTCCACCGCTTTTCGGGCGACG
This sequence comes from uncultured Anaerolineales bacterium, assembly GCA_965369635.1. Classification (GTDB taxonomy): domain Bacteria; phylum Chloroflexota; class Anaerolineae; order UBA3071; family UBA3071; genus UBA3071. The sequence goes on along the minus strand of CBDURC010000033.1, from coordinate 9,025 downwards.
TTCTTATCGAGCAGGCAGGCGTGCATCCGGCCTTACCTCAATCTCCGGCAAGTCCTCCAGGCGAGGAGCGTCGGCAGTCAGCTCGTCCCACAAGGCTTCCGCTTCTGCATCGGTGAGGGCGAAGTACTCTCGGTAGGTCAGCCCACCGACAAACTCGCCATCTGGCGAAGGTGGCTCAGTCTCCAGAGCGCGCATCCGCTCACGGAAGTAATCTACCATGTCAACCACTTCCTGCGGCGTCGGGATGAATACAGGCCTTCCCTTCGCCTGCTCCATCCTCTCCTCAAGCCGTTCAATCCGCTTCAGATCATCCACACTGACCAGTGCCACGAATGGCTTGTCGTGCCGTTTTATGATGAAGCGCTCACCTCCCCAGACCACACGGTTGCTGAGCTCTGAGAACCTGGCCTTCGCCTCCCGTACGCTAACCGTTGACACCGTCATAACCGCTTCCTCCCAGTTGTGGTCACAATGACATATTGTCTCTGTGACCATTGTACACCTTTTGGCTTCGTTGTCAAGCTGCCAAAGCGAGGACAGCAATAGTGTAGACGTTTCGCACATGTGGCTGGGGACGACCAACCTGCAGCCCGCCTTTTGGCTCGTCGCCTGCTAGGCCGCCGAAACGGTTCGCGCCGCGGCAACCGCCTTCTGCGCCGCTTCGGCCAGGGTCGAGGCCGTGGTCATCTCCGCCGAGGCCAGGATGCGCCGTCCCTCCTCTTCGTTTGTGCCCACCAGCCGGGCGACCATGGGCACGTCGGTCGGCACCTGATCCAGCGCCGCCAGAATCCCTCTGGCCACCTCGTCGCAGCGGGTGATGCCCCCAAAGATGTTGAACAGCACCGCCTTGACGCTGGGATCCGAAAGGATGATGCGCAACGCTGCGGCCACCCTGTCTGCCTTGGCCCCGCCGCCGATATCCAGGAAGTTGGCCGGCGCGCCGCCGAACAGCTTGGTGATATCCATGGTGGCCATGGCCAGGCCAGCGCCGTTGACCATGCAGCCGATGCTGCCGTCGAGCTTGACGTAGCTGAGGCCATGCTGCCGCGCCTCCCGTTCCTCCGGCGTCTCCTCGTCCACGTCCCTCATCTCGGCCAAGTCTACGTGACGGAAGAGGCCGTTGTCATCCAGCACCATCTTGCCGTCCACCGCCAGCAACGGTGGATCGCCGTAGCCGCCACTGCCATCCGCTGTGACCACCAGCGGGTTGATCTCAGCCAGCGAGGCATCGCTGCTGATGAAACAGTTGTACAAACTCTTGGCGATCCTGACGAAGGGGCGGATCAACTCCCGCTCCAGTCCCATGCCCAGCGCCAGCTCCCGCGCCTGGTAGTCCCGCAGGCCAATGAAGGGATCAACGCTGACCTTGATGATCTTCTCTGGCGTGGCGGCGGCGACCTCTTCGATGTCCACGCCCCCCTCGCTGGAGCCCATCATCACCACCCGCCGCCGGGCACGGTCAATCACCAGGCCGAGGTACAACTCGTCCCTGATGCTGGCCGCCTCGTCCACCAGCACCTTGCGCACGGGCAATCCCTTGATCTCCATGCCCAGGATGCGTTGGGCCAGCGCCTCAGCCTCCGCGGGGGTGTCGGCAAGCTTGATGCCACCGGCCTTGCCGCGGCCGCCTACCAGCACCTGGGATTTGACCACCACTCGCTTCCCCAGCCGCTCGGCGATCGCACGAGCCTCAGCAGGGGTAGAGGCAACGTCGCCGGAGGGGATGGGCACGCCGTACTGAGCAAAGATACGCTTCGATTGGTACTCCTGCAGTTTCAATGCTTGTCCTCCCGTGTCGGTAGATTGGTAGACCGGTAGATTGGTAGATTGGTAGCAGGTATCGCCAACCGCTGTGAAGGACTTAACCTCGTGAACAGAGGCTCGGAATGCGACACCTTGCCATCAGGCTCTGCCCTCGCGAAAAGCGCCGGGGCGCCATTGACCCGGCCACACAAAGCACCCTCGCCAAGATACCTCTGGACAAGGGATTAGATTCAACAGTGCGATTATATCATGCCCTTGGGAAATGGCAAAACATAAGGCGGCAAGTTGGCAGGCTGGCAGACCGGCAGATTGGGACACCAATCCTGTCAGACCCTTCAGCCTGCTTGCTGCCCCATCCGTTGATTTCCCAATCCGTTGTCCTATTCCGGCGGGCCAAAGGCTGCGATACGGCAGCCGTGGCTGTCGCTAACGACCACCTTGCCATCCGCTCCCACGGCGATGCCCACTGGCTTGCGGAACTGGCCCGACCCGTCGCCCATAGAACCGAACTGGCCCAGCGGCTGGCCGTCGGCGGTGAAGACCAACACTCGCCCGCCTTCGGGGTCAGTCACGTAGACCCGGCCCTTGGGGCCGACAGCGACATGGGGGCTGTCGAGGGTGTTGGCCTGCGCCACCTGCCAGCGTCCCAGCACCGTGCCAGCCGCGTCCAGCCACCACAGCGTACCGCTCATGGCCTCGACCAGGTAGATCTCCCCTGCCGGCGAGATGGCGACGTCGGTGGGTTGGCCCGGGCCAATTGTCTCCTCCGGCCCGCCGACCTGCATCAGCCTCACGCCGTCGGGCGACAGCTTGAGCAATCGCACGCCGCCGGTGTCGGCGATGTAGAGGTTGTCCTGTGTATCAGTGCCCAACCCCCGCGGGCGGTAGAAGGCCATTTCACGACCGAAGGCAGCCATCAGCTTCCCTTCGGCTGTGAAGCGCTGCAGACGGTGTGCCACAGCATCGAGGACGACAACGTTACCCAACGAATCCACCACCACATCGAAGGGCTCGATGAACTGGCCATCCCCTTCGCCTTCCCTGCCCCAGGTGAGCAGCGGTTCACCGTCAGCGCTGAGCTTGACCACACGATGGTTATCGGCATCGGCCACGTAGACGTTGCCCTCTGCGTCCACGGCGACGCCGCGGGGCAATTGGAACTCTGCCTTGCTGCTGCCGCAACGGCCCACCTGCCACAGCAGGGGCAGTTCGAGGACGGAAAGGTCCGGAGCCAGGCTAACGGCTGGCTGCTCGACAGGCGGCGGCGCGGAGGGCGCTGGAGCGATCTCCTGCTCAACAGGGATCTTCTCCAACGTGGGCACAGGCGGTGCGACCACCAGTTCCGGCAACTCCAGCCCTTCCGGCACCTCCTCCAGCGGTAGCAGGTACTGGCTGGGGATGATCTCCTGCCCCCCGCCTGGTGGCGCCCACCAGAGCTGCATCTCCCGGCTGCCTCCCATCTGGAAGTAACGCACTTCGATGCCGTGGAAGCCCTCAGTGAGTTGGATGCTCCCCTCGCGGTACTCGGAGCCGTGCTCACCACCATTGTCCACCACGAGCTGCCCGTCCACATAGACCAACGAACCATCGTCGGATCGGGTGCCGAAGCGGTAATGTCCAGCCCGCGGGGCGGCAATCTTGCCCGTCCAGAGGATGCTGAACGGCTCGCGCAACGGGTTGTTGGGCAGAATGAACAGGTCGCGCTGGATGAGCGCAGGCGTGCCGCTCCAATTGCGATTGGAGTAGTAGTAACCGACCAAGCCGTTGGCCGCGCCCGGCAGCGTGTAGAGCGCGCCTGCACCTACAGCCTGCAAGCCAAAGTCAGGGCCAGACCAGGCCAGCCGCAGCCGCTGCGGTGCGTCTCCGGAGATGAACTCGGCTTCGAAGCCATAGAAGCCGCCGGCCAGCGTGCGCTGCGCCTGGGCCTGGCCATCGTCCGCCTCCACCAGGGACTGACCATCGAGCAAGACGCGGCCATGGCCGCCCTCGGCAGTCAGCTCGAAGTGGTACTCGCCATAGCGGGGCACCAGCAGCGCCCCCTCCCACGAGGCAGCAAAAGGCGGTGCCAACGGCGGCGTAGCGGCCCAATCGAAGTCCAGCGACTCCTCCCGCTGTGCCACTGCAGGGGCTCCCGCCATCTCCTGCCCGCGGAAGTAGCGCCCGGCCAGGCCGCGAGCGGCGGCCAGCGTCTCCTGCGGCACTTCAAAGGAAATGAACAGCACCCTCCCCAAGCTGTCGCGGTGCACTTGCCACGTCCCGCCCGGGTAGACCTGCTGGAAGAGCGGGCCGAGGCGCTCATCCACCGGCTCCAGCACATAGACGAGGTCGCGGTCCGTGTCCTCCCTCAGCGGCACCTGCTGTCCCAGGTTGAGCGGTATGACTGGCCGCCTGCCGATGAACTGCACTGCCGAGTGGTGCGAGTATCCCGGGGTCATGAGGATGTAGGGATCCCCCTCCAGCTCGGCCAGGTAATGTCCGACCGCGGACTCACTGGGGCTGTAGGCGAACAATACCGCGGCGTCTTTCGCCTGCTCCAGGAAGTAGGTGCGGGCGTTGCCGATCCCCACACCAACCACGAGCAGCGCCAGCCCGCCGGCGAACACACGCTCAGATAGCGCGTCGCGCCACCCGGCACGGCGCACGGCCCGCCAGGTCTGGTCAATCACCAGCGCCACCAGCAGGTAGATAAGCGGCACCAGACCGATAGGCCGACGGGCGGTGGGGGCTTCGTGCCCCACGGAGAGCACAGCGACGCTGCCCACAGCGATGAACCAGGTCACAAAGAGGAAGGAGAGCGGTCGAAGGATGTGGCGCAGTGCGTAGGCTAGGCCAAGGACAAACAGCACGGCCACGATAGCGTCCAGCAGCGGCGCGCCCGGCAGGTTGTTCAGCGCCGCCATGTCCCCCTTCCAGTTGAACATGTAGAGCGTCTTGCGCAGATTGCTCCACAGCGGGGCATAGGAGCCGACCCGCTCGACATCCCGAAAAACAGAGATGTGCTGCGTGCGGCTGAGGAAGACGTTCCAGTGCTGCAACACATACACGCCCAGCGGCAGCACCGTCAGGGCTGCCGCCCCGGCAAAGCAGGCTAATCCCTCCAATTGAGACAAGGGGACAAGGTGAGCGGGAGACAAGGAGTCCGGCCTCCTTGTCTCCTGGTCTCCTTGTCTCCTTATCCCAACAGCCGTCACCGCCGTGTACACAAACCAATACAGCAAAAACCCAGCAACGAGGAACGGTATCACTCTGAACGCCGTATAGGTGTTCAGCCCCGCGCTGAGGGCCACGCCAGCCAGCGCCCAGTCGCGCCGTCGCCCGTTGCACAGCGCCCGCAGCAGGAAGATGAAGAGCAGCAGTTCGAACAGCGGCGTGAGGATGAGCTCGTAGATGATGCGGCTGAAAGTGAGGTGCCATCTGGACGCGGCCAGCAAGCCAGCGGCGGCCAGCCCCACCTTCGACCCGAACAGATCGCGGGCCAGGAAGTAGAAAGCGAGCACGGTCAGCAAGCCACCGATAGCCGAGACCAACCGCATGGTGGGGACGCTGGCGCCGAACAGCCTGAAGAACAAGGCCAGCAGGTAGGTGAAGAAGGTGGCCTGTCCCTCGTTGGTCTCCGCGAAGGGGGTGTACGGCGCGCCAGCCAGCCACTCCAGCGCATCAAGTCCATTGTTGCACTCGTCCGACTGGCAACCGGCGGGGATGGCATCAAGTTGCCACGTGCGGAGGAAGAAAGCGGCGAGAAGGATGAGGAGCAGTATGATAAGCTCCCGATTGGAGACTAGAGATTTGAGATTAGAGATTGGAGACTTGCGATTTGCGATGGGTGATTTGCGATTTGTGCTTTCGGATTCACGATTCGCGATCTGCGACTTCGATTGCGGATCTCGGATTTGCTCAAACCAGGTGGCGGCCAGGAAGAGGGGAATGCTGATGAGCCAGAGCCAGAAGGCGGGGCCAGTAAATTGGGTCGACAAGCCGCGGGCGCGCCAAAAGAGAACGAAGGCAGCAACTCCGAACAGCAACGCGACGCCAGCCAGGGCGAGCGCCCAACGCGGCCAGCGGCGGCGCGGGGGCAAACTGGGCCAGGCCGAAGGCTTCTCCGCCGCTGCAGCGAAGACCAGCGCCGCCAGTCCGAAGAGGATGGCCGCGTCGCTGGGGATACCTCCATTGCTCAGCGTACGCTGGGCGACAGCGGCCAAGGTGAAAGCGACAATGAAGGCAAGTAAGCGTTTCATGGTCTCCCCAACCCTACGTAATCCTGCAAGTGGCGAACCACCTCTTGCGCTGCCCGACGCTCGCTCTCATCCAGCATCAACCCCAGCCGGTCCCACCAGATAGCGTCCACTTCGCCACCTCCCAGCATCTCCTCAACTCCCGCCACACCTTCGTCACCGCCCGCTCCTGGCTAGCTGGCGGGTCCCGAAGCATCTCCTCGGATACCAGGCTCAAACAGAGTCAATTGCCACCACCCTCCTGGGCCATCCAGGCTGATCCTGCGCGGCACTAGCCTACCCCCATTCACGCCACCCAACCTGTTGACGTTCTCCACGATGGTGGGCACGCAATACTCTGCCATTGCCTTGCGAATGTGATGAGTATTGAAGCGCAGAACCCTCCAGCCGACTGTCTCCAGATCGTTGTCTCGCAGGTTGTCGAGAGGGATGCGCTCACGGTCAGCGTGCCAGGTGTCGCCGTCGGTCTCCACGTCAATCTTGCCCGAAGCGCAGTAGATGGCGAAATCGAGCGCGTACATGCGTTCCTTTACCTGCACGAACTCCTGCCGCTCTGCATTGATCTTCAGATACTTGAATTCGGCCCACAACCGGTCCTCCAGCGGGCTCTCGTCATACAGGTCGTTGATCTCCTCGGCGTTCATGAACTTCTGCCAGGTGGTACGGATGAAAAAGATACGCCGCCAACGCCGACTCAGAATGGGCCGCGGCAACCGCTGCAACGGCGACAGCAGCAACTGGTAATAGCGTCGCTGTCCCTTCTTGTCGCGCGGTTCATCGGGCAAGAGTTGCCAGCGGAAGACCTTGCGGGTTTCCAGCACGCGGGCGTAGTAGTTGACCGCGTGGGCTTCGTCGCCGAAGATCTTGGTCTGGTAGAAAGCCAGCCATTGCGGCGGCCAACGCTCTTTGAGCCACTTCTCCACGCTGGACACCGGGATGCGATACCAATGCTGGTCGCGGGCAATGGCGAAGTCCAGTGGGTTGTTCATGATGGCGACCAGCACTTCTCCGCGGGTTTCCATGCTGGTTTCACTCGTTCAGTCTATGTACGCTGGGCCGGATGTCGAGCTCATCAATCAACGCGTTAAGCTCAGCATCGCTCAGAGGGCGGCCCTTGCCCGCATAGGCGGTCAGGGCTGCCTCCATCGTGTTGGTGCCGAAAGAGCGCCCTTCGTAGCGGGGCGTGGTGGTGATCACCATGTGCACGCCCCGCTCTCGCAGCAACTCGATGTTCTCGTCGGTGGTGGTATTGGTGACGACTGTTTTGCCGCTGAGGTCGTAGGGGAAGTACTTGCGCATGAACATGAAGTCACCGGCGATCAGATCGGCATCCTGCCAGTAGCGATGGAACTTGGGCTTGGGTTCTTCCCCCATGCTCCCGTAGAACAGCAAGCTCATGGGGAAGACGCTGACGATGGGCAGTAGCACCCGCGCTATCTTGCGGAAGCGATCGAAGCCCCGTATGACGATGGGGATGCCGAGGGCGATCATGAGGTCGCCGTAGACCACTTCGTCGGCCACCTCTTCCACCGCCCGGGCCAGGCCCAGGCGATCAATCGCCACCGGTATGAACGCACTGCCGAAATGAGGCATGCTGCCCAACTCCGGCTCTGCCAGCTCGAACACCCGTCGCTCCAGCGTGTTGTGCTTCAGGCCCCGTCCATCCACCACCGGCGTTTGGTGGACGTCTTGCACCAGCTTCAGCGCCGCGTGCACGGGGTATTCTCGACCACCGAGGCGGAAGTACAGGTCCACACCACCCACGGCCAGGGCATCAACCTTGCCATCGAGATCGGCAAACAACCGCCGAGCTTTCTCCGCGTCGCCGTCGGTGCCGATGCGTTCGATGCTTATGGGCTGGCCTTTGAAGTGGACAACGACCCGTTTGTCGCGGCTGGAACTACCCAGGCTCACGCTGACGGCTCGTTTCATGATTTGTTCTCCTGCTCCTTGCGCCAGTCGCCGGTGATACGGCTCATCAACACATCGGGTCTGACCAAGAACAGCGAGGCCCACTCATCATCTTGCCAATCGCTCATGTCTTTCTCCTCCCAAACGCATTTCCGGTCATCTCGCCTCCCGCCAGTGGCTCGCGATGGGACGCAGATGGCCACGGACGAACACGGACAACAACAGACGAAACCCGCGTCTGTCCGCGTCCGATGACGTTCGTCGCCACCTGCCTAGAGCTTGTCCTCTATGCCCGCCTGGCTCTGACGTCCCCCACGAAGAACATCGTTTCCAGGTGCACCTTGCGCTCGGCGGTCTCGTAGTCGTCGCTGGTCAGGCGAACGGGGAGCAGCAAACCGTCGCGCCGTTGGCCCAGCACCCGAGCGTCGCTGACGAAGGCCATGGAGGACACCGACACGCCCACGCCCTCCGGCACCAGCAGCCTGACGTCGCCGACGAAGCCAGAGACCCGGATGTGCGTCTCGCCTGGGGGTATCTCCGCCTGGCTCATGTCCAGACGCACGTCCCCAATGAGGAGCCAAAACTCCTCGTCGGCCACCTGCCAGGCCCCGCTGCGGCGGATAGGGCCGAACACCCTGAACCGGAGCCTTGTGTCGGGGCCGACCAGCAGCGGACGAATCAGCAGCCATATCCCCAGCATGATCAGCCCGACGGGGAAGCAGAGAGCCCCCACATTCACGTCGAACAGATTGCCGAACAGGAACATCAGCCCGATGAGAATGATCAGGATACCAAAGATCACCTGTCCTTGATTGCGCATTTCTTCCTGCTGTGGTTGTTGTGGCTTGCTCGTACCCACTCTGCGCGGCTTATCGCCCCCGTAGGGCCGCCCGTTCTCGTCGGCGTTGCACCTCGGTGACGGTGCGGGCGGTGATGACCAGGCCCGCGCAGATCACGCCAGGTGCCATTGGATCTCCTTGTTGCCGACCGCCGCAGCGAGATGTGATCTCACCCTTACCTGACCGCTTTGATAAACGCCTCAAACAAACCCAGGCCCTTGTACTGATTGAACTTCTCATCCAACACGAATAGATAGGCCCACTCAACCTCTGTGCTCT
>CBDURC010000032.1:0-17261 GCA_965369635.1 uncultured Anaerolineales bacterium | reverse complement strand
ATGATCATCACCACCACACCCACTGTCGAAGGTCACCCCGTTGAGGAATACCTGGGTATCGTCACTGGCGAGGCCATCCTGGGCGCGCACATCGGCCGCGATATCCTGGCCAGCATCACCGACATCATCGGCGGGCGTTCCAAAGCATACGAGGAAGAGGTGCGCAAAGCCCGCGACATTGCCCTGGAGGAGATGGCTTCTGAGGCAGCGTCCAAAGGGGCCAATGCCGTCGTCGGTGTGGATATTGACTACGAGGTCATCCGCCAGGGCATGCTCATGGTCTGCACCAGCGGCACGGCGGTGCGCATGGGCTGATCCACCTGCGCACAGCCATTGCGCACCCACGGAACGCTGAGATTTGACAATCCGCCTCAAATTTTGTATACTTTGTACGAAGTTCATAAAGATGCAAAAAGGAGGCGAGACATGGCCAGGGTCATTAGTGCTACAGATTTGCGAACCAAAACCAGAGAAATCCGTGACTGGGTGCGCATCAACGGCGAACCGGTGATCGTCGAATACTTCGGACAGCCGGAATTGATGATCGTGGATGCCCAAGAGGCGGAGACATGGGAGCGTTTCCGAGCCCAAGAACGGGAACGGGCGCGCCGCTCGCTGCGCCAACTGCTCGACGACGTGGCCGAGCGCAATGCTGACATCCCATTGGAAGAAGTTGAAACCATAGTCGCCGAAGCGGTGGCGGCCGTGCGCGCTGAACGGCGTCAACAGCGAGTTGGAAAACCGTGATGCCACGCGCCGTGATTGATACGAACATCCTGATCAGTGGCGTCATCTCTCCGCATGGCTGTCCCAGGGCCATCTTGGAGCACTGGTACGATCGGAACTTCATCTTCAGTGTAATACCTCTCAGGCTCAGATGACGGAATTGACGCGGGTGATGGAGTTTCCTCGCCTACAGGCAAGGTTGCGTGTGCATGATTGTGACCAGACGCATTTGTTGCATGCCCTGCAAAACTATGCGGAAACGGTACGCATTGAATCGGCGGAACCGGTGTGTCGTGACCCCGATGATGATCTTATCCTGGCTTCATCCGTAGTGGGGAAAGCCAACTACCTGGTCACTGGCGATAATGACTTGCTTGTCTTGGAGGAACACTAAGGATGTGCGCATCGTCACCGCCGCTCAGTTTCTGCACGAACTGGAACGAGGATCAGATTCGTCGCAGCGAGAGAAATACCATAGGCATCTTGAAGCTACGCGTGGCAAGGTCCTGGACACTACCGAGCCCACGTAACACGTAACTGATCCGACGGAGCGGACGAAGGAATACTCTTAGACGCTACCCTTGAGGGAGAACGTTCATGAAACGTACGCGTATCGTGTTTATCGTCACTGTCGTGGTGGCGCTGCTCATCGTCGGTGCGGCGCTGCTTTGGCGCGCCCTGAACCCGGCGCTACAGCCACTTACGGTCACCCCGAAAGGCCCCATACAGGTGCGGGTAATCACCGCCCTGCCGGTGGAGCCGTGGGTGCGGGAGGCAGCCAGGCAATTCAACGCCGAGAAGCACAAGCTGGAGGGCGAGGTCATCCAGGTAGAGCTCATCGCCATGGACGGCCTCACCGCGCTGGGTAAGTTCGACCGCGACGATTTTGGCGTCCTCGGCGAGCGCAGCGCTGATGAGTTGAACGAGGCCGAGCAGCAGAAGCTGGCCCGTTTTCCCACCGCCTGGATTCCTGACAGCCGCTACCTGGTAGAACTGGCCAACGCCAGCTACAAGGAGCGGCTGGGGCGTGACGTCTTCCTCACCGATGGCGAGTACCGCGCCCGTCCCATCGCCATCTCCCTCTTCTCCTGGGGCATCTACCAGAGCCGAGCCGAAGTGCTGCAGGCCCGCTACGGCGAGCTGGACTGGCAAGCCATCCACGATGCCGCCATCGCCAAGGGAGGCTGGCCGGAGCTGGGCGGCGACTCTGCCTGGGGCTTCTTCAAGCTGGTGGTGCCCAGCCCGCGCAAAAACGTGGGCGGCCTGGCGGCCATGATCGCCGCTGCTGGCGAGTACTACGACCGCCCCAACATCTCCACCGCCGACGTTACCGACCCCGACTTCCAGCAGTGGCTGGGCGAGTTGATGGGCGCGGTGACCGACATCAGCGGTGCCAGCGCCTACACCGCCGAGGACTTCGCCCTCTTCGGCTACTCCGTGGGCGACGGTGGACAGTTGCTGGAGAGCGACCTCCTGACGCACATGGCCGGCATCCAGACCCGCTGGGCCGACCCGCTGGTCATCTTCTACCCGCGCTACGTCACCTGGTTCGACTTCCCCTTCACCGTGTGGATGGGGCCGGAGACGACAGCCCTGGAGAAAAACGGTGCCCTGGAGTTCCAGCGTTACCTGCTGTCGCCCGATGTGCAGCGGCAGGCGGTGGGCCGGGGACTGCGCCCGGTCAACCCCGACGTCCCGGTGACCGAGGGTGATAGCCCCTTCGTGCAGTGGGAACCGCAGGGGGTGAAGACAGTCGTGCCCCGCACCACAGCCATGCGCTCGCCTGGTCGGGACGTCCTGCAGGCGCTATTGCGTTGGTTTGACCTAAACGTAGCGAGTAAATGACCGATGACCAGTCGCAAATCGCAAATCGCTAATCGCCAATCGCAGATCGCAGATCGCAGATCGCAAAAGCGCCGCTTACCGCTCATCGTCGCCGCCGTACTAGCGGTAGTGGCGATGGCCTGTTGCGTCGCCTGGGGGATCATGCAGGTAGCAGAGCGCGAGCCGCAGACAGCGGCCACGCCAGTCGCAGCAGTGGCCGATCCCCGTGAGGCCACGCTGCGGGTAGCCTACTCGCCGGAAAAGGCCGCTCTCTTCACCGAGTTGGTGGAAGCGTTCAACAAGCAGAAGCTGCGCACGCCAGATCGCCGCACGATCCGCGTGCAGGCAGAGCAGCAGGACGTGGAAGCGATGCTGGAGGCAGCGCTGGCCGGTGCCTACGAAGCCATCAGCCCCGATTCCTCGTTGTGGCTGGATCAACTGGACCGCGCCTGGGCCGAGCAGACCGGCAGCGAAGCGCCACTGGTGGGAGAGAGCCACCGCTACGGTGTCAGCCCGGTGGTGCTGGCCATGTGGGAGCCGGTGGCCCGCGATCTCGGCTGGCCCGATCAGCCCATCGGCTGGTCCGACGTGCAGGCGAAGGCACAGCAAGACCCCAACTTCAAATGGAGCCATCCCTCGACCAGTTCCGCCAGTGGGCTGCTGGCCACACTGGCCGAGTTCTACGCCGGCGCGGGCAAGACGAGGGGGCTGACCATCGAGGATGCCCAGGCGCAAGCGACGCTGGACTATGTAGGCGCGGTGGAACGCACCGTGCGCTACTATGGCGAGGGGGAGTTGGCAGTCATTGAGCGAGCGCAACAAGAGGGGCCGGACTACCTGGACGCCTTCGTGGTGCAGGAGCAACTGGTGGTGTGGTTCAACCGCCAGGTGCGCGGCAACCAGCGTCTGGTGGCTGTCTACCCCGCCGAAGGGACGCTGTGGGAAGACCACCCCCTGGCCTTGCTGGAAACACCCACGCTGACCGCCAACCAGCGGTTCACCTTCCAGCACCTCCGCGAGTTCCTATCGTCGGAGGAAGCGCAGGCGACGGTACTGGCCCACGGCTATCGCCCGGCCGACCTGACCATCCCCTTGGACAGCCCCGATTCGCCGCTGACCGCGGCCAATGGTGTGGATCCCCGCCAGCCGCAGACGACGCTGCAGATGCCCAGCCCGGCGGTGGTGGAGGTGGTGCGCAACGTCTGGTGGTACACCAAGCGGCACACCAACGTCTACCTGGTGGTGGATACCTCCGGCAGCATGGAGGGGGAGAAGCTGGAGGCGGCCCGTGAGGCGCTGAGCGTCTTCCTGTCACAGATCGAGGGAGACCTGGAACGGGTGGGGATGGTAGAGTTCTCCACGCAGGTGAACAACATCATCCCTCTGAACGAGCTGCGGCACAACCGCGCCGAACTGGAGGACGCTGTAGGCGAGCTGTACGCCGCCGGCGACACCGCGCTGCTCGACTCTGTGCGGGCGGCCTACGTCCGCTTGCAGCAGGCCAACGACAGCGAGCGCATCAACGCCATTGTGGCCATGACCGACGGGCGGGAGAATGCGTCGCTCATCAGCCTGCACCAGTTGGCACGAGAGATAGAGCAAGGCAACCGCACTGGTGTGCCGGTGGTCATCTTCTGCATCGCCTATGGCCGCGACGCCGACTACAACGTATTGGACACACTGGCCGAGGCTTCTGGCGGCCAGGTGCGGCAGGGGGATTTGGAAACCATCAGGGAGCTGTACAAGATTCTCTCGACGTATTTCTAGGAGGAAGATGCTGGTGGAAGGGGGATCAAAACGGCGAGAAGCTCTGCCGCGCCAACGATGTGCACGCCGTTGACCCGTTTCAGAGCGAGCAGGTCATCTGGCTCGACGCTCTGCTCTCGCCTCAGCGATGGCATCGGAGATGAGCACATCCCATTCTCCTTCAGAAAGGTGCGCAGCACGAGCCGATACCCGCTTTCATCAACATCAGTTCATCACGACAACAGCGTTTTGCCAAATCGGATAACAACCATGCCCCAAGAGAGCATTCGCGTTTCCATAGAACAGCGAGCCCAGCGGGCCATCATCCAGCACGCTTTCCTGCGCTCGGAGAGCGGTGTGGTGGTGGCTGGCACCATCTTGCTCAGCTTCTTCTTCCCCCACCCCTTCCCCTGGTGGCCGTGGTGGGGATGGCTGGCGTTGGGCCTGATCGCTGAAGTGCTCATCGTCTACACCAGCTTGACCGATGTGGAGACCGCCGCCAAGGTGGTGGCCGATCTCTTCCGCGAGCAGTTCGATCCCCGCCAGGTGCGGGACAAGAAGCTGCGGGACAAGCTGAGCCAGGCGCTGGAGTATCGCGAGCGCATTGACCGCGCCGTGCGCCAACAGCGGCAGGGGGTGTTGCGAGAACACCTGGCAGACATGGCTGTTGGCATAGACGACTGGACCTCCCAGATGTTTCGCCTGGCCCGCCGCCTGGACGCCTACCACGCTGATGCCGTCATCCAGCGAGACCTCAAGGCAGTGCCCAAGGAGATCGAGAGCCTTGACGCTCGCCGCCGGCTGGAGACAGATCCCGATGTGCGCCAGCAGATGCAAACCACGCTGGCCAGCAAGATCGCCCAGCGCCGCAGCCTGGATAAGCTGGACGACACCATGGAACGAGCAGAGCTGCAGGCAGACCATTCCCTCTCCGCACTCGGCACCGTCTATTCGCAGATCCTGCTGATCGGGGCAAGGGAGGTGGATAGCGGTCGCACCCAGCGGCTGCGAGAGGACATCCGCCAGCAAGTGGCCAGCCTGCAGGACATGCTGGACTCCATCAACGAGGTGTACGACTATCGGGTGGAAGGAGTGAGGTTGAAATGAAGAAACGTCAAGGGAAAGTTAGGTCATGACTGCAGTTGAGACCATCTTCGAACCATTGGTGGCGAGACGTTTGTTTGCATCCGCTGAGGAAGCTGCCCAAAAGCTGGTACGGGACTACGTTTTGCGACAAATCATGTCCTGTCGAGAGCGTATCGCGGCCTTCGAGCGCAAGTCTGGCATGGGCTTTAGCCATTTCACTGAATATACATCTGAGCGCACGGCGCTGCTACGTCGCAGCACTGACCTGCCACCGGAGCAACGCCAATCCCTTGCACAGGCAGTGATGCAGGAAGAGGATGACTGGCTAGACTGGAAGGCAGCAGAGGAATTTCTGCAGAGCTGGCTGGGTTTGCAAGCGGAGACATAGAGGTGACATCATTACCCACTTCGCTGAGCCTGATCACTACCCGTCTGCAAGAAAGCCCCCTTTGCCAGGCAGTATCTGTTGTCGAGACCCAGCAGTTCTCCGCTGAGCAGTTCTTGTGCAAAGTTCGCGCTGACCTGGAACAGGGACTGAAACTGCAAGTGTGCGTTTACCATAATCACGGGCACTGCGACTACTCGTATCAACTGTTCAGGGATGTACCAATCATGCGTTGGGACAACAAAGAGGACTGTCCTGGTCTGCCCAACTTCCCTCACCATCATCACACGCCGGACGGCAGCATTGTTTCGTCCCCACTGAGCGGTGAGCCAGAACAGGATTTGCCCGTCGTTCTGCAAGCCATCGCCACGCTTGCTGGACCAACCCTGTCTGCAAGAGATACTCAGGAGTGAATCCATGCGCAAGGTTCTGTGTAGCCTGATTCTACTAACTGTGTTGCTAACCGCCTGTCTGCCCAGCAGCCCCAAGGGCGAGGTGACTGTCTACGTCGCCGCGCCCCTCTCTGGCTTCCAGGCCAACGGCGGCCAGACTGTCGTCGGCGGCGTGCGATTGATGGCCGAGCAAATCAACCGCTCTGGCGGCCTGCTCGGCTACCAACTCAAGGTCGTGGCCATGGACGACGAATCGGACTCCGACGTGGCCGTGGCGGTGGCCGAGGAGATCAAGGCCGCCGTGGAACGGGGCGACCGCGTGTTGGGCGTCGTCGGCCACTACAACTCCGGTCAGACGCTGGCGGCCATGGAGATCTACAAAGACCTGCCCCTCATCGTCATCACCCCTACGGCGTCGGAGGTCTCCCTCACCCGCAGCGGCTACCGCAACTTCTTCCGTATCAATGCGGACAACAGCGTGCAGGCCCGTGTCGCGGCCGACTACTTGGTTAGCACGCTGGGCGCACAGCGCGTGGCAGTGCTCTACAACGACGATCCCTACGGCATTGACCTGGGCAGGCTGGTGGCCGAAGAGCTGCAAGCACTAGGGGCTGACGTGGGGCTCAGCCAGCAGGTCAAGGTGGAACAGAGCCGCTTCGCCGACGAGGTTAAGCGCATCGCCGCCTCCGGCGCAGACAGCGTCTACTACGCTGGCTACGAGGTAGAATGTCCCTACCTGCGGGCCGAATTGGTGGAAGCGGGATACGACCTGACCTTCATGGGCTCCGATGGCTGCTTCCTGGCAGCGACTATTGACGAAGCGCGCAACACAGCCGAGTCCATCTACGTCACCGCATTCGCCCCCAGCCCAGCGTCGGCTGCGGACGACGCGTGGGTCAAGGCCTATCAGGCAGTGGAGTATCGCAACCCCGACACCTATTCCATCAACGGCTACGCGGCGCTGCAGGCACTGGCCGAGGGGGCGAAGAAGGCGGGCAGCCTGGACGCCGGCAAAGTGGCCGAGGCGCTGCGACGTATTGACCTGCAGACTTTCCTCGGCCGCGTACGCTACGACGAGCGGGGTGACCTGCGCGAGCCGCAGATCTACATCTTCCAGGTACAAGAAGACGAGTTTGTACAAGTGTGGCCGTGAAGGCGAAAGCGCTGACGAGTCTGATGGGACTGAGGGAAAAGAGGAAAAGGAAAAGGGAAAACGTGGCCGCTCAGTTTGAGCGGTAGAAGGGATCATCCTTGAACTCCAGCCCCCTGGCTGAACCTCTCCAGCCGGGGGGTTTGCTATTTGCATTTGGCTGCATTATAATGTTGCCGGAGTTGCCCTAATGGCGAGGAGTTGCACTCCGAGCCTGCGTTCGGGAGTACAACTCCCTCACATCGGGTAGATCGTGATCCACTCGGATAGCGGAGGAGATACATGAGCGACGATCTGACCACACTCAAGAGAGAATGGGAGACAACAGTCCTTGCACCAGTGCTGAGCCGCTATCCTGAACGACGTAAACGCTTCGAGACCAGTTCCGGCGTCGAGGTTCGGCGGCTATACACGCCGGAGGACGCGACGACAAGCTACAATGCCGATCTGGGCTTCCCGGGCCAATACCCCTTCACCCGCGGTGTGCAGCCGACCATGTACCGCGGTCGCTTCTGGACCATGCGCCAGTACGCTGGCTACGCCTCCGCCGCAGAAACCAACGCCCGCTACAGATTTCTGTTGGAGCAGGGTCAAACGGGCCTCTCCGTGGCCTTCGACCTGCCCACCCAGATTGGCTACGATGCCGATCATCCGCTGGCAGCGGGCGAGGTGGGCCGCGTCGGCGTCTCCATCAGTTCGCTGGCGGACATGGAAACGCTCCTCGATGGCATCCCGCTGGACAAAGTCAGCATTTCCATGACCATCAACGGGCCGGCAGCCATCTTGCTGGCCATGGTCATCGCCGTGGGCAAGAAGCGGGGAGTGGAACCGGGCACGCTGCGCGGTACCATCCAAAACGACATCCTCAAAGAATACGTCGCTCGCGGCACCTACATCTTCCCGCCGCAACCGTCCATGCGACTGATCACCGACACCTTCCGCTACTGCGCCGAGCACATGCCCCGCTGGAACACCATCAGCATCTCCGGCTATCACATGCGGGAAGCGGGCTGCACCGCCGTGCAGGAGGTAGCCTTCACCCTGGCCAATGGCATCGAGTACGTGAAGGCAGCGGTGGATGCCGGGTTGGACGTGGACCGCTTCGCCGGCAGGCTGTCATTCTTCTTCAACGCCCACAACAACCTGCTGGAAGAGGTGGCTAAGTTCCGGGCGGCGCGGCGGCTGTGGGCGCGTCTCATGCGCCAGCGTTTCGGAGCCAAAAACCCGCGCTCGTGGCAGCTTCGCTTCCACACGCAGACAGCGGGCTCCACCCTCACTGCGCAGCAGCCGGACAACAACGTCGTGCGGGTCACGCTGCAGGCGCTGGCAGCGGTGCTCGGCGGCACGCAATCGCTGCACACTAACTCTCGCGATGAGGCGCTGGCTCTCCCCTCGGAGCAGAGCGTGCAGATCGCCCTGCGCACGCAGCAGATTATCGCCCACGAAAGCGGCGTGGCCGAGACGGTGGATCCGCTGGCGGGCAGTTACTTCGTGGAGCATCTAACGGACGAGATCGAGCGGCGGGCCAACCAGTACATCGAGAGGATTGACGCTCTGGGTGGCGCGCTGCGGTCCATCGAGCGGGGCTTCATCCAGCGGGAGATCCAAGAGGCCGCCTACCGCGCCCAGCAGGCCATCGAGCGGAGCGAGCAGGTGGTCGTCGGCGTCAACCGCTTCGTAACCGACGAGCAACAACAGCCACTAGATCTGCTGCAAGTGGACGAGGCAGTGCAGGAGCAGCAAGCGACGCAACTGCAAGCGCTGCGGGAACAGCGGGATAACGATCGCGCAGCGGAATCGCTGGCCCGCCTGGAGGCCGCGGCGCGACAGCACAATGCCCCACTGATGCCGCTGTTCCTGGGGGCGGTGGAAGCCTGCGTCACCTTGGGCGAGATCTGCGGCCTGCTGCGCCAGGTCTTTGGCGAATACGAACCGCATACCGCCGTGTAGGAGCGAGGTGTCCTCGCCCAGGGCCAGGCAACCTTGGCGCCTACCCGTCGAAACCCATCGGAGAACAACGTGCCTGCTTCTTCACACAAACAACCCAACAGCCGCATGTGCTTCATCTGCGGCATGAAAAACATCGCTAGCCTGAAAGCCTTCTTCTACGATCAGCCTGATGGCTCGCTGCTGGCCCGCTTCACGGGGCGGGAGGAGCATCAGGGCTATCCTGGCCGCATGCACGGCGGCGTCATCGCTGGCGTCATGGACGAGACTATCGGCCGGGCCCTCATGGTCAGCCGCGGGCACAACGAGGAAGTATGGGGGGTGACGGCCGAGCTAACGCTGCGCTACCGTCAGCCGGTGCCCCTGGGAGTGGAACTGACCGTTGTGGGCCGCATCACCCGTGATACCCGCTTGCTCTTCGAGGGCACGGGCGAGCTGCTGCTGCCCGATGGCACTGTGGCTGTGGAGGCCAAGGGCAAGTACCTCAAGCTGCGGCTGGACAAGATCGCCGACTTCGATCCCGAGCAGATGGATTGGCGCGTGGTGCCGGACGCGTAGGGGCAAGCCTTGCGCCTGCCCAGAGCGACCGCAAGGGTTCGCCCCGACTACAATTAGTATGCAGTCAACTACAAATTGTAGTCGATTTGGAGAGATGGAATGATCAATCGCATAGACCACATAGCTGTCATCGTGGAGGATATTGAGCAGGCGCTGGGTGTCTTCCGCGACGCTCTAGGACTGGAGTTGAGCCACACGCAGACCATCCCCGAACAGGGCGTCAAGGTCGCTTGCCTGCCCATCGGCGAGAGCGAGATTGAGCTGCTGGAGCCTCTCAGTCCCGATTCCGGCGTGGGCAGATTCCTGGCCCAGCGAGGCGAGGGGATACATCACATCTGCCTGGAGGTGGAGGATATTGACGCCGCGCTGGCTGACCTGAAGGAGAAGGGCGTGCGGCTGATCAACAAGACGGCCGTAGCCGGTGCGCATGGCCGCGTGGCCTTCTTGCATCCCAAGAGCACCCACGGCGTGCTTATCGAGCTGTTGGAACGGAGCAAGTAAAAGCAACAAGCGATGACTTCGATTCGCGTACTTCTCGTAGATGACCAGGAGATCATCCGCCAGGGACTGGCGACGATCCTCAAGTACGCGCCGGGGGTCGAGGTAGTGGGTCAGGCCAGCAATGGGAAGGAGGCGGTGGCCCAGGCACGCGCTCTCCGACCCGATGTGGTGCTCATGGACCTGAAGATGCCGCAGCTAGGAGGC
Organism: uncultured Anaerolineales bacterium; assembly: GCA_965369635.1. Taxonomy (GTDB): domain Bacteria; phylum Chloroflexota; class Anaerolineae; order UBA3071; family UBA3071; genus UBA3071. The sequence continues at coordinate 6,742 of CBDURC010000032.1, read as the reverse complement.
ATCCCCGCCACGCGGCGCATCTGCGAAGAACTGACCGATACCCAGGTGATCATCCTCACCACGTACGACGCGGACAATCTGGTCTTCGAGGGCATCAAGGCGGGGGCCAGGGGCTATCTGCTCAAGGATGCTAGCGCCGAGACGCTGGTGGAGGCCATTCGTGGCGTGATGCGGGGGGAGTCGCAGCTTGACCCCAGCGTGGCGCACAAGGTGCTCAAGGAGTTCCAGCGGCTGGCAGTCCAGACACCACCCCATCCGTCCGCACTGGGGGAACGTGTGAGAGGCAAAAGAGATGAACTTCTCATCGCCCCCCTCACACCCCGCGAAGAGGAGGTGCTTCATCTTTTGGTTGAGGGATTGTCGAACAGGGAGATCGGCGACCGCCTGCACCTGACCGAGGGCACGGTCAAGAACTACGTGAGCACCATCATTGGCAAGCTCCAGGCCAACGACCGGACGCACGCCGTGGTCACCGCGCTGCGGCACGGCCTGGTGGAGTTGTAGGAACGCTTCGCTCCAAACAAAGGCGGCAATCAGACTCCTGGCCCAACCATGCGCCCCGTGAATAAGGCACGCCGGGGGGGATACCGCAGGCACAGGGCGCTGTGTCTAGCAAGCACCTCCCGGCATTCTGCACTTCAGGTACAGCGCAAAGGTCTCCGACAAGCCTTACGTCCCCTCCAGCTCAGCACAGGCCCCGACTTGAATGAGATAAGCATAGCATCGACCACCTGGCGCCACGCGATGACGAGGTACTCCATCCTCTTGCATGAGGGAGAGTCGAATTACCTGAGGGAGGAGTGAACCTGTCTGACCACCTGGAGGTTGGTCTCTACTCAGCGCAGAGTTGGAGGCCGTCCAGTGCCTGCTGGGAGTTAGGGTCAATCTCCAGCGCCCGCTCCAGCCACTCGATGGCATTGTCGCAATCACCCAGGTAAGCGTAGCAGAGCCCCAATTCGTAGAAATACTCCAGAGATTCGTTACCCAGCTCGATAGCCCGCTCGAAATTGGGGATGGCCTCTTCGTAGTTGCGCCGCACGTAGTAGGACAAACCCAGGTGGCCGTAGGCGGTGGAATAGGCAGGGTCCACCTCAATGGCCTTCTCCAACTCGACGATACCGCGCTCGACATCATTCTGCAGGACATAAGCCCAACCCAGGGCATCGTAGCCATCGGCATTGCCTGGCGCGGCGGATATGGCCTTCTGGAACTGGGCAATGGCCTCGTCGTACTGCCCCAGGACGAGATAGTTGCGCCCGGCACCGATGTAGGTGTAGCTGAGCTTGGGATGCAGCTCGCTGGCGCGAAGGTACTCTTCAATAGCCTGCCGGTATTGCCCCTGCCGCTCCAGCACGTAGCCCAAGTTGCGGTGCGCCACCACGCTGCGCTCGTCCAGCGCCACCGCCGCCTCCGCTTCCTCCAGAGCTCGCCGCCAGTTCCCCTTGTCAGCATACACCTCGGCCAGGTACGCATGGGCGTCGGCCAGGTTCGGATCCAGGTCCACCGCCCGTAGAGCCACGGCAATAGCCTCGTCATATTGGCCATCCCAGTCCAGGGCCATGGCCAGGGTGGACTGATTGCGAGCGTCGTTGGGAGCAAGTTTCACCGCCTGACGCGCCTTCTTGACCGCCTCAGCCGCGTGGCCGCGCAGCGCCAGCAGCTTAGCCCACCAGCGGAAGGCCTCGTCGTTCTCCGGCTCCAGACGCGTGATCCCCGCGTACGCCTCGGCAGCTTCTTCCAGCTTCCCTTCAGCGTAGAACGCCTCTGCCTCTGCCAGGTGTGAGGCCAGCGTGCGCGTCGGCGCGGGCGTAGGCTTGAGAGGATTAAGAGGGCTTTCGAAGAAGTTGGTGCGCGTGTAAAGCAAATAGGCGCCGCCAGCAATCACAGCTAGCAGGATCAGGTAGCGTAGGGGAGAGCGGCGTTTTCGTCTGTATCTTCGATCAATGTACATGTTGACTAATAGCCGGTAGCTGACAGCGGAGAGCCAATGGCCAATGGCCAAACATCGTAGGGGAGATTATAACACGCACGCTCGGACTTTACAAATGAGCAGAATTGGAGATAATAGACCTGTGGCGTGATAGGATTTCAGCAAACTGGAGAGATGCCCATGCAAGATATTGTCGAACGACTGCTCATTGACACCGACCACGTGCGTGAACTCATCGTGGACTTCATTGGCCGTGAAATGGCGGAAGCAGGCTTCCAGCGGGCGGTCATCGGCCTCTCGGGAGGCATAGACTCCGCCACTGCCTGCTTCCTGACGACGGAGGCACTGGGGGCGGAGAACGTGCTGGCGCTGCGCATGCCCTATCGCACCTCCAGCCCCGACACGCTGGCAGACGCTCAGACGGTCATTGACATCCTGGGCATCTCCAGCGACACTGTGGACATCACTGCCATGGTCGAGCCTCTGTCTAAGCGCTTCTCTGACATGGATGCCGTGCGGCGGGGCAACGTGATGGCCCGCATGCGCATGATCGTGCTCTATGATCAATCGGTGGCCCTGAACGGTCTGGTCATCGGCACCGGCAACAGGACGGAAGCCTTGCTGGGGTATACCACTCTCTACGGCGATTCCGCCTGCGCCCTCAACCCTGTCGGGGACCTGTACAAGACGCAGTTGCGGCAGCTTGCCGCCGCGCTGGGCGTGCCCCGGCAGATCATCGAAAAGCCCCCTTCTGCCGATCTCTGGCCGGGCCAGACGGACGAGGGAGATCTGGGCTTCACCTACGCTGCGGTGGACCAGGTACTGTACCTGCTATTCGATGAAGGAGCCAGTCCCGACCAGGTAGTCGCCGCTGGCTTCGAACGCTCGTTCGTGGAGCGCGTGCTGGGGCTCGTGTGGCGCAACAAATTCAAGCGTCGGCTGCCTCCAGTAGCGCAGATCGGCAGCCCATAAACTTGGAGAGCTGACACACAGTCGGGAATCCCCTTCTTCCAAGAGGACACCAGAGTCACCAACTGGGTGACCAGCAGGTGACTCTGGCACAGGCACACACGCCACCTTGCGATAGCATAACGCAAGGGGGAGAGAAGCGACTACTTCAGTTCAACGGCGGCGCCTTCGGCCTCCAGCTTCTCCTTGGCTTCTTCGGCGACTTCTTTAGAAACTCCCGTGAGTACGATGGCTGGCACGCCTTCTACCAGTTCCTTGGCTTCCCTCAAGCCCAGCTCAGTGATAGTGCGCACGGCCTTGATGACCTGGATCTTCTTGGCTCCAAAGTCCTTGAGCTCGACGTCCCACTCGGTTTTCTCCTCAACTGCCTCAGCCTGCGCGGCAGCAGGCATCATGCCAACAGCCATCATTGGCGCTGCAGCGCTGACGCCAAACTTCTCCTCCAATTCCTTGACCAGATCCGACAGCTCTAGTACCGTCATCTCCTCGATGGCGGCGATGATTTCCTCTTTCATCATGAGTATCTCCTCCTCCTTACTTCTAGTACTTGTAGATGCTTGTATCCAAGATCGTTTTGCTTTCCTAGCTTTCCTGGCTTGCCATGCTCCCCAACTGATCAGAGCGAGCCTGGAGCACGTTGACCAGGCCACGCAGGGGACCGGCGAGCACGTTGACCAGCCCGCTGATGGGAGACTGAATGCCCCTCACCACTAGAGCCAGCAGCACGTCCCGCGATGGCAACTTGGCCAACGCCTCAACCTCCTCTGCACCGATGAACCGCGCTCCCAGCAGCCCTCCCTTGAAGGTCAAAAACTTCGTCTCCTTGGCGAAGTCGGACAAGACCTTGACCACAGTTGTCACATCCTCGAAGCAATAGCCCAGCGCCGTGGGGCCGGCAAACGTCTCTTCGGGAACAGACATTCCCGCATCTTGCAGAGCTCGCCTCAGCAGCGTGTTCTTGACCACCTGGAAGCCACTCTGTGACTCCCACAGTTGCCGGCGCAGCTTCTGCTGCTCCTTCACCGACAACCCAGTATAGTCAGTGAAGATCACGGCTTCACTGCGCGCCAGTTTGTCGGTGTAATCGGCGACAAGTTCTCGTTTCTTCTCCTTTGAAATGGCCAAATGGATTCACCTCCTTCTGCATTTCACGTACGGATGCCTTGCCTGCCAGCAGCATAAAACCCCTGCGCACCGACGCAAGGGTTCTCCACGCTCGAAAACGGACGTGTACATTCCTTACCTCGGCAGGCGGCTACCGATTAAGCCCCGTGGGGGCACCTGCTGTCTTCAGCGGATATAGGGGAGGACGCCCCAGATCTCTGGAAAACGCAAGCTGTGCCCTCCCGATAGCGATCTGAAAAGTCTATGCAGTCCTCAGAGCCATAGCTTCCATGGGATTCACCTTGATCCCCGGCCCCATGGTTGTGGTCATAACGACCTTCTTGACGTACTGTCCCTTAGCTCCAGATGGCTTGGCACGAATGATTGCTTCCATAAAGGCAGTGAAGTTATCGAGCAATTGTTCGCTGCTGAAGCTCGCCTTGCCAATGGGAACATGGATGTTCGCCGTCTTGTCCACCCTGAACTCCACACGCCCCAAGCGAGTCTCCTGGATCAGGCGAGGCAGATCGTCGGGCTGCACAATGGTACCTGCTTTGGGGCTAGGCATCAACCCTCGGGGGCCAAGAACACGCCCCAAGCGTCCCACCTTGCCCATCACCTGGGGAATGGCAATGGCGACGTCGAAGTCCAGCCAGCCGCCCTGTATCTTCTTCGTCAGTTCGTCGGTGCCAACGTAATCTGCTCCAGCTTCCTGGGCGATCTTCTCTGCCTCACCCTCGGCGAAGACCAGGATACGCACCTGCTTGCCTGTGCCATGAGGCAGCAGCACGACCCCGCGAACCTGTTGATCCGCGTGGCGTGGGTCTACCCCCATGTTCAAGTGTACCTCCACGGTGGCATCGAAGTTGGCCGTCGAGGTCTTCTGCGCCAGTTCGACAGCCTCGGCAGGTAAGTAGGCTCGCATCCGATCCACAAGCTGAGCTGCCTGGCGGTACTTCTTTCCTCGTTTGGGCATTTGGATAATCCTCCTGGTGGTACTAGCGGGTGGTTAGCCCTCCCACATGGTGATCGTATCACCTATCGCGGGAACCGCGTCGTCCTAGTCAACGACGGTGATTCCCATGCTGCGCGCTGTGCCTTCAACCATACGCATAGCGCTCTCAACATCGGCAGTATTTAGATCAGTCATCTTCTGTCCGGCGATCTCTTGGATCTGGCTGCGAGTAACCTGGCCAGCTTCCTCGCGATTAGGTTCCGCAGAGCCTTTTTCGATTCCCGCCGCCTTCTTCAGCAAGTCAGTGGCAGGCGACGTCTTGAGTATGAAGGAAAACGTGCGATCCTGGTAGACCGTGATCTCCACAGGAATGATAGATCCCGCCATGCCGGCCGTTCGTGCATTGTAGTCCTTGCAGAAGGCCATGATGTTCAGACCGTGCTGGCCTAGAGCAGGGCCCACCGGCGGCGCGGGATTAGCCTTCCCAGCCGCAATCTGCAGTTTGATCATTGTTGTGACTTTCTTGCCCATCAGTTATGTTCTCCCAATCAGAGACTATACTCTCTCCAGATGCAGCAGATCAACCTCCAGTGGCGTGTCACGGCCGAACATGGAGATCAAGACCCGGGCCCTTCCCTTCTCCGGGTACAGATCATCAACTTCGCCCACGAAATCGGCAAAGGACCCCTCAGTCAGACGCACTTTCTGGCCGACCTTGAAGCTCACCTTGATCGTGGGCTCAGCGGATTCGATGCGCTTCATGATCTTCTCGACTTCTTCAGCACTCAGCGGGGTCGGCTTGTTGCCCGTGCCCACGAAGCCGGTCACTCCAGGCGTGTTGCGCACTACGTACCAAGAGGTCTCGTCCATGACCATTTGCACGAGGATGTAGCCCGGGAAGACACGCCGCTCGACAATGCGACGTTCCCCACCCCTGATCTCAATCTCCTCCTCCGTTGGCACAACGACCTGGAAGATCTTGTCCTGCACCCCCATGGATTCGATCCGCTGCTCGAGGTTCTTCTTCACTCGATTCTCATACCCTGAGTAGCCATGCACGACATACCACTGCCTCTCAGGGGCTTCTTCTTCTCCTTCCTCTGCCGATGGCTCCTCTGCCTCGACTTCAGCCTCGGTGTCCTCGGGGAGCGCAGCACTGGTCTCGATTATGGCTTCAGCATCTTCCTCAGCCAGCGCGGCGCCAACCTTCTCCCCCCGCGTGGGCGCATCCGGTGCTGTATCCGGCGCAGCCCCAGCCTCCTCGCCGGAAGCCGGCGCGGACTCATCCGTGGCCACTGGGGGCAACTCGCTCCCAGCACCAATGGTGTTTTCTTCAGATTCCTGATGCGGTATCTCCACCGTGGTGGTGATCTCCTGGTCGTCTGCGCTATGACCCATATCAGATGATGAGCGAGAAGAGTTGCGCGAACAGGTAGTCAATGGTGCCCAACAGAGCAGCCATGAAGACAGTGACGGCGAGCACAATCAGGGTTAGGTTGATGGCCTGCCGGCGCGTGGGCCAATTGACCTTGCGCAGTTCCGCTCTGGTTTCCTTGAAATACCTAACGATGGCGTTTTCCTTCCTGGCTGCTGCCCTGGCCACTACACTCTCCTCTCCACTACAGAATGCGCTACAAACACTGGCCGCTTACGGCCCAAGACACCATCCCAGTAGCTTTGCTGAAACGGTGTCTTGCACTCGGAAAATCTGGCAGGCCAGGCAGGACTTGAACCCGCAACCTACGGTTTTGGAGACCGTTGCTCTGCCAATTGAGCTACTGGCC
>CBDURC010000031.1:0-17269 GCA_965369635.1 uncultured Anaerolineales bacterium | reverse complement strand
CTCGGGGCAGGCTTCCAGGCAGACCTCACACTCTGTGCACTCGGCTTGGTCAATGACCGCCATGCCTCTCTCCAGCCGTATGGCGTCCGTTGGGCACACCTCGACGCACTCGCCGCAGCCAGTGCAACGCGTTTCATCCACGTACATCATCTCATATCACCTCCCCTCTCCTCACTTCCCCTTGCTACTGCACTCTATCCCTCCCGCGTCTCCTGCAACAGGCGGTTGAGTTCATCGGCCCTCACGTAGCCCACCACCTCCATCTCCTGAGCCGTTACCCCATCCACATCGGCCACGGCGCGGCGGATACCCAGGGCCAAGGGCACGGCCAGAGGGCACAGCGGCGACGAGGGGTGGAAGCGATAGTGCACGACGCCGCTATCCTCATCAACGACCAGGTCTTCGATGAGCCGCATGCGCAGCACGTCCACCCCCGTCTCCGGGTCAATGACTGTAGCCAGTTTGAACAGCACTCGCTCGCGTAGCGTCCGCTCCGTCATCGCTCAATCACCTCGTTTATGCGCCTGCGCATCACTTTCAACGCTGCCGTTACCGGCCCATCGCTGTAAGCGGTCACCGGCTGGCCATGCACCATCGCCTCGGTGACTACCTGGTCGAAAGGCAGCCGCCCCACTACCTCGATCCCCCGCTCGGCACAGAAACCAGCGATCTCATCCGCCCGCGCCTGGTTCAGGTCAGCCTTGTTGATGCACACTATCGCCGGCACGCCGAAATGGTCGGTCGTGCCCAGGATACGCTCCAGGTCGTGAATGCCGGAGACGGTGGGCTCCACCACCAGCAGGGCCAGGTCTGCGCCGGCGCTGGCAGAGATGACCGGGCAGCCGATGCCCGGCGGGCCGTCCACGATGAGCAGATCGGCATCGCTGTCCAGCGCCTGCAACCGCCCTTGCTGCTTGACCAGTGTCACCAGCTTGCCGGAGTTCTCCTGTCCGGCGAAGAGGTGGGCGTGGAACAGCGGCCCGAAGCGGGTGTCGGAGCGGAACCAGCTCCCCGCTGTCTGCTCCTCCATGCGAATGGCCTCCTCCGGGCACTGGTAGAAGCAGGAGGCGCATCCTTCGCAGGCGATGTCGTCCACTCCATAGGCCTCATCGCCGGGAATGACTGCTTCGAAGCGACACACCTCGGCGCATATCCCGCAGGCAGTGCACAGATCGGGATCAATGATCGCCAGTTGCCCGCCGGTGAAGTCGTGTTCCTCCACCTGCGTCGGCGAGAGCACCAACTCCAGGTTGGCGGCGTCCACGTCGGCGTCGGCCAGGACGATGGACATCTTCTGGGAAGCCAGGTGGGCCAGAGCGGCGGCGACGGATGTCTTGCCGGTGCCCCCCTTGCCACTGAGGATGACGAGTTGTTTCATTACTTCACTTTCACTCCATGTTTGAGGTATGCCCTAGGGCAAACCCTGTTGACAGCAGAGGCTTTCTGCTGTATACTTCTTCCGAGGAAGGACTGATGAAACGAAATCGATGGCTCGCCCTATCACTCCTGCTGGTGCTGGCTGCCCCGGTGGCGGCCTCGCTCCCTCGGAATTTTGTTCCCAGCGGTCCATCCGCTGGCGTTCACACCATCCGCGCCGACGACATGGCGCTCTGCCTGGCCCGCGACGCTGGTTTCACCTGGGTCGTCCAACTCCTGGAATGGCGGGAGATCGAGCCGACACCCGATGAAGTCTTCTGGGAGTATTCCGATTGGCTGGTGCGGGCCAGCGAATACTACGGTCTGAATCTGGCCTTGCGCCTGGACCACCCGCCCGAGTGGGCTCTCTCCCCCGACCCTGACGGTCCACCGGTGGGCCTGTCTGCCTATGCCGACTTCGTTGGTCGGGTGGCCACGCGGTACCAAGGGCGTGTGCCAGCCTACATCATCTGGAACGAGCCCAACCTGGCCGCCGAATGGGCCGGACGGAGGCCCGATCCCGCGGCCTACGTCGCCCTGCTGCGGGCAGCCTACGTGGCGATCAAAGCAGCCGACCCAGCAGCTAAGGTGATCAGCGCTAGCCTGGCTCCCACCAACGAGGTGGACGAGCGGGCCCTGGATGACCGCCGCTTCCTGCGGGAGATGTACGCTGCGGGAGCGAAGGGCCACTTTGATGCCCTGGGTGCCCATCCCTATGGCTTTGCCTACCCGCCAGATGATCCGTCCGGCGCTCACGAGGGGCTCAACTTTGCCCGCCTGGCCGACCAGCGGCAGATCATGGTCGAGGCAGGCGATGCCCGCACGTCCATCTGGGCCACCGAAACGGGCTGGATCATTGAGCCCGTCGGACCGGAGCAGCAGTGGCTGCGCGTCACCGAGGATCAGCAGGCCACTTACCTGATCGGTGCCTTCGAGAAGGCCCGGCGGGAGTGGCCGTGGCTAGAGTTGCTGACCGTTTGGCACCTGAGCGCCGGGCTCCCAGCCGACGACGAGAAACGGGGCTATGGCATTGTGCACGACGACTACCGCCCCCGCCCGGCCTACGAAGCACTGGCCGCCACGCTCCCTCACCGCCCGCTCCCCTCTCCCGAGACGGCCACCGTTAAGGCTATCGAGATTCTGTCTCCCGACGTCGCCGTCCGCTTAGGGGACGTGGACACCTTCTACCCTCACTGGGCTCGGCTTCACTGCCGCCAGGTCCCCTGCCGCCGCTGGACGGGCCAGTTCTACGTGGACGACCCCGGCCCCAGCCCCTGGCGGCTGAGCATGGAGATCATGCAGGTCGAGGAGCACGGCAATCTGATCCGCATCAATGGACATGCCCTGGAGCCGCCGGCCATCCCTCTGCGGGGCAAACCCGATTTCGCCTCCGTCTGGACGGTGGCCGAGCTGAGCGTGCCGCCCGGCGTCCTGCGGCCCGGCCTCAACGTGATCGAGGTGCAGCTCAGCCCCCGCCTGCCGGTCTACCATGGGGGGCATGCCCGCTTCGAGAGCCTGCAGTTCAGAGGTGTCCGCCTGGCATTTGCCAGTTCCTTCGAGTTCCCCTGAGTCCCTCCATCTCTGTCTTCAATTGTCTTCAATCCAACTTCCGCTGCAAAACGCCGTCCTCCGTCCCCAGCCAGATCAGGCCCCCTGCCCTATCCAGCAGAATGGCGTACACACTTACTCCCGGCAACCCCCACTGCTCCCAGTTATCACCGCTATCCGTGCTGCGATACACCCCGTGGTGTTCCGTCCCCGCGTAGATGGTAGGGGCGGGTTTCAAAGCCGCCCCTGGATCCATCGCCAATGTGGTAACCGTCATTCGCTGATTTGCTGATTTGCTGATCTGCCACGTCTCCCCGCCATCCGTGCTCCTGTACACCCCTTCCGTCGTCCCCGCGTACACGACCTGGCTATGCAGCGGATCCACGGCCAGAGCAAACGTAGTGATCGGCCGATCACCCAGTTTGCTCATTCGCCACGTCTCCCCGCCATCACTACTTCTGTACACTGCCTCCACCGTGCCCGTGTAGAGCAGTTGCGGATCGGAGGGATCCACGGCGAAACCATGTGCCGACAGCGTTTCCAAGCCGTGGTGGATCGGCGCCCAGGTCGTGCCGCCATCGGTGCTCCTGAGCACGTTGTTGCCCCAACTCCCGGCGTAGACCCGGCTGTGGTCGTGGGGGTCTATGGTCACGTTGAAGATGGTGATGTGTCCCAACCCCTCCGTGGCCCAGCGCCAACTCTGGCCCTCGTTTGCGCTCAGGTAGAGACCGGTATGCGCCCCGGCGTAGACTACTCCTGGCTCCTCGGGGTTCACTGCCAGCCCCTGGACAAAGAGTTTCCCCAGGGGCTCGGTCACCAGATGCCAGTTCTGGCCACCATCAGCGGTCTTGTACACCCCGTCCAGCGTGCCGGCGTACAGTGTCTGCGGGTGACGCGGGTCTTGAGCCAGAGCAGTGACCACTGGCTTCCCCACCTGCGGAGAGACCAGCCGCCAGCTCTTGCCGCCATCTCCTGTTTGATGCAGCCCGTTGCGCAGCGTGCCCAGGTAGGCCGTGCCAGACGCTCCAGGGCTGGCGACCAGGCAGGTCACGTCGGCGTGGCGGAACTCAGTGCCGAGCCGCGTCCAGGTTGTACCTCCATCCTCGCTTACCGCCAGGCCAGCGCCCCCGCTGCCCAGGTAGATGCGTCCCTTGCTGCCCTGTTCGATGGCCAAGGAGAGGGCATGGAAGTCCAGCGGCCCTGCCGAGCGCCACGTCTCGCCCTGATCATCGCTGGTGAAAAGATCGCCTCCCGCCAAAACGTAGGGCCGACCATCTCCGGCTACCGCCAGGGCCGTGACGTGGGCTGAGGCCGGTTGGCCTGGCGTCGGTCGCCAGACCAGGCCATCATGGCTCACCCACACCCCTTGTCCTGCCGTGCCGGCATACCCCCTGCCATCTTGACCTACCGCCAAGCACAGCACTGTATCTTGCTGACTCGGCGATTGACGATTTACTGATTTGCCGATTTCCCACGTCTCCCCGCCGTCGCCGCTGCACCAGATGCCCGATCCCTCGCCTCCGGCACAGACCCTCTGCCCATCGGGACTCACGGCCACTCCGTAGAGGGGAACCTCCGGCAGACCCGGCACCCGCTGCCAGCTCTTTGCGCCGTTGGTGGTACGATAGCCGCCGTCCAGCGCCGCAGCGTAGACCACGTTGGAGTCGTTCGGGGCCACGGCCAGCCCGTAGACAGTGGTCTGCTCCAGGCCGGTGTTGGCTACCGCCCAACTCTGCCCGGCGTCGGCGGAGCAGTAGAGGCCGCCCGGCTCGTAGGCAGCCAGGTAGAGTACCTTAGGGTCGCCGGGGGCCACGGCCACTGCGGCGATCCCCACCTGCGCAGGGATGCCTTCACTCGCCGCTTGCCAGCAGGGAAGGGGCGAAGAGCAGCAGCTTTGGCCGGTCAAGGCCAGAAAGAGCGACAAGACCACGAGCCAGGGAGTGGAGAGGGCTCCGCTCATCCCGACTTCTCCACCACTACCCAGAAGTTGGCCTCCTCCCGCTGCAAGCGCACCCGGCCTCCGGCAGCCTCGAACATCCGCTGGACGGCTTCAGGTGTCCGGAAGCGGCTGCGCATCAGGAGCAGCTTCTCTCCCAGGGCGATCAATTTGATGATCGGGCGTCCGATGTCAGGCTCCTCCAGCACCAGACGTCCCTCAGGAGCCAGAGCCCGCAGGAGTTCGGCCACCGACGCTGCCTGATCCCGCAAGTGGTGAAACGCGTCCACCATCAGGATGTGGGGCAAAGCATCGCTGCGGAAAGGCAGCGCCTCCACTTCGCCCCGCACGGCGATCAGCCCCTTGTCCCGCGCCTGGCGCAGCATCCCCTCCGATTCGTCCATGACCACCACCCGGCTCGCCTTTTCCCGCAGCATCTGCGCGACCCGTCCTGTCCCTCCGCCCGCGTCCAAGAGCCAGCCGTCCTGGGACAGTTGTAAGATCTCCTTCAGGCGATCAGCTTTCAGGAAAGTGAAGATGCGATCGTAGTGAGGGGCGATGATGCGGAAATGGTCGAGGAAAGTGGGCATCACCCTTTCTCTGACAGGGCGGCCACGGCTTCGGCCAAGGTAGTGGCCGGCGTGACCAGCGCTTCCACGCCGGCATCGCTGAAGACGTATTCAGGTCCCTTGCCCTGCAGAGTCTCCTTGAGCAGCACGACATCCACCTTGCGTTCCATCAGCCATTCGGCCACCCGAATGCCCTTGGCTTTGGGCACATCGGTATGCGGGTTGGCGAGTATCTCCTGTCGCTGCACCACCCCGTCGGCGGCGCGTAGCGTGACCAGGGCGAAGTACGGTGCTTCGCCGAAATGCTGGCTGATGGCCCCGCCCAGATCATCCAGGGGAATGGCGTAGCGCAGATGCGTGCGGGCCAGCGGCTCGGCATGGATCAGCACCCGCTCCACATGCGGCACCTGTGCTCTCACCGCTTGCTCCACCCGCTCGGTGATGGCGTGGGCCTTGTCCAGGTCATGCACCCGCAGCGTCACATCCGCTTCCAGGAAGCGGTAGCGGCCGGCATTGCGGCCGGTAAGAGATTTCAGGGCCGCCACGCTGGGTTCGGCCTCGATGATCGTGCGCACCTGGGCCAGCGTGTCGGCATCCAGCGAGGCGTCGAGCAGCACCCGCATGCCATCCTGCAAGAGCTGCCAGCCGGTCTTGGCGACGAGCAACACGATCACCAGCGCCGCCGCGCGGTCCAGCGGCCAGCCGATCATCTGCCCCACCATCGCGGCGAAGACCACACCGGAGGAGAAGACGTGCACCCGGTACTCCTGTGCGTCGGCGATCAGGCTGGGGGAGTTGACCGCCCGGCCCACCCGCATCTCGTAGACGCTGAACAGCAGCGGGATGATGGCCGAGAGGGCTACTCCTCCCAGCATCAGCGGCGTCACCGTCGCCTGGTGCTCGGTGGTCAGCACGGCTTGCTTGGCAATCTCGTAGCCGGTGACGAAGATCAGCACGGCGATCACCACGGTGACGACGTTCTCTACCTTGTACAGCCCGTAGGGGAAGGCGCGGCTCTTGCGCTCCGACACCTTCACCCCTACCAGGACAGCCACCGCGGCCACCAGGTCCACCAGGTTGTGAACCATCTCCGCGGCGACCGCCAGGCTGCCCGAGGCGGCGGCGATAGCCAGGTTGAGGAGCGTCAGCACCACGTTAACAGCGATAGAAAGCCATGCTGCGCGCTCAGCCATCATCTTTTCCTGTTTAGCGTCTCAGAATGAACAACTACTTCTGCCGCCGTTGCCAGCGGGTCTTCTTCAGTCTCTTGCGATGCTTGTGCTTGGACATCTTCTTCTTGCGCCACTTCTTTGCACTGCCTCCCATCTGTTCCTCCTTGATACAATAGTTGTGGGGACAACACTCGGTCTCGCCAACGAGGGTCGCGAGGCTGGCCCACCTGAGTCGTACTATGCTTCTCTTGACTTTTTGCCTGATCTGCCGATACAACCGCACAAATTATCAGGGCGTGCGCTGCCAGTCCAGGTGATACCAACAGGCGACGCTCAAATCGAAGTTCACCGCTTCCACTGGACTGAGGGGCTGATCGGCCTCGTCGAGCACCGCGACATACCAGATGGTCGTGGCCTGGATGATAGGAAAGTCGTACCAGCCGTCCCCTTTGGACGCCACCACGGGATAGCGATGCCAATCATTATAGCACACCAGCCTGACGCCAACCAACGGGTTGCCGCCTGCGTCGCGCACCTGGCCGGTGATGTAAACGTGCGCCAATGGGCAGCCGGGACAAGGGCGCGACCTATCAGGTCGTGCCGGCCCCGCAGGCAGGTATCGGTACGTCACCACGCTCGCGGTCGGAGTGGGAACGACCGTTGCTGTGGGGAGCAGCCGCGTCGCCGTCGGCGTAGGCCGAGGCGGCGGGGTCAGAATGGCCAACGGCTCGACATCGAAGCCGCACTGCATCAACCGGGCAGCCACCCAGCCGTGTTGGCCCGCAGCGTTGCACACCCACAGCCAGGCGCCAGCGTCGTTGCGGCCCTCGGGCAGCAACACATCACCCTGTGTCAGGCGACCCGTCACCTCGTAGGCGCCACCAGGCCCTGCGCGCAGGTTGAGAACATCGGCAACAACGAGGCATGTCCGCGGTATGGGCGACGGTGTCGGCGATGCTGTAGCCGTGGCCGTCGGCGTGACCGTAGGCGGCGGCACGGGCGTAGTCGTCGGCGTGTCGCTCGGTGCAGGGGTCGGCGTGGCCGTCGGGAGCGGGGTGGACGTTGGCGTGGCCGTGGCTCGCACCACCACCACTGCTGGCGTGTCCGTTGGCAGGGCCGGAGCAGGAGACGCGGCCGGAACCGGTCGCCCCGTGCAGCCCAGGATCGACCACGCACCCCCAAGGATCAACAGCCCAACCAGTGCGAATGACTTGCCACGCTTCAGCAAGGTGCCCTGCCTCCCCCGAAATCACGAGTCGGAATCTCTCAACTCCCTCCTAACTGAACTGTATTGATGCTAACCCCTCTCGGCAACAGAGGCCACGATCCGCTCGTACAGTGACAGGAAGCTCTCCCTGTACTCCGGCAATACCTCCAGCAGCGGCACCCCTTCGGAGTACGCTTCGGCGATGCGGCGGTCGAAGGGGATGCGCATCAGGATAGGGACGTTCTCGGCCGCGCAGTAGACTTCTACGCCGCTGTCACCGATGCCGTCGCGGTTGATGACCACTCCCACTGGCAGCCCCAGTTCGTCGCGGGCCACCTCCACTGTCAACCGCAGGTCGTGCAAGCCGAAGGGAGTCGGCTCGGTGACCAGGAGCACGAAATCGGCTCCGCGCATCGTTTCCACCACGGGGCAGGCGGTGCCCGGCGAAGCATCGAGGATCACCACCCGGTCGGCGGTATCCTTGGGGATGGCCCGCTGCTTCAATTGGCGGATGATGGGCACGGCCATAGGCTCACCCACGTTCAGGATGCCATGTCCGAAAGCGATGCCCCCAGTTGTCGGCCGATTGAGCTGATCAGGCTGAGCCGGAAGTCTAGGCTCATCCTCCCTCCGCTCAATCCGCTGATGATCGGCCCATCCCTGCTCGATGACGCCGGTCACGTGGAGTACTTCGTGGATGGCTCCCTCCGGGCAGTTCAGCGTGCAACTGCCGCAGCCGTGGCAGAGTGCCGGAAAGATCAACACGTTCTGCCCGATGACGGCGATGGCATGGTAGGCGCACACCTCGGCGCAGCGTCCGCAGGCGGTACACTTATCGAAGTCCACCTCTGGGATGGGGATACCAACCTCATCCTGCTGCGTGATGATTGGCTTGAGGAACAGCGCAGCGTTGGGCTCCTCCACATCGCAATCCAGGAACACGGGATGGCTGGACGGTGAAAGATTGTCCTTTGTTGCCCCGTGATCGGGTGCCATGGCCAGCGCCAGGTTGATGGCCACGGTCGTCTTGCCTGTGCCCCCCTTGCCGCTGGCGACAGTGATGATCATGCTGCGCTTCGCCTGCTACTCACGGGCCATCTTGCTGCCGCACTTGGGACAGGCCATCCGATAGCAGGGCTGACCAGCCTGGTGAACTGCCCTGTGGCCGCAGTTCGGGCAGACGCACTTGCCGCCCAGCCCAGCAGCTTTGGAACCTCCCATGCGGCCTGGCCCGCGGCCGGAGCCACGGCCCGCACCGCCGCCGCGTCCACCGCCACCCCCTTGTCCTCGACCCATGTTGTTTGTCTCCTTTCGTTTGTTTACGTGCTTACGCACTACGGCAGAAGTGACATGTGGGGCAGGCTTTCGAGCCTGCCAAGCAGCCTGGAAAGGCTGCTCCACGTGCGGCTTCTACCCCCATGCGTGCTTACACAGTCGCACTTTGCGCTTGATCCATCGTTGCCAGGAGTTCCAAGAGAATCCGCGCCGCTCGTTCGACCAGGAATGAGCAAGAGCCAGGCCCACCGGGCGCCTGCGCCTGCTCATACAGCACATCACACTGGGTGCTTCCCAGTTCGGCCAGGAATCGCTCCCTGTAGCGAGTGGTGAGATCGTAGGCTGGCTGATCGTCATCTTCTGCACTATTACGGCCGCACAGCCCGCCGATGACCATCACGCCGCCGCTCAAGGCCCCGCATATATCCTGCCGGGTGCCTCCCACACCTCCACCCAGCCCGGTTGCCAGTCTAACGTAGCGACGCGCCATCTCACCCAGGACGTGCTCACCCACGGCGAGCATCATCGCCTCGGCTCAATGGTAGCCTTGCTGCAGGAGATCGCCTGCCTGCAGGGCCACCCTCTCCTGTGTGTCCACCTCAACAAGAGACGTCCCTCTTGCCTCGGTGTGTTCCCTCCCACCCTCGTTTCGATAACCAACAATCGCTTCGTGCAGCGTGCTGGTCGCCAGTTGGGCGCAGTGAACGCTCTCTTCGGGAAGGCCACCCAGCGCCTCCAAGAGGTCATCCGGGGAAATCTGCTGTGCCTTATCCAACGGCAAGCCCCGCGCCATGCTGGTCAGCATGCTCCCGCAGGCCACAGTAGGGCCGCAGCCATCGGTAATGAAGGTAACCTCGGCGATCATGCCATTGTCCACCTTCACGTAGATTTCCATGGTGTCGCCGCACCAGCCACGCACGGCGGCGGATGCATCCGGCTCGCTCATGCGTCCTATGTTCTGAGGATGATACCACTCCTCGATGACCTGGGGCGAGTAGTGCTCACGTGCGTCTTCAATGACCAGCCTTTGCAGTTCCTCCACCATGCGGTCGAAGTCGGATACCTGCGGCCTGCTCATTGGTTATCGTGTGTCTCCCAGCCGATTCAGACGGGTCATCACCTCCGCCAACTGCTGCTGCAACATCTCCGCTTCCTCGCGCAGCCGGCCCACCTCATCCTCCTCGTACCCGCTCGCAGCAGGGCCCTCGTCATGGCCGTGCTCAATGCTCTCGCTGCACGGCGCAGCGCCGCGCAGCGCCCCGCCCAGGTACCGTTGCAACGCGTGACGCACCGTGCCCGATGCGCCGGTCACGGTCTCAATGCCGTATTGCTGGAAGAAGCCAATAGCCCGCCCCCCCATGCCGCCAGTGAGCATCACGTCCGTGCCATGGCTGTGAATAAAGCCCGGCACCTGTCCCGGCGAGTGCTGGCCGTGGTAGGGATTGTCTACACAGTTGATGCCCTTGACCTCCTGGCCTTCCACGTCCACCAGGATGTAATGCGGGCAGCGCCCGAAGTGCGGGGAAACTACGCTATCCAGACCGTTGTTGTTGTCTGCAGAAACAGCAATGCGCATGGTTCATCCTCCCTTTTCCAGTTTATCGAGTCGATCCATCACCTCGGCCAGTTGCTTGCGCAAGTCGCCGGCCATCTGACCCAAGGTGGCCACTTCCTCCTCACGAGAAGCGGGCGGTGCAGCGAGTGCTGCTGACGGCGGAGGCGGCGTTGGGGGTGCCATTCCCAAACCCATGCCGCGCCCCATACCGCGCCCCATACCTCTGCCGCGGCCCATGCCCATACCGGCGTGAGCCTGGACGCTGGCGTCGGCGGCAGATGGCAATCGCCCCGTCTTGTACGCTTCGACTCCCTCCCGCACCGTTCCGCCGCCGATGAGGTACACAGGCACGTTGGCGGCCCGTAAGACGTTGTAGGCGTTGGGGCCCATGTTGCCCGTCAACGCGGCCTGAGCTCCTTGCTTGACGACGAACTGAGCGGCCTGGATGCCAGCGCCGCCAGCGGCGGACATTGCCGGATTGTCCACGGCCTCGAATTGCATGGTGTCAGTGTCCACGAACACGTAGACGGGACAGCGCCCGAACATCGGGCTGGCTGGCGCGTCCAAGTCCCTGCCATTAGATGTGACGACGATCTTCATTTGACGTTTCTCCTCATTTGACGTTTTTCCTCAATGCAGAGTATAATGCATAAAAGCAGAATCTGCCAAGCTGGATTGTCCAGAAGTGCTTTCCTGTTGTGCATCCACCGCCAGAAGCGCTCTAGCGTCTAGAGTCGTCGCTTCTGCGGTTGGGAGCCGGGGCGGGTGGCGAATCGCCAGATCGTGCTCACCCGCCCCGTTCTTTCAGCCTCCCGCAGGTTTCCAAGCCTGCGGGAGGGGTTCTACTCCTCCCCTTCGAGTTCCCCGATGCGCGTGCTTATGGCCTCCAGTTCCTCTTTCAGCCATGAAGCCTGCTCTTTCAGCGCGTCGAGTTCCTGCTCGGGAGGGGGAGCATAAGGGCCGTATGCCGCGGGTGGCGGTCCCCAGGCTGGCCCATAGCCGAAGCGCGGCCCGACGGGCATCGCTGTGGCGTGGAACCTTTGGCGCCAGCGCCAACCGCCGCCTCCACCGCCTGCCCAGCCACGACCCCGGCCCATGCCGAAGCCGCGTCCGGGCATTGGATGGGCGTAGCCCGGCATGTTGTAGCCCGCGCAGTAACCGGCGCCGCGCCCGGTCATCGGGCCCATGCCCGCCGGCCCAGTCTTGTCTCCTCTTGGCATTTCATTCACCTCCTCTCCATTCTCTTTAGAGTGTGTTTTCCCATAGTCTCCCGCCATTGCGTTGACGATGTTCGTAGTAAGCCACGGAGCGTAGCGGAGTGGCGTTTTGACGGCACTCCACTTCGTTTCGTGCCTGACTACGAGCCATCAACACGTTGCAGGGAGACCACCTGTCTTCCTCGCGGTGAGCAACCTCACCGCCACGTGCGGCCTCTGCCACGGCCCCAACCACTCCGGCCTCTGCCCAGGCCCCATCGAGGACGCCTGAAGCCGTAGGCTGGCGCGTATCCCCGGTAAGGCCGGAAGGCGGAGGGACGATTGGCATAGGGTGCGCCATACGAGTCAAAAGGTGTCCTGCGCGCACCCGCGTAGGGAGGCCCATACGGATTGCACCACCCTCGTGCGCCGCCGGTCATTGGCCCTATCCCTGCTGGTCCAGTTCCATCTAATCGTGGCATCGTATTCACCTCCTTTCATCTTTCTCGGTAGTTGTGATCCTTATTGGCTACTGCTCAGCCTATGCTCCCAGGCCCCGTCCCGGGGGCGGCTTGTGCGGCAAATCTGCTCAAAACGAGATACTCTCGCCAGAGCCGCCCTCGAGGACGAGGGCTAAGAGCCTAAAACATCCAATTCCGTGGCAGCCTGAGTAGTTGCCCCTATTGCTTCTTTCCTTGCCCAATGGGGAATCGCGGCTGGCTGGCCGTCGGAGCGGCTTTCATCACCCGCTCGGCGATGGGAGCGAACTCCTCCGCCGGATAGTCCTCGATGTGCCCGGTATCGCACACCTTGGCGATCTCCGGGTCAATCGGTAGCCGCCCCAGGAACGGTACCCACAGCTTGTGCGCTGTCTCCTCCGCATGGCTGGGTCCGAAAACGTCGTGCTGCTTGCCCGTGTCGGGGCAGATGAAGTAGCTCATGTTCTCCACCAGTCCCAGGATGGGCACGCCCATACGCTTGGCCATACTGGCAGCCTTGCGCACCACCATGCCCGCCAGGTCCTGGGGTGAGCTCACCAGAACGATCCCGCTCAGCGGCAGCGACTGTATCACCGTCAGCGAGGCATCGGACGTGCCTGGCGGCAGGTCCACTATGAGCCAGTGCAGGTCGCCCCAGAAGACATCGCCCCAGAATTGCCGGATGGCTCCGCTGATAAGCGGCCCTCGCCAGATCACTGCCTCGTCCTCGTTGGGCAACAGCAGATTGATGGACATGATCTTGATGCCCGTCTTTGTCTGGGCCGGCAGCATGCCCAGGGGGCTTTGGCCGGGCCGAGCGCCGTCGGGAAAGAACATCTTGGGAATGCTGGGGCCGGTAATGTCGGCATCGAGCACGCCGACCCGTTCACCGTGACGACGCAGGGCCACCGCCAGCAGGCTGCTGACCAGTGATTTGCCCACGCCGCCCTTGCCGCTCATCACGGCCACAACTCGCTGGATGTTGTTGAGGCGCTCGGCACTTCCGCCTTCACCTGCACTGCCAATGCCGATGCGCTTTTTCTCCTCGGCGGTCATTTCCGCCAGCTCAATGTCCGCAGCCTCGGCGCCTTCCAGAGCCAGTACGGCCGCTCGCGCCTCGGACACGATCTGATCTTTCAGGGGACAGGCCAGTGTGGTCAAAGCCAGCGTGAAACGCACCTGACTGCCTTCGATCTCCACGTCCTTGACCATCCCCAGTTCCACCAGACTGCGCCGCAACTCCGGATCCATCACCTCGCGCAGCGCGTCAATCACTCGTTCTTCAGTAAGCATCGTCCTCCCTTTACTTTCGTTGTGCTTTGTTGGTGGTCAGGTCCCAGTGATCGGGGATCAGTATGTCCCTGATCATCGATCACTGAGACCTCAATGTCATCAAGATAAGCGTAGTTTAGCCCCTAGTGGGCGTCTTGTGGTGGCAAGAAACGGGCACAAGGCCCTATGCTACACCTCAACTCAATGACATTGACTGATACCTAATACCAAATACCTGACTAGAAGCCCTCAATATCTCTTCCGCTAGTAATCCCTTGCGATGATCAGGCCTGTCCGCTAGACTTGGTGCCCGCCATCGTCACCAGCCGCACGCCGTGGCGGTGGATCTGTCGAAAGCTGGCGCCTTGGCTCACCAGCCGCAACACGCTGTCCACGTCGTCCACCAGCGCGCCCGAGAGGAGTTGCACACCGTGGTCGAAGAGCAATGGCGACAGCGGCGTACTGGGGCCAAGGAGCAGAACGTAGGCGTCCGGCCGGCAGAGCGCCACCAGTCCCTCAAAGGTGCCGTTGATCAGCGTCGTGCTGGAGATGGCCACCACATCTGCCTGGGGAATGATCTCCGGCGCGGCTTCGGCCGGCAGATCTCCAGGCCCTGGGCGCAGCTCCAACACCCACAAATCCCCCACGTGCGTCCGCAATTCCTCAATAAAAGGGAAATGGCCGACGATGGCGACGGCCTTGCCCTCGCCCCTCTCTCGAATGACGTCTGCGGCGTTCAGTTCCACGCAGACGGCTTCATCCACTTCCAGCAGAGCATTGATTGCTGCCATGCCGATGCTGGCTTCCAGCAAGCTGTCGGAGTGTATCAGGCCGGCCAATTCCAGGGCGCTGCGGTCCGCCAGCCGCCCTGCGTCCCGCACGGGGTGATGGCCGTGTTGGTGATGATCATTCCCGCGCAGCGCCGAAGCTAACCCGCAACGGCGATGCCCCCCTCGTTCAATCACCACCGCCGTCCAGAACGCACCAATGCGCACCTCTTGCACTGCGGCGTCGCCGGACAGTACACCCAGCAGTTCAGCCGTAGTGCTCACCCTGATCCTCCTCCATGTGCTGGTGGTAGGCTTGCAAGAAGCGGTGAAGCACGCGGTCCGTCTCCCGCAGGCTCGCCACCCACCAGGCCAGGGCACGGTCACCCTCTTCTGTGATGCGGTAGACTCGCCGTGCCGGGCCGGCACTGGCCTTCGTGTCCCACTCTGAGGCCACCAGGGCGTCCTCCTCCATTTCCCGCAGGTAACGATAGACCACACTGGAGTCCACGGGATCTTCCGCGAAGCCGAAGGTTCTCAGGTTCTCGATCAGGTTGTAACCGTGGGAGCGGCCTTGGTGCAGCAGTAACAGCAGGCACGGCTGCACAAAACGGGCGATGCGCCGCCAGCGGGGCATGCCGTGACCCCCTCTCCAACCTCGTCGCCTGCCTCCGGGCATAGCGAACCTCCATGTGGTACTCATCTATGTGTATTCTGCACATAGATTATACGCAGGATGGTCCACCTTGTCAAATCGGCACTCGCACTTGCGCGGAGGGACTGACGGGCTGGCAGACCGGGAAACTGGTAGGCTGGCAGGCTAGCGGGCGACATAGTGCAGCTAGTGCAGCCGTGGCAGGACGTCCTTTCTTTGGTGGGAATCTGTGCACTGCTTGTACGATGGTCTGTGATGAATGCAGTCCCGGCTGACCCGGAATGCATACGCAACCCAATGCGCGATGCCCTTTGACCGGTGCGGCAACTTATGGTAGAATGGTGGCAGGAAAGAAGAGTAGCGAAGGAGACGACATGGTTGACACCAACCTCATGGCTGCCATCCTGGACAGCCTCAGAGATCCCCTCTTGTTTGCCGATACAGCTCACACGATCCGTTACATGAACAAGGCCGCCATCGCGTATTACAGCGAGGGAGAGAAGCACCTCGGCCGCTCGCTGCTGGATTGTCACAATGAACAGTCGCAGCAGGTCATCATCGAGACCCTGTCTGCAATGCGCACCGGACTGGAGGAGCGGCTCATCACCGACAATAAAAAGCACCGCATCTACATGCGGGCGGTGCGGGACGAGAACGGCCAGGTTCTGGGCTATTACGAGCGATATGAGCCGCCAACGAAGTGAGGGCCTTTCGCCCTGCCAATCCTGAGTCACAGTCACCGAGGAGGAACCCATGACGCTTCCCATCCGTTTGCGATCACTGCTGGAACCAGATGGTCTCAGCGTGCGTGTCCAAGTGGAGTTCGCCGCCCCTGACGGAGAAGGCGCACCCATCTGCGCCCCGGCGCGGTTGGAGACAGACGACGGCCATACTCTGGATCTGGGCGTGCTTTGTGCCCCCACCGCCGTTACCTGGCGGGAGCAGCGCAGCCAGGAACTGGCTGTCCACATCTATGCCAGCCCAGGTGACCACACCGTTCGTCTCCATTGGGGCGCTGTCGCCGTTTCAGCGACCACTGGGCCAGAGGCTTTGACTGAAGAGCCCCCCGCGGCCAGCCCTGAACTGCCGCTGCTCGCCTTGCAGCACATTGAGCGGCAGCCACTGCAAGTGGCTGTCAACCTGCACGTGACCGGTTTGGCGCCGGAGCAACGACTGCGCATAGACGGCGGCGCGGGCCAGGTGCATTGGCTGAGCGGCGCGGACGGCCCCGATCAGACTGTTGAGAGGGTCCTCGATTATTCCAAATCGGGCAGCCACACGGTGGCCGTGGATCTGCTGGACGATGATGGTTTTTGGCTGGCGACCTTGGCCGAGAGCCCGTTGGAGGTTGCCTTCCCGGTGCAGGAGCCGATGATCTTCGAGGAACCTGCGGCGGACATCCCTGAGATAGACTTCGTCGCTCCCGCCGAGGTACCACAGGCCGCAACTGAGTATCAGCCTTGGCTGCCCTTCCGCTACGCCCGACCTATGTGGAGTGGGGCGCTTACCTCCACCACACCCGGCGGCGGCCAGGTCTCTCGCTCCCTGGGATGGGGCACCTACCTGGCCATCAAGGCCGAGACCATGGCCGGCGGTGCGCTCTGGTATCAGACGGGTGGCCGGGATTGGATCGCTGCCAGCGCGGTACATATCCTGCAGACTTCGGAACTGCGGGGCGTGGAGTTTGGTGGGTCCCCGGGGCCGCCCCCCGAGCCTCCACCCGAACCGCCGCCAGAGCCTCCGCCCGAGCCCCCTCCTGGGCCGCCGTCGGAGCCGACGGTGAGGGGTGTAGTCACCACCACGGTGCTGAACGTGCGTGCCCGCCCTGGGGTGCGGCCAGACAATCCGCCGGTGGACCAGTTGCGGAGTGGCGCGGAGGTAGACATCTTCGAGGAGGAAAGTCACGCAGGCGACATATGGTATCGTATTGGCAGCGATCGTTGGGTGCACAGCGACTGGGTGCGGCGCATAGGGGAGCCGGTGCCGCCTCCAGTGCCGCCTCCAGACCCGCCCCCCGAGCCTCCCCCCGATCCCCCTCCCGGGCCGCCGTCGGAACCGATAGGGCGGGGCGTAGTCACCGCCACGTTGCTGAACGTACGTGCTCGCCCTGGTGTGCGGCCGGACAATCCGCCGGTGGATCGGTTGCGGAGCGGCACGGAGGTGGACATCTTCGAGGAGGGAAGCTACGCGGGCGACATCTGGTATCGCATTGGCGCCGATCG
>CBDURC010000030.1:0-17361 GCA_965369635.1 uncultured Anaerolineales bacterium | reverse complement strand
CTCTCGTCACTCGCTCGTCAACTCGTTCCTGCTCCCTCGCAACAGCCATTGCTCCAATTCTGTCACGTCTTCCAGGATCAGATCAGCCTGTACCAAGTCCTTCCGCTCCCCGAAGCCGCTGAGGACGCCTACTGCCAGCGCGCCAGCGGCCTTGGCGGCGCGTATGTCTACCCTCGTATCGCCCACCAGAACACAGCGTGTCACGTCCACGTCCAGCTTCTGTGCCGCATCCTGCACGGGCTGCGGGTGTGGTTTGAGCCGTTGGCTGCTGTCACGGGTAACCACCACCGTCAAGAGTTCCTGTAGTCCCTCGCGAGACAGAAATGATTCTACGTCGGCCCGGCTGCGGGTGGTCACCACCCCTAGCCGATAGCGTCGGGCCAGTGCCCTCAGTGTTTCCGCGGCGCCAGCCAGCAGGCGGGGCTCGGAAGCAGCCGACTTGTCACTCCAACGTCGCAGCCTTCGCCTCAGCGCAAAGGTCTCGTCGTCAAGGCTAAGGCGGTCCAGTAGGGTGATGAGACCATTGACCGGCCCTTCAGCGGCCATCACCAGCCGGCGCGCAGCCCGGCGAGTGTCGCCATTGGGCAAAAGCCTCTTCACACGACCCAACCGCTCTGCCCACTGCTCCTCCAGCGCGTTGTCGCTCTCCAGCAGGGTGCCATCCAGATCGAAGAGCACCGCCTCTACCAGCCGGCCGGCGATCAGCCCTTTCTCCTGGATCTCCACATCCCCTGCGCGCATGGCCGGGACGGCAAAGGGTTCCAAGTCAAAGATCTTGCGGTAGGCATAGCCGCCGAGGACACGCACCGAGGCCAAGACCGGTGCAGCAAGCAGCACGCCCAGCAGTCCACCAAGGAACGCACCGCCCACAGCCCCAATGATTATCACCGCCGGATGAAGTTTCACCCGCTGCCCCAAAACGCGGGGCACCGTGTAGAGACTGTCTACCTCGAAGATGACCAGGTAGATCATCGCAACCAGGAAAGCAAACCAGGACTTGCTCAGCGGGAGGTAGGTGGAACCCTGGAAGAACGCCAGCAGCACGGCGGGAACGGCCGCCAGCACCGGCCCGATGCTGGGGATCAGCGCGAACAGACCGGCGATCAGCGCCAGCATCAGTGCGTTGGGCATGCCGATGATGGTCAGCGCAATGGCGAAAACGAGGCCGTCGATGACGCCTACGACGAGGCTGCCCCGAAAGAACCCATCCCAGATCTCGCCCAGCTCGCGACCCAGGTGCCGAAACTCCTGCTCGTAGGCAGGGGGAAGGCGCTCCTCCACGTAACGAGCGAACCGCCCGGCATCCTTGACCATGTAGAAGGAAACGACGAGGATGAGAAACAGCCAGCCAACCGTGGTCGCCGCGCCGAAAGCAAAAGAAATGGCGCCGGAGGCAAAGGGGGAGAGCAGGTCAGCCAGCGCGCCGGTCACTTGCGTCGCCAGGTCTGCCGTGGGGATTTCCACGTTGAACAGGATGAGGGGGCGGGCCGTCAATTGCTGGATGGTCGAGATGACCTCCTGCATATTCAGGTAGAGCGCCCGCACCAGAGCGACCAGCCTGGGGGTGATCAACACCGGCGCCAGGGTCAGCAGCACGATGAGCACAACGAACACGCCGGCCACCACGGGCGTGCGCGGCCAACGTGTACGTCGCACAACCCAGGAGACCGGCAGGTTCACCACGTAGGCCAGCATGATAGCCACGATCACCGGGGACAGCAGCCTGCTGAAGCGGAAGAGCATCCAGACCGTAGCGATGACGCTGCTGACGACGATGATGCCTTTGGTGAGCGGACTCCAACGAGTGCTCATGCTAGACAATCCAGAGGAATCGGAAGCGGCCATGAAAGCGTGAGCCCTCCCGGGTTGCTATCTCACCAGACCGACCTCATCAAGCGGCCAGTAGGAGACCCAGGCCCTGCCGAGGATCTCGTCACGGTGAATGAAGCCAAACGAACGGCTATCGTTCGAAGCGCCACGGTTGTCGCCGAGCACGAAAACGTGCAAGGGAGGCACCCGCACAGACTCGTAGTGCCCTCTGGTGACCTGGGACAGGTATGGCTCCTCCAGTGGTTGGCCATCAACATACACCTGGCCATCGTGGACGGCGACCTCCTCGCCAGCCAATCCGACGATCCGCTTAATCAGCAGCTCGCAATCATCACAGCTCGGCTGTTTGATCACCACGATGTCACCCCGACGAGGACCATGAAAGCGATAGGAGACCTTCTCCACGATCAGCCGCTGGTCTGTGTGCAAGTTGGGTTCCATGCTCTGGCCGTAGACTCGCGTCGCCTGAGCCAGGAAGAGATGGATGAGCGCGGCGATGAGCACCGCTGGAACGATCGTTTCCAGCAGTTCGCGCAGAACCGCTCTCACCCAGCGGCCCCGTCCGGCGGGTGGTGCGTCGACAGAGGGATGTTGCACGTCGTTGATGTCCATGTCCCTATCGCTTGATGGCCGAGGCTTTGTGCATATCCGCTCAGCTATTGGCCGATCTCCTAGCGCCGGCGGCGTGGAGGCGTCCGGCGCCGCTCGCTGTCATCCGACCTTGATCCTCTGCTGTAAGAACCACCCGAGCCGGAACGTGAAGGACGCCGTCCTCCAGAGGGGCGGCGGTCACGTTCACGCGCTTCCTCCGCTGACCACCCCTCCAACACGGCCTGGCGGGAGAGCCGGATCTTGTGGGTGACCGGATCGATGTCGATGACCATGACCATGATCTCGTCTCCCACCCGAACCACGTCGTTTACGCTGGGCACCCGATAGTCGGCCAGTTGCGAGATGTGCACCAGGCCATCTGTGCCCGGCAGAATCTCCACGAAGGCACCGTAGTTCTCCGTGCGTACCACCTTGCCTGTGTAGATCTTGCCAATCGCGGCCTCTTCAACGAGCTGTTCGATCATTGCGATGGCCGCCTTACTGGCCAGGCCATCGGTAGCGGCAATGTAGACGGAGCCGTCGTCTTCGATGTCAATCTTGACGCCGTGCTCTTCCTGGATGGCACGGATCATCTTACCACCAGGGCCAATGATCTTGCCGATCTTGTCAGGGTCAACGTGGATGGTCACGATGCTCGGCGCGTACTGTGACATCTCCGCTCTTGGTTCGGCCAGCACCTCCAGCATCTTGTCCAGAATATACAGCCGCCCCTCGTGCGCCTGAGCAAGAGCCTGCTCCAAGATCTCGTAGCTGAGCCCCCTGATCTTGATGTCCATTTGCAAGGCGGTGATGCCATAGCGGGTGCCAGCAACCTTGAAGTCCATGTCGCCCACGTGGTCTTCCATGCCCAGGATGTCGCTCAGGATCGCGCTGTGACCACCATCCGTGACCAGCCCCATAGCGATACCCGCCACCGGCTGCTTGATGGGCACCCCAGCATCCATCAGCGCCAGCGTGCTTCCGCAGACAGAGGCCATGGAACTGGAACCATTGGACGCCAACACCTCGGACACCAAGCGGATCGTGTAGGGAAACTCCTCCGTTTCTGGAACCATGGGCGCAAGGGCTCGCTCCGCCAGAGCGCCGTGTCCGATCTCCCGGCGCTTGGGGCCGCGCAGAAAACGAGTTTCGCCGGTGCAATAGGGAGGGAAGTTATAGTGATGCAGGAAACGCTTACTGTCCTCCGGTTGCAGCGTGTCCAGCCTCTGCGCCTCTCGAGGCGTGCCCAGAGTGGCGATGGTAAGCACCTGAGTCTCCCCACGGGTGAAGAGGCCGCTGCCATGCGTGCGGGGCAGCATGCCTACTTGGACAGAGATGGGACGAATGGTCGTGGTGTCGCGCCCATCTGGTCTGATGCCCTCGTTCAGGATACGCTGGCGCACCATCCCCTTCAGGATGTCATCGAAGACCGCTTTGACCTCTCGCGGCTCAAGAGACTCCTCCAGATCAGTCGCCAACTCCTGCCGCAGTGTGCGCAAGGCAGCGTTCCGCTCTTCCTTGGACAAAGCACCGCCAATGATCTCAGCCAGACGATCCCCCAACCGCAGGTCCACAGCGGCTCGTACCTCATCTGAAGGCAACGCGGGAACAAACGTCCGCTTGGGCTTGCCTAGCTCGGCGGCCATCCGCTTCTGTAACTGGATGATCTCCTGCATCTCCCGATGGCCTTGCTGGAGCGCTTCCAGGATCATGTCCTCGGGTACCTCGTGCGCGCCAGCCTCCACCATCAAGATGGCATCCTCGGTTCCGCTCATGCGTAGGTCAAGGATGCTATGCTCCATCTCCGTGGCCGTGGGGTTGAAGACGTACTCCCCATCCACGTGGCCGACCCGCACAGCCCCCACAGGGCCGGCAAAGGGGACGTCGGAGATTGTCAGCGCCGTCGAGGCACCGATGATGGCGATGATGTCCAGGTAGTTCTCCTGGTCAGCCGAAAGGGCGGTAAGGATGACCTGGACATCGTTGCGATACCCCTTGGGGAAAAGGGGACGCAGCGGGCGATCCACGAGGCGGCACAGGAGGATGCCAGACTCGCTGGGACGCCCCTCCCGGCGGAAGAAGCTGCCGGGGATACGTCCGGCAGCGTAGAGCCGCTCCTCGTAGTCTACGGTCAAGGGGAAGAAATCGATCCCCTCGCGCGGTTTCCGTGATGTCGTGGCCGTGGCGAGAAGAACGGCGTCGCCCGTGCGCACGGTGACGGCACCGCCCGCCAAGCGGGCCAGCGTGCCTGTCTCAATGATGATCTCATGCCCGCCGATGCGAGCGCTGTAACTGTGCTTTTGCATTGTCAAGTCCTCTTCTTTCTAGCTGTGACCGGGGTCAGGTGACATCCTCAACCTGCCCCCTTGCTTCGGCGATGCGACGGTGCGCTGCTGGGAGCAGACGCGCCACACCCGCGACACGATCGCCGCGGGTGTCTGGCAGACTAGAAGTCAGGGACTGGAGACCATTACCAAATCCAGCGAACTTGGTTCCGCTCTCCAATTCCTGCGCATCTAGTCGTGCCAGACCGCTCCTTTTCCAGTACCCGTTATTCTGTTGGCCTGCTGCTGAACTGCTTCCCCGCGTCGCCCTCAGGCCCAGGCCGACGGCGCCACAAGATGCACTACGGGAGCAAAGAGACGAGCAGATTCTCTTCGCATCCGCTCGCCTTTCCTCCCATCACCCCATCACTTTCGCAGGCCCAGTCGTTGGATCAGCCCCTGGTAGCGCTGGTTGTCCACGCGTCGCAGGTACGCCAGATGCCGGCGTCGCTGACCCACCATCTTCAGCAGCCCGCGCCGCGAGTGTTCGTCATGCTTGTGCTCTTTCAGGTGTTCCGCGAGCAGATTGATGCGAGTGGTCAACAAGGCAACTTGCACCTCCGGCGATCCGGTGTCGCTGGGATGGGTGCGGAACTCTTCTACGATTGCTTCTTTATCCTCCCTCAGTAGAGGCACCTTCACACTCCTTCTTTCGCTCAATTCGTCTTCTCTGGCAGCCAGAACACCGTACTGGATCACCGAGTCGAATGTCCGGGCCTCCGAGCCTCAAAATTATAGCACACCTCGGTTTGGTGAGCAAATCAGCGCAGTGCTCGCACTGTCGCGATCATGCTGATCCATCGGTGTCGCTGGCCCTTGCCTGGCGGGTCAAGCCAGCGTTCTAACACCTGGAAGCCGCTGCCCTCCAGCAGCGACACTAGTTCGCTCAGTCGGTAGCAGGCGAAGTAGCGGTGCAACCCGGTGCGCCCTTCCGTCTGCCACCCCTCTCCTTCGCCCTCCTTGAGAACCAGGTAGAGATGCCCACTGTCGAGAACGCGAGCGAACTCCGTCAGAGCAACAGGCAGTCCAGCCTTGGGCAGATGCAGAAGGGACGCACAAGCCCAAATGCCGCCCAGGCTACGGACCGGAAGCGGCAAGAGCCGCAGATCCGCCAGGGCCAGCGGCACACTCACGCCTCGCTGCCGCCCTTCGCTCAGCATGCCAACAGAGCGGTCGAAACCCAGCACGCGATAGCCCAGCGCCTGGAGGCTCTGTGCGTCCCGGCCAGGACCGCAGCCAGCGTCTAGCACCCATGACCCCTGGGGCACATGAGCCTGGAATCGTGCCAGTGGCTTGCCCAGGTGCAGACCAAACCATCGCTCGGCGTAGTCCGGAGCGAGAACATCGTAAGCTGCCACGGTGGGCGCGATATGATCCACGTCTGCCTCCCAACGGAGTGTAAGCAACGAGTGGCCGTAGGCCACTCGTTAGGGAAACGTCAAGCAACACACAAGCAAATGTGCCAAAGTGTAATCGAGAGATGTCAGAGTTCTCTCGCCGCCAGGAGCGCCAGGGGCCGTACCCTGGCGCTCTCCATTTGTCTCCACCAAGCATCCCCGCTGCGCCACCTATTGTATCACGCAGGGCTTTGCCTGCAAATACTGACTGGCAGAGCGCTTCTCCGCAACTCATCATGCCTGTGGCCCATTGAAAACGATGGAAGACTCCTCTGAAAAAACGTGAGATTGTCAGCAGATTGAACGGATTGAGCGGATTCTGTTGTATTCTCATCCGCTTCATCTGCCTAATCCGCTGATGGGTCTTGACCTTCTGTCAGTCGAGTGATGGGAGAGCTTGTCCCCAACGTGCAACACCCCCTGCTAGCAGATTGACGTATGGGAAAGCCAATGGTATAATGGGTGCACTGAAGGGAGACACTCCGAGTCATCGCAGGCGTGTGTTTGATCATCGTGCTGACCTGCTTCGTCGATAAGTTCGAGGTTCCGTCTGTGCAAAGGAGGGATGGCGGTGAAATGCAAAGAGCGTCTCAAGAAGTATCTGCGAGAGCACAACGTCTCCTTCGAAGCCATGGTGCACCCGGAGGCGTACACGGCTCAGGAGGTGGCCGCAGCCCAGCACGTTTCTGGTCACCAATTGGCCAAAGTGGTCATGGTGTGGGCTGACAAGCAGATGACCATGCTGGTTCTTTCGGCCAGCGGTCGCGTGGATTTCCGCCAGGCTGCCAACCTGCTGGGGGTGAAGAAAGTGCTGCTGGCGACGGAAGCGGAATTCTCCCAGCACTTCCCTGACTGCCGGGTGGGAGCCATGCCCCCCTTCGGCAATCTGTATGAGTTGCCAGTCTACGTGGACCGCGCCCTGACCGAACACGCCGAAATCGTCTTCCGCGTCGGGACGTACACGGAGACCATGAAGGTCGCCTACGCCGACTTCGATCGTCTGGTTCAGCCACAGGCAGGGGATCTCAGCCTGAGCCGCTGAGCCCTTTCTTGGTGCTGCTCCCGGAACGGACTGTGGGCAAGTCGGCAAGGGTTGACGCTGACCAAGGAGAAGGAGAAGGAGGCTCTCATGTCGCTACCTGAGTCGCGCTCATCTGACCCTGTCGGATCCAAGGCCGCACGGCGCGGCCTCATTCCACGGTTCTGGGGGCGAGTCCTTGGTTGGTTTCACCAAGGCCCAGAACCGTCTGAGATGCCGACATCAGGCATCGAAGTCGTCTCGTCTCGGAGTGCGGACGACGCCGCCTGGAGCTCGGCAGTCAACCCGTCCCACGGCGTTGCAGACTCTCTCTCCCCGGCAGTGGGTTTAGCCCCCGACAGCACGGTGCACGTGCTTTGGGAACAGGGGGACGAGATCTACCACAGCCACCGCACGGGCGACATCTGGTCCTCGCCTGTCCGTGTGGCCATGGGCGAGAGGCCGACGCTGGTCGCGGATGATGCAGGTACGGTGCACGCGCTCTTTGCCAACGAGTTCGGCGGCAACTGGGAGATCTACCACGTCTCCTGGAGGTACGATGTCTGGAGCTTGCCCCGCAACATCTCCCACACCAGCGGCGCTTCGGGCACGCCGCGCATTGCTCTGGCTCCCGATGGCATCCTGTACGGTGTTTGGGCTGACACTACTCCGGGCTACTCGGTGATCTACCATGCTCATCAGGAGAATGGCTATTGGGTCAGCGGACCCATTCCCAGCGCCCGCGGCAGCGTTCCTGCCCTGGCTGTTGACGCACAAGACCGGCTGCATGTGATCTGGCAGGATCAAGACACCCCCTCCAGCCCCTTCGAAATCTACTACAGCCGTTGGGATGGCTATGGGTGGTCGCTGCCAGAGAACATCTCCGCCAGCGCCGGGGCTCACTCCGCCATCGGCGATCTAGGCCTGGACAAGCAGGGCACCGCCCATCTAGTCTGGGAAGAGGAGGAAGGCAGCAGTTGGCAGATTCGCTGCAGCTATGGTCAGGTGGGCTACTGGTCGGTGCCCGCCAACATCTCGCAATCGCCGGACGAGTGTCACCTGGCGCGCCTCGTCGTCACACCTCAGGACTATCTGCACGTGGTATGGACGGAGGGAACGACACTGCGATCCTGTCGCAAGGGGGCCCAGGCCAGCGACTGGTTCCCGACCGAGAGGATCGTTAGCAATCCGCTGGGCTTGCAGGATGTGGCCCTGGCAGCAGCTCCTGACGGGCGAGTGCATGCAGTGTGGGCGGGACGTTTGACCGGGGCACAACGAGACATCTTCCACAGCGAGCGTGCCTCGGCGCTGAAGCACAGCCTCATCTTCCCCTTGATCATGAGAGACTTATAGGAAGCCAAGAAGGCTGTGGCGGAGCCTCAGATTCGGGCTCATCATTTCAAGCGGGGGAAGCCATGAACCTCACTGGCTTGCATTTGCTGCTCAGCTACAAGTGCACTCACGAATGCGACCATTGCTTCGTCTGGGGGAGCCCCTTCGCCGTGGGGACGATGACTCTGTCGCAAATTCGGGACATCTACCGGCAGGCGGCTGAACTGGGCACCGTGAGTGACATCTTCCTTGAGGGGGGCGAGCCATTCCTCTTCTATCCGGTGATGGTGAAGGCGGTGGGGGAGGGACAGCAGCGTGGGTTCGATGTGGGCATCGTGTCCAACGCCTACTGGGCCACGAGCGAGGAGGATGCCGTCGAATGGTTGCAACCGCTGGTGGCCGCTAACCTGTCTGGCCTCGATCTCTCCAGCGATCTCTTTCACGGCGAGACGGACGCACAGACGGAAATCCCCGAGGTCCGATGCGGTGCGGCGGCAGCACGCGCCTTGGGTCTGCGCTGTGGAACGTTCGCCGTCGAGACGCCGGAGGGTAGTGAGCTCTATCCGGAGCAGCCAGGAGGGACGCTGATGTTCCGCGGTCGCGCCGTGGCGAAGCTGCTGGCGGGGGTGCCCCGTCAGCCCTGGGAAGGCTTCACCAAGTGCCCCCACGAAGAACTAGCAACCCCCACCCGGGTGCACGTTGACCCTCTGGGCTACCTGCACCTCTGCCAGGGGATAACGATGGGCAACCTCTTCCAACAGCCGCTGGTCCAGTTAGTCGCCGCTTACGATCCACGAGGGCACCCCGTCATCGGCCCGCTGCTGGATGGCGGCCCGGCGGAATTGGTCCGCCGATACAGCCTGGCGCACGAAGAGAGCTACGCTGACGCCTGCCACCTCTGCTACACCGCCCGCGAAGCCCTGCGTCCCCGTTTTCCCGAGATCCTGGCCCCCGATCAGATGTACGGCGTGGGGCTGCATGACGATTAGGCTCTAACACGAGTCCTTCTGTCAGCGGAGTAGCGGAAGGACTTGTCCTTTTTCCCTGGTGCCCCCTCTCCGCTCGTTCCGCTCTTGCGCTGACATCCCTATCGATGAATCCCCAGCCATTGCAGGGGCGCGGCCAGGCAACCGTCCGGTGGCGCGGGAGGCGGTGGCGGAGGAGGAGGCCCTGGGGGGGGCTCCTCCTGAGTGAGCGCGGCGTAGGCATCCACCCGGCCGGCCCCCTGCGTGTTCCCGTCCAGCCCCAGGTCCACAGCCCCAGCTTGGAAGCGAGCCTTGACCTCTGCTGGTGTAAGGGCAGGCTCTGCTCCCAACAACAGCGCGGCTACACCGACCGCGTGTGGAGTGGCCATGCTGGTACCTGAAGCTTGGGTATAGTGCTCACCAACTGGAGTGCCCATGCGCGTGCCCGCAGCGCGGCAGGCCACGATGTCCACCCCGGGGAACACCACATCCGGCTTGGTGCGCCCATCCTTCGTTGGCCCTCGTGAGGAGAAGCTGGCAATCCGGTCAACGTCCGTGGCAGCGCCGATGGTAATGACTTGGCGGGCGCTGGCGGGCGAGC
This sequence comes from uncultured Anaerolineales bacterium, assembly GCA_965369635.1. Lineage (GTDB taxonomy): Bacteria > Chloroflexota > Anaerolineae > UBA3071 > UBA3071 > UBA3071. The sequence continues at coordinate 7,303 of CBDURC010000030.1, read as the reverse complement.
CTACCGTACCTTGACCAGGCCCTGCATTCCCTGCCGCCACGCAGACCACGATACCCTCTGCCATCGCTGCGTCGCACAACTCAGAGAGAGGATCGGTGCCGTCGCTCTTCTCGTCGCTGCCCAGAGAGAGGTTGATGACCTGCACATGCTGGTCAACGGCCCATTCCACGCCAGCCATGACGTCGCTCATCATCCCAGCGCCGTCGTCCCGCAGCACCTTGGCGGCGTAGATGAGCGCCTCGGGGGCCATGCCCACGTAGCGGCCCTGGCTGGCCGTGCCGTTGCCGGCGATGGTGCCCGCGAGGTGCGTGCCGTGACCGTGCCCGTCGGCACCGCTCGCTCCGGCAAAGCTGACCGTTGCCACCACTCGGCCGGCGAGGTCAGGATGGTCGGCATCAATCCCCGTGTCCACCACCGCCACGCGTATCCCTGCACCCTTGCCACTTTCAGCCCACACCTCGGGCACGCGGATGTGGGGCGCGGACACGTCCAGCATCGTGTGCATCAGCAGATCGGGCCACACGGCGACGACGTCGGGATCTTCGTTCAGCCGACCCAATCCGGCCGCCGTTACCTGCATGGCCACAGCAGACACCCGGCGGTAGACGTAGCGATCCGCCGCGCCCGAGATTCGCCTCCGCCTCCTCTGTTCAGGTACTTGCACTTTGGCGTACTTGACGATCACCGGTATCGGCTGCCCGGGCTCTCTGAGGGCCAGGTACTCCAGCACACGCGGGTGAACTTTGTCTGCCATCTCGTCAGCTCCTTGTACTTACGTATCTACCCAATGGCGAGAAATTGCACTCCGATCCCTTGCTTGGGAGTACAACTCCCTCGCATCAGGTCCACGCCTCACGTTCCACACTTCACGTTTCACGCATCAAGTTTCACGTTCCACGCATCGCGTGCACTTCCCGATCGAGTGAAATCGACCTTACCCAGAGCCGGTCGGCCAGAGCCAACACGTCGGTGACCTTGCCCTCCACTGCCAAGCCAGGCACCAGACGGAAGACCCGCTGCACGGTGAGGCCGGTGGCTTCCACCTCGGCGCGGTGCGCCTCCGCCGCCTCCGCCGTGCGTACGATGGCAGCGACGGTGGCCTGCGGATCGGCCTGCCGAAGGGCAATCAGCGTCTGGTCAACCTTCTGTTTCATGATCTCAGGGGGCATGAGTATCCAAAGACGGGAAAGGACTCGTCGTTGGTCCTCTGTCTTTCGCCGGTTTGGCTGCCGTCGGAGCGCGGCCACGGCTCGTGGAGTGAGGCCATTGCCACAGGTCTTGGGGCGGGGGGAAGTGCGCTCGATCCACCAGAAGGACGTCCCAGCCGTGGCGGGCCAGGAGGTAGGCGGTCGTCGAGCCGGCCGGCCTGCGCCTACCACCAGCACGTCGGCGTCCATGGACTTCGTCATGTCATACACCATTATAGCATACCTACCCTTGCTGAGCAAACATAGCTCACGGAAGCACCTTTGTGCTTTCTTGCCTTCTCTGCTATAATACTGCGACGACATAGCTATCCTCGCCGCTCCCGCTTTTGCTCTCTCTGCCCCGGTTGCATTCGGGCCATGGCTCCTCGCTAGGAGTGAAGTCGATGAACGTGCTGCTCATCGAACCGCCGAAGAAGGTCTAGGACCTGATGGGCGATTGCGTCTCCCCACCTCTGGGGCTGGCACAGCTCGCTGGCGTCTTGGAGGGTGAACCCCAACGTCGTCACCTTGCTGGGCGGGCCGCATGTCACCTTTCTAGCCGAGGAGACGCTGCGGCAGCAGCCTGCGGTGGACGTGATCATGCGAGGCGAAGGCGACCTCACCCTGCGGTAAGATACGCTTGTTTGGTTGCGGCTTGCCCGCGTCAGGGCCTATCCGAGGAATTTGTGGAAGCAGATACTGGCCGCCGACGTTGAAAGGGGGTGGTGCAAGCAGACAATCAGCGGTACAGACATCGCGACATTGGGAATACATCCATTCCAAAGCACGAAAGGAGAGACAAGATGAGTTCAAACGAGAAAGACGAGAAGGAAGAAAAGGGAGGCGCGGGTGGCGGTATGGAGGAAAAGTGGGTGAGAGATCCCTTGGGGACAGCCATGGGCGCGCTGATCATCATCTGGCTCGGCGTGACCATGCTCCTTGCCAACCTGGACCTGGCCTTCATCGGATGGGGGGATTGGTGGGCCTGGTTCCTGCTGGGCATCGGGGGCATCTTCATCCTGGAGGCCATCGTGCGCCTGGTTGTACCTGACTACCGACGCCCTGTTGGCGGCAAGATCATCGCCGGCGTCGTTCTGCTGATCATTGGGGCCAGCGGAACTTTCTTGCCCTTTGGCTTCGACCAACTATGGCCGCTCATCCCCATTGCTGTCGGCCTGGCCATCCTTTTCGGCGGCCTCTTCAAATGGAAGCGGCCATAAGCTGCCCTCTTATCTAGGAAGGCCTGTGGTTTGTGACGAGCAGAGGCGCTCTCACGCTGCAATCTGAGACAAGGAGAGGGAGTGAGCAGGGGCGCTCGCGGCCGATGCAGCGGAGATAGCTGTCGCCGAAGGCCAGGATTAGATCGCCAATGCGATAGCGCGGCAGCACGCTCGTGGAGACGATCAGGCTGCCCCGTTCGCCGCGGCGCATCTCGTGCAGCATCTTCACACAGCGGCCGGTCTGCACCTCGAAGAGGAATCCGTCGTAGTTGGGGCTCCAGTAGGGTTTCTCATCGAGTTGTTGGCCGATCATCCCCTCCGTCGCACCGTACATCTCCACCACGCCCACGGGGCCGTAGAGGGTGCGCAGTGTGGGCCGGTATCTGGAATGTACTCGCTATGTCTGCTATTGTTGTTTGCGCATTCGCTCTTCGAGAAACACCGCAACTGAAAGAAAAAGCAAGAAGGGAGCTGTGAGTATGACCACAACCGATGCTGCCCGCCCCTCTGACTTCATTCGAGATGCTGTCAAGGAGGACTTGCGGACGAACCGCTTCGGCGGTGGAGTGCACACGCGGTTTCCGCCAGAGCCCAACGGCTATCTGCACATTGGACATGCCAAGGCCATCTGCATTGATTTCGGTGTCGCTGAGGATTTCGGCGGCCTGTGCAACCTGCGCTTCGACGATACCAATCCAGCCAGGGAGGAAGTTGAGTACGTCGAGTCGATCAAGGAGGACATCCGCTGGCTTGGATACGACTGGGGTGATCGGCTGTTCTACGCCTCGGACTACTTCGAGCGACTCTACGAATATGCTGTGCTGTTGATCAGAAGGAGCAAGGCGTACGTTTGCGACTTGAGCGCAGATGAGGTCCGAGAATATCGGGGCACCTTGACTGAGCCGGGGCAGGACAGCCCGTATCGCAATCGTTCGGTGGAGGAGAACCTGGACCTGTTCGAGCGCATGCGCGCCGGCGAATTCCCCGATGGCGCTCGCACCTTGCGGGCCAAGATCGACATGGCCTCTCCCAACATGAACCTGCGCGACCCCGTCATGTACCGCATCCTGCACGCCGAGCATCACCGCACGGGCGACGAATGGTGCATCTACCCTATGTATGACTACGCCCACGGCCAGTCCGACTCCATCGAGGGGATCACGCATTCGCTCTGCTCGCTGGAGTATGAAGATCATCGCCCTCTGTACGACTGGTATCTTGACGCATTGGATATCTACCATCCGCGGCAGATCGAGTTCGCCCGGCTATTCATGAACTACACCGTGCTGAGCAAGCGCAGGCTACTGAGATTGGTGAACGAAGGGCTCGTCAGCGGCTGGGACGATCCGCGGATGCCCACGCTGTCCGGCTTGCGGCGACGGGGCTACACGCGGGAGGCCATCCGTGATTTCTGCGGTCGCATCGGCGTGGCCAAGGCCAACAGCATCGTGGATGTCGCTCTGTTGGAGCACTGCCTGCGCCAGGATCTGAACAAGCGCGCGCCACGCGCGTTCGGTGTGCTGCGTCCCCTCAAGGTCGTCCTGGTCAACTATCCAGAGGACCTGGTGGAGGAGATGGAGTGCATCAACAACCCCGAGGACCCCGGCGCCGGGACGCGCCTGGTACCCTTCTCCCGCGAGCTGTACATCGAACGGACCGACTATCGCGAGGATGCGCCCAGGAAGTGGTTCCGCTTGGCTCCTGGCCGCGAGGTGCGGCTGCGCTATGCTTACTTCGTCACTTGCGTGGACGTGATCAAGGATGAACAGGGCGAAGTGGTCGAGTTGCACTGCACCTACGATCCGGCGACGCGTGGCGGTTCGGCTCCCGACGGACGCAAGGTCAGGGGGGCGCTGCACTGGGTCTCGGCACCCCACGCGCTGGAAGCCAAAGTGCGCTTGTATGATCGTCTCTTCTCCGTGGCCAACCCGCTGGATGTGGAGGAGGGCCAGGACTTCATAGACAGTCTGAATCCGAACTCTCTGGACGTCTTGACGGGGTGCCGTGTGGAACCGAGCCTGGCGGGCGCCGCGCCAGGAAACATTGTCCAGTTCGAGCGCCAGGGCTACTTCTGCGTGGACACGAAGGATTCATTCCCCGAAAGGCTCGTGTTCAACCGGACGGTCTCGCTGCGCGACACCTGGGCCAAGATCGAGAAGGCGCAAAGGCGAGGGCAGAGATAAGGGGAGAGAGACTTTGTCAGAGGAACAGCGGAAGTTCGGAACTAGCTTTCCTCTTGTTCCGTTCTTCTGCTGACTGCGGTCTTGCCTAGGCCGGTCAAGACAGGGAGCGGAGGCGACTGCATGGTCGGACGTAGCGGCGATCCGCTGTGATCGCCCTGGGCAGGCGCAAGAGCTGCCCCTACCAAGCTCTCGTGCCGGCATGCCCATAGGTTGTGGGTTCTGGCGCAGCGCCCGTTGGACATCGAAAGGCATATTCCAACAGATCTCGGCTATCCAGAGAACGCTGCTCCAGGGAACAGAGGCGGAGATGGACAACCTGGGCAATCTGTCCGACCGTACGGGCATCCTCGTGGACCTCCGCGAGCTCGCGGGGAACTCCCCCAACTGGCCCTTCACCGATACCGCCGAGATCGCTCGAGTCGTCGTTGCCGTGGCCAACCCACTGGTCCATTTCATCTTGAATGAAATCATCGGCATCTACCATGACCTTTGACCTCTGCCACAGCATTCGCACAACTAGAAGCAGCAAGTCAGACCATGAGCGTTTTGGTTGCCCGAAGCGTTCCAGCGCTCCTGCCCTTACAGCGCTGTTTCCTGCCGACGCTGATCGGTTGTGAGCGATTCAGGAAGCGACAGCTTTCACCTGTGCGGTTCCAGCCTTGGTGGTCAAGGGTCATGCTAACAACTCCATACGCGTCGAACGGGCTCCTGGTTACCACCACAAGAGCCCGCCCGAAACCAGCTATGCAGTTGAGGCTGGGGGACAGGGATTTGAACCCCGACCAAGTGATTCAGAGTCACCCGTTCTGCCAGTTAAACTATCCCCCAGCAATAGCCGAATTCTAACACAAGTGGGGAGGGTTGGCAAATCGGAGCACACCAGACACACTCGAAATCTGCGGGGACGTGATGCGTAAGACGACTCCGCTGAGAAAACTCCAAGATGATCAAGCCGGCGGGGCCAACGTCCCACTTTGACGCCAAAAACAACCCGAATTGGGGGAACGTGCCATGAAAAGTGAGCATGCAGGGGCACGCACGTCCCACCATCTGGGTACGGAAGACCCTTTTTCAGTAGAGTCGTCTTACGGATTGCGTTTGTTGAGTCCTCTTCCCCACAGCCAGATCAGCACCGTGCCCACCACCATTGCCGTCAACCCTGTGAGCCCCGCCTCGGGGCCGAAAGGGCCGCCCGTCACCCACTCCGGCCCGGCCACTGCCTGGCGGATCAGATGAAAGCCACCCGTGCCGCTGACCGGGAAGCCAAAGATCGTGCCCTGGAAGAAGTTCCAGCCGAAGTGCAGGCCGAAGGGCAACCAGAGGGAACGGGTGACCAGGTAGCCCGCGGCCAGGAACACGCCGGCCACGGCGACGTTGAGAGTGGAGACCCAACTGGCGTACGGGTTGCCCATGTGCAGCAGGCCGAAGACGACTGAGGAGATTACCACCGCCCAGCGCATGTTCAGCCCCTCGGCCAGGTTCTGCATCACGTAGCCGCGCATCATCAGCTCTTCATTGACGCCCACCGCGATGTAGACGAAGAAGGCGGCGGCCAATGAGATCAGAAGCTGTCCCCAGCCCACCGTCTGCCAGGCGAAGCCCCGGAACTCCAGCCAGCCAGCGGCCCATTCGACCAGAGTGATGCCGGCCATCAGCACGCCGCCCAGGGCCGCGCCGAAGAGCAAGTCGGCCCACCAGCCACGGCCCAGACGCAGCCCCAGGTCGAGGAAGGGCCGTCTGTCCAGGAACCGCCGCGCCAGCCAGGTGGTCAGAAGCAATGCCGCCAGATAGAACGCATAGAAAAGGAGTTGCTCCGCCCACGGGGGCAGTGCCTGCACTCCCAGCGCGAAGGCCAACGGAAGCTGGGCCAGCAGCGTGGTGACGATGAAAACCACGCCGAAGCAGAGGAGTCGCCACCCGGTTCGCAGGCGACGCTCCTCTGCGTTGATGAAGACGCGGTACAGGCGACCGCGCTGGCGCGGTTGCGTGCTTTCGTTAGACACTTTCGATCATTGAGGGCGTTAGGTATTACCAGCCCCCATTGCCGGACTTCCAGCTTCCAGTTCCCAGCCTCGCTGCTTGAACTCGCGGTAGGTCAGCGTCCAGGTGCTGGACTGGAAGACGAGATACAGCCCATTCAGAAATACCAGCGGCGGGATGAGAATCAGCAAGAAGAGTGGAATGCCCACCAGCAGCGCGAGCCAGGGCAGTTCCGTGGCCTGCCAGATGAGCCAGGCGGGGATGCCGCCCACCGCTCCGGCGAGCAGCAGCACGATGATGACCACAGGGATCATCACGATGCCCCAGCCAAAGCCCACACCCAACATCAGCAGCCACATGATCGCCGAGTCCTTCAGGTTGGCCCGCACCATCTGATAGCCCAGGACGATGCTCTGGCCGATGCTGTGGCCTTCCAGCGCCGCCTGGCGGTGCATGAACCTCTTGACCACGTTGACGATCACGCTGGCCACGATGATCAGGACGATGGCCAGCAGCACCAGGCCGATGGTCATCACTGTGCTGAGGACATCCAGGGCCTTGTTGTCCACCGTCAGCATGAGCAGCGGTGAGAGCGCCAGCAGGAGCAGCAAGATGACGCCAATGGCGAAGGGAATGCCGATCACCAGGTCTATGCCGAAGAGCCGCAAAGTCCGCTTCGACCAGCCGAGGCGGAAACCCTCGCGCCATGAGGGGTTCGCTCCGGTCTCTTCGA
>CBDURC010000029.1:0-17428 GCA_965369635.1 uncultured Anaerolineales bacterium | reverse complement strand
TTGGCCGCCCGGTCAACGACATCCGGCGGGAAGGCCAGCGTCTTGGCCACGTCCCGCAGTGCCGAGCGGGCGCGGTAGGTGACCACGTTGCAGACCATGGCCACGTGCTCCTCGCCGTAACGCTCGTAGACGTACTGAATGACCTCCTCTCGCCGGTCGGCGGCGAAGTCCACGTCGATGTCTGGCATGGTGTGTGCCCCCTCGCTCAGGAAGCGCTCGAAGAGCAGGTTGTGGCGCAGCGGGTCCACCGGCGTGATCTCCAGGAGGTAGGTCACCAGCGAGTTGGCCGCCGAGCCCCGCCCCTGGCAGCGGATGGACCGCAAACGGGCGAAGCGCACGATGTCCCAGACGACCAGGAAGTAGCCAGCTAGCTCCGTGCGCTCGATGACGACCAGCTCGTGATCCAGTTGGGCTCTGGCCTGCGGCGTGATGGGGTCGAACTTGCGCTGCAGTCCCTCTTCGCAGAGGGTGCGCAGGTAGGTCGCCGGGGTGTGGCCTTGGGGCACGGAGAAGGCAGGCAGCCGCTGCTCTGAGAAGTCCATACTGACCTGGCAGCGCTCGGCGATGGCCATTGTGTTGCGCAGCGCCCGCGGCAAATCGGCGAAGAGGGCGGACATCTCTTGTGGCGGCTTGAGGAAGCGCTCGGAGTTGGGGTGCAACAGCCCGCCGGCCAGCGCTTCGTGGAGGGTGGTGCGGTGACGGACGCAGGTCAGGACGTCGTGCAGCCGCTGGCTGGATCGCTGGGCGTAGTGGACGTTGTTGGTGGCCACGAAACCCACGCCTAGTTGGCAGGCCAGGGCCGTCAACTCCGCTACCAGCCGACCGTCGGTCGGCAGATAATGCCGCTGCAACTCGATCCAGAAGCGGTCGGGGCCGAAGATCTCGTGCAGGTGAGCGGCAGTACCATAGGCCCTGCCTCTGTCCTTGGCCAGCAGCGCCGAGGCCACCGCCCCCTGGCGGCAGCCGGAGAGGCAGATCAGGCCCTCGGCGTGGTCGGACAGCGTCTCCAGCGTCAGTTGGGGCTGTCCCTTCTGTCCGGCCAGTTGTCCGGCGCTGATCAATCGGCTGAGGTTGCCGTAGCCTGCCTGCGTCTCTGCCAGCAGCGTCAGGTGGTGCCCTCTTCGACGCTGCTCCTTTTGGCCTTGCACGGCATAGTCAGGGCAGGCGTCGTCCAGCGTGACCTCGGCGCCGATGATAGGCTGGATTCCCCACTGTCTGGCTGCCTGCCAGAAGCGCACCGCTCCGTACAGCCCGTCGTGATCGGTGAGCGCCAGCGCTGGATAGCCCAATTCCGTCGCCTGTTCCACCAGCGACTCCGGCGACGAAGCGCCGTCGAGCAGGGAGTAGTGACTATGGCAATGCAACTCGACGTATTCAGTGTACTCAGTCTTCGTTGCCACGTTGCCTCAGACCTCAGTCGTACAGCCGGGCCAGGAACCAGCCGCCCTTGAGCAGGTCGCGATAGATCAGGCACAGGAGCCCCGTATCGGTGGCCACCTTCAGGTACTCCCGCCAGATGGCCTGCTCCGGCTCCCACCAGCGGGTGTGCACCCGCCAGCGATTGCAAAGTTCCAGGATGCGATGGGGCTCCCCCTGCCACTCGAAACCAGCCGGCGTCTCCTCCCTGCCCCACATCTCCACCGGCTCCCCTTCAGGCCATAGTCGTGTCATGGCTGCTCCTCATGGAAGTTGGAGGTTTGAGGTTGGCAATTGGAGAATGGACCCCCACTTTCCATTTCCACCATCCATCCTTCACTCTCCACCTCTCCATCATCCATTTGACAAGATCTCCGTGTGGATGTGTCATTGTCTTGTACAACAGACAAGCACATGGAGGTGACTCATGGCGGTCCAGATCATCCCCGTTAGTGAAGTGAGACAGAAACTCAAAGACATCCTGGCCACGCTGGAGGCCACCGGCGAGCCCTATTTCATCACCCGCTACAGCCGCCCCAAGGCCGTTTTGGTCCGCTACGAGGACTACAACGCCCTGGTTGACCGGGCAGCGGAAGGACACCCTCGGATTGTCTGCCGGCCCGACATCAGCGGGGGCGAGCCCATCATCCGAAGGACCCGCATCTCCGTGCGTCACATCGTCGAGCGGGTCCAGGCCGGCCAGTCGGTGGATGACATCCTGGCTGCTCTTCCTCACCTGACCGCGACCCAGGTTTACGATGCTCTCTCGTACTACTACGATCACCAACCTGAGATAGACAGGCTTATCGAAGAGAGCCAGTCCGAGCGGGTGATTGCCAAGCAGCGCTTGAAAGTCGAGAAAGTCGCCGAGGGTGTGGCGGTCGTTCACAGTGAACCGGGGCGATGGTGACGGAACTGAGCTCCCTCGTCGCCCGGCTGTACTTCGATGAGGATGCTGGCGTGCGGCTGGCCGTCTGAGACAGGGGGACAAGGAGACAAGGGGACATACGGCTTGTGAGTCCTCGATCATACCAAAGGTCTCCTTGTCTCCCCCTCTCCCCCTCTCCCCTTCTCCTTGTCTCAGATCGGGGTACATGCAACATGGGTGGAGGGCGGACGGGAGCACTGGGGTATCATCATCCTCATTGGCCATTCGGCCGTTAGTGCCTGGCTGCGTCGGATGGAGAATCTGTTGAATCGCTTCTCGGCCGAGGAATTGCAGAATCAGTTGCTGTTCCTCGGCGCTGAGTACGACTCTACTCCTTGATCTCTGCTTCAATCCATCCTCCATCCTCCATCCTCCATCCTTCATTTTCCTTCATCCATCCTCCATTCTCCCTCAATCCAGCCATCCGACCCGCCACTCCGGCAAGGGTGCACCGGGCTGGGACAGCACCGCCCGCCGCAGCCTATGGGCGCCGAAGCGGGCCGCCAGGACCTGCTGCACCTTCCGCAGCTTGCGCTCCCGCTCGTTTCCTTTGGCTCCGCTCAGGGCAGGCCCGGCCGGGAAGAGGGGCAACTGCTCGGCCACGGCGTCCTGGATCCGTTCCAAGATCACCTCCAAGGCCTCGGCCCCGGCTTGCCAGCGCAGGCCATCCAGCAACTGCCTCAGGACCAGCATGACCCGTGCCTCCTCCGCCGTAGGGAAAAGGAAGGTGCGACCCCGCTCCTGGGCGGTGCCGTCGGCAAAGCGCACCGTCAGCCGCAGTTGCCCGCAGGCTTGCAGGTTTCCTCGCAGTTCCACCAGCAGCGGCGAGACCAGTTGCCGTAGCGCCGCCAACAGTCGTTCGCGCTCGGTCAGGGGAACCTCGAACTCGCAATCAGCCATCAGGCGGTGTTCGTGCGAGCGGGATACCACGGGGCGGTCATCCTGGCCACGAGCACAGCGCTGCGCCAGCCGTCCGGCCCGTCCGAACTGCTGCCACACCGCCGCTGAAGGCAGCGCCGCATATTGTCCCAGCGTGCGCAGCCCCAGGAAGCCGAGACGCCGCAGGGCATCCTCTCCCAGCGGTAGCAGCGGCACCGGCAGTGGCTTGAGGAAGGCCCTCTCCCGCACCGCCGCCACGCCCAGGAGATGCCCTGGTCGGGTGCGCCGGGCGGCGGCCTGGGCTGTGAACTTGCTGCTGTTCCAGCCCAGCGCTGGCTGCAGTGTCTCCCCTAGCTCTTGCCGCACTGTTCTCCCGATCTCGCTGCAGAGCGCCACACCCTCGGCGTGGTTTCGGGCCAGGTCGCCCAGATCCACGTAGGCTGCACCCCAGCCGTGCGGCTCTACTCTGGGGCTGCTGAACTCCAGAAGCTGCAGCAGCGTCTCGAACTCCTGCCGATAGCGGGCCACATCTGCCTCTAACAGCCGCGCCTCGGGGCAGCGCACCTCGGCGGTTCGGGCCGTCAGGCCAACGACGATGCCGCACGCGGCTACCTCGGCCGAGATAGCGAAAACCTGTCGCCGGGGGCCGATCAGCACCAGCGGACGGTCTCTCAGACTCGGATCGTCTCGCCGAGCCAGGGCAGCGGCGAAATGGGGGATGGTGCAGTAGAGAATGAACATGGTGATCAGGGAACCAGTACAATCAGTGGTCGGTGATCAGGGATCAGGGTGGCGCCGACCAGAAACGCTCACGGGTTGCTCCACAGCGGATGGTTGTATGTGTTCAGAGTCGTCACAGGCCGTTGCCTCGCACCGTGCCGTTGAACTTGATGGCGATGGATACCGTGCGGCCAGCCGGTCCCAGCCGGTTCTTCAGCACCTCCACCCGGGCCTCGTAGCCGCGGATGTCGCCGTGGCTCCGCAGCCATCGTTCCCGCACGATGTGCAGCCGCACCGTGGCGTGGTGCGCCAGGGCTGAGAGGGCTGGAGATCTACCCACCGCAGCTCCATGTCCATGCAGGAAGAGCAGCACCGTGCCCGAGCGAGCCAGCGGGGCCGCCAGCCGGTCGAGGCAGGCGGCTAGTAGTGACGCGGAGACCGCATCACCCCAGATCGCATCCAGCCCATCGAAGACGACCGCCTCCAGTCCCCCGCTTCCGGCCAGCGCTTCGGTCATGGCCAGTGCCTCCGGAAGGTCGTAGGGAGCGACGACCAGCAACCGAGAGAGGTCGAGGCCGCAGCGGTGAGCGTAGTCGGGATCGAAGGAGCGGGCCTGATCCACGTAGGCCACCTGTCTGCCGCGCCCGCGGCGCAGGCAGGCCTGTCCGCCGCCCTTCTGCGCCTGGGCCAGGAATTTGAGGGCCAGCGTCGTCTTGCCCGAGGTGGCAGGGCCCACGAGTTCGCTCACCCTCCCCTTGGGCAGACCGCCGATGCCCAGTGCCTGGTCGAGTGGCAGGAAACCGGTAGAGATATGGGGAATGGCGGTAGCCGTGCCGATGGCCGTCGGTGGCTTGCCCCTGACCAGCGATTGGGTGCCGTAGCGGCGGTTGACGCGGGCGACAGCGGCTTCCAGACGGCGTCGTTTACTGCGTTTCATGCTCAAGACAGCTTCCCGGACAGCCAGTGGGTGGAGTGCCGACAGGGTGACCGCCTAGCCCGGGGGCGTCAGAGAAGGGGCCGGCCACTGGCTGTGATGTGGAGGGTATTATATCGAACATATGTTCTATTGTCAAACTACAGTACCGGACACTTTCGCCAGGACGCGGATGAACACGGACAAACGCGGATGTTCTTCTTCTTTTTTCGCCCAATTGTCCCTAATGTCCGCGGCCATCGGCGTTTGTCCGCGTCCCATTTGGTGACTTGCCGGAGAAGTGTCCGGTACAGAGTTCAGGAATTGTCCGGTAGTGAGTTGTCAAACTTGAGACGCTGACCTTGTTAAATCTCTTGACGAATCGGGAGAGGTGTGGTAGAATGACAATGAGATGACGAGGAACAAAGCCGATGCCCGAACTCCCTGAACTGGAGGTCAGCAAGGAAGTCCTTCAGGCATACATCGTCGGTCAGACGATCGCGGAGGTAGAGGTTCGCCGCCCGTTGGTATTGCGCGACCTGACGGGCGGCGGCTTCGCGGCTGGCCTGACGGGACATAGCATCACTTCCGTCGCTCGACGTGGCAAGTTCCTGCTCTTCAAGCTGAGCGGCGACCGCGCGCTGGCCATCAATCTAATGCTCAGCGGACGCTTGCAGCTCTGCTCGCCGGAGACCCGCCGCCTGCCGTACACGCAGGTCACCCTGCGGCTGAGCGGCGGCCAGGAGCTACGCTACGCCGATCGCAGGAACATGGGCAAGCTGTACCTGACCGATGATTTGGCGCTCATCACTGGCTGGACGGAGATGGGCCCGGATGTGCTGGACCCGTCCCTAACTCTTGAGCGATTCCGTGAGCGATTGCGCCGCCACCGCGGCGAGATCAAGGGCATCCTCGTCAATGCTCGCTTCGTGACCGGCATCGGCAACGCCTATGCCGATGAGATCTGCTTCCACGCCGGCATCTACCCCTTCCGCAAGCGTCCCACCCTTTCCCGGGAGGAGACCGAACGCTTGTATGAAGCCATGCACAGCACACTGACCGAAGCTATCGTCCAGGTGCGGCAGCGCATGGGCGCAGACATCCACACCAAGCCGCGGGATTTCCTGGCCGTGCACGGTAAGGGCGGCCAGCCTTGCCCTCGTTGCGGCACTTCCATCTCCGAGATCAAGGCTCGCCGCCGGCTGACCAGCTTCTGCCGCCGCTGCCAGCCTGGCAGCCTGATTGCGCGCTAGAGGGCCGAAGGGGAAGATTCTCCAACCTCCAACTTCCCCCTTTCCTGCTCCTGTGGTATACTGTGGCCGGCTTGCGTCTGGAGGAGATTCCCTCTCATGCGCTATTCCCGATAGCTTCATAGTTTCAAGGAGGACGTCGTCATAATGAACATTCCTTTCGGCAGCGACGAGTGGATCAGGACTCTCATGGTCAAGATCAACGAGAGCGAGGCTTATCGCAGCGCGGCCAGGACCTGGGAGGGGGCTTTCTACTTCATCGTTGAGCCCGAGGGCAGTGTGACGGAGCCGATCATCATGTACATGGACCTGTGGCACGGCGACTGTCGAGGCGCGTTCATCGTTGAGGACGAGAGCGTTGAGAACCCCGAATTCCGCATCAACGCGTCGGTCAGTGCCTGGAAGCAGGTGATCACCAAACAACTGGATCCCATCCAGGCCCTGATGACCCGCAGGCTCAAGCTCAAAGGCAATATGATGAAGATTATGCGGGCGGTGAAGGCAGCGCAGGAGTTGGTCAACTGCTGCACGCAAGTGCCCACAGAGTTCCCCGCATGAAGGCAATCGGAGAAACAGCGAGGTTGTGTGCGGGATAGGTGAACCTCGTCGTTCCTTTCCCTGTGTTGGATGCGGAGCCCTTTGAGGCTCATCTCTTGCCAATGCAGGGGCATTACCATGAATCGAGCGGGAGATCCCCGTCGCTGAGGTGCTTTGGCCCATCGTCAGCAAGAGCCCGGGGCTCCTGGCCGCCTCTCTCGCCCCCGCTGTGCTGGGCGTGCCCCTGGGATCCTGGGCCGCCCGCCGCCGCCATTCCAACGCCTCGCTGATTACCCTCATTGGCTCTCTGGCGGGGATGTCGCTGCCCAGCTTCTTCGTCGCCATGATCGATCGGGTGGGGGGGGGGTTCACGCGGGTGATTAACCGCACTACAGTGGCGGCGGGTTTGGTCTTCGTCCTGGGGATTCAGTGGGCGGGGCACTATGTGGGACCCAGCACCTACTGCCGACGATATGCCAGTGCCTTTGACGGTCAGAGGGCGCTGGCGCTGATGGTCATGGGCCAAGAGGAGAATTACTAGAGGATGCGGACGAATATGGACAAACGTGGAGCATGATCACCGGCGAACCACGGGATGCGTGGTTCGTAGTTGCGACTTCAGTCGTTGCAGTATAGGAGGTCAAGATGTGGTTCTTCAACAGTCCTGAGATCATCTTCGGGCCGGGCGCGCTGGACTATCTGGAGGAGGTCCAGGGACAGCGGGCTTTTCTGGTCACCGATGCCAACATCGAGGCTCTTGGCTTCGTGGATCTGGTGCGGCAGCGGTTACAGAAAGCTGGTCTGGAATGCCAGGTGTGGGCGGAAGTTGAGCCAGACCCGGCGCTGCAGACGGTGCAGCGCGGCGCAGCAGCGGCGTTGGCCTTCGAGCCGGACTGGATCATCGGCCTGGGGGGCGGCTCCTGCATGGACGCTGCCAAGGGCATCTGGGTGCTCTACGAGCGTCCCGATCTGACGCCCGACGGCATCAATCCCATCGAGCGGCTGGGGCTGCGCCAAAAGGCACGTTTGATCGCCATCCCCACCACCAGCGGCACGGGCGCCGAGGCGACGTGGGCCATCGTGCTCACCGACACCGCCGAGCAGCGCAAGCTGGGGCTTGGCTCGCGGGAGAACCTGCCGGATATGGCCATCGTGGATCCCCTTTTCACTGCCAACCTGCCGCCCCGCCTCACCGCCGATACGGGCCTGGACGCACTGGCGCACGCCATCGAGGGGTACACCAACAGTTGGGCCAACGATTTCTGCGATGGGCCGTGCCTCAAGGCGACAGAGCTGGTGTTCAAGTATCTGCGGCGGGCCTATACCGACGGCAGCGACGCCGAGGCGCGGGAGAAAATGCACAACGCGGCTACTCTGGCCGGCATGGGCTTCGGCAACTCCATGGTCGCCCTGGCCCACAGCATGGGCCACGCACTGGGCGGCATCTTCCACACGCCTCACGGCCGCGCTGTGGCCCTCTTCCTGCCCTATTCCATTGAGTTCATCGCCCGCGGCCCGACGATGATACCTACCCGCTACGGCGAAATCGCCCGCTTTCTGGGGTTGCCGGCGGACACGGAGGAACAGGGCGCTGCCAGCTTGGTGGTGGCCATCCGCGATCTCATGCGCCAGGTGGAACAGCCACTGACGTTGCAGGAACTGGGGGTTGGCCGCGAGGAACTGGAGGCAAACATGGAGACGTTGGCGACCAACGCCGAGTTGGACGTCTACACCATCACCAGCCTGCGTGTGCCCACGCATGGTGAAATTACCCGTCTCTACCACTGCGCCTACGAGGGCCAGTCGGTGGACTTCTAGGCTGGTAAACTGCTGGATTGGTCGACAGAACTCCCTACCAGCTTACCAATCTACCAATCTACTAATCTACCCACTTGGAGTGCATGACATGAACGGCTACATGGGCAAACTGCTGCGCGTTGACCTTACACGTGGCACCGTGGAAGATGAACCCCTCAACGAGGAATACGCTCGTCTCTACATGGGCGGCAGTGGCCTGGCTGCCCGCGTCCTGTACGATCTTCTGGACGCGGATACGGACCCTCTGGGGCCGGAGAATCCGCTTCTCTTCCTCACCGGCCCGCTGGTGGGCACGACGGCTCCCGCCTGCGGTCGCTACGAGGTGTGCGCCCGCTCGCCGCTCACGGGACTGTGGGGCGAATCGAACAGCGGCGGCTTCTTCGGGCCGGAGCTGCGCTTTGCTGGTTACGATGGCATCCTCATCACCGGCCGCGCCGAACGATCCGTCTACCTGAGCATCATGGAAGGGCAAGCCGAGCTGCGGCCCGCGGGGCATCTGTGGGGTCAGGATAGCTACGCCACCCAGGAACTGATTCGTCAGGAGCTGGGGGAGCCGCGGGCGCGGGTGGCCTGCATCGGGCCTGGCGGCGAGAATCTGGTCAAGTACGCCGCGGTGATGAACGATCACGGCCGCGCCGCCGGGCGGACGGGCATGGGCACCGTTATGGGCTCCAAGAACCTGAAGGGTATCGCCGTGCGTGGCACCGCTACGGTGCCGCTGGCCGACGCGGTGGTTTTCAAGGCGGCGCGCCGACAAGCCTGGGACATCGTCAAGGACGACATCCAGACGCAGATGCTGCGCCTGGGGGGCTCCAATTTCTGGATGGACATGGCGATGATGTACGGCAGTGCGCCCCATCGCTACTTCACCCAGGGGGAGTGGGAGCCTGCTGAGAAGCTGACGGCGACGGAGATGGTGGACAGCATCCTCGTGCGCCCACGGACTTGCTATCGCTGTCCCATCGCTTGCGGACGGGAGACGAAGCTGGAGCGCTACGGGCTGTCCAGAGTGGACGGGCCGGAGTATGAGACGGTGGCCAGCTTCGGCAACCTGCTCCTGTGCGATGACCTGGAGGGAGTGGCCTACGCCGGACATCTGTGTAACTTCTATGGGCTGGACACTATCAGCACCGGGGGCACCATCGCTTTCGCCTATTACCTCTTCGATCGGGGGATCATCGGGGAGAGGGAGACAGGAGGGCTGGTGCTGCGCTGGGGCGACCTGGAGCCGGTGATCCGATTGGTGGAGATGATCGCCCGCCGCCAGGGCTTCGGCGATCTGCTAGCCGAAGGCTCCCGCGCCGTGGGGCACCACTTCGGCGTCGAAGAGTTGGCGGTGCAGGTCAACGGCCTGGAGTTGCCCATGCACGATCCACGGGCCTTCAGTGGGCAGGGGTTGGTCTACGCCACCTCGCCACGCGGGGCCTGCCACATGCAGGGGGATACCTACATGTCGCAGCAGGGGCAGTGGGTGCCCGAGCTGGGCGTGGTCTCCGGCCAGCGGCAGGGCGAGACGCTGGCCGAGGTGACGGCGGCGGTGCGGAGCATGGATTGGCGTGCGCTGACCAACAGCATGATCATGTGCCACTTCCAGAACCCGCCGCTGGAGCATGTGCTGGGGATGCTCAACGGGGCCACCGGTTGGTCGCTGACAGCCGAGGACCTGGCGGTGATGGGAGAACGTTTCTCCAATCTCAAGCGCTGTCTGAACCGCCGCCTGGGGCTCACACAGGCCAACGACCGATTGCCCAGACTGGTGCTGCAGAGGCTGGAAGATGGCGGCACCGAAGGCTACGTGCCTGACTTCGAACGGCTGCTGGGGATGGTCTACGAGGTGCGGGGCTGGGATTCGCAGACGGGCATGCCTGGGCAGGAGAAGCTCGCGGAGCTCGGGATGGTCGGGATGTAGGGGAGGCCACGCCCCGCCCCAAGCGGGGCACGCTTCGCCCCTACCAGTAGCTCTCATTGGCTATTTGGCGGAACATGGGGACTTGTGTATACTGTGCATCGTGTGTCCAAGCCCCGCCGCATCTGAGAACGAATCGGCTGTGCTACATCACTCTTCTTTTCTCAAGAGGGGAGAACCGACTACAGATGAGCCCAATCATCATCAACTTCCTTATTCCCCTGGCCGGCATCGTCGGCATGATCTTCGTCGGCATCTTGGCTTGGTGGGTCATCAAGCAAGATTCTGGCACTGCTCGCATGCAGGAGATCGCTTCTTTCATCCAAGAGGGGGCGAACGCTTTCCTGCGGCGGGAGTTCCAGACCATCGCCTACTTCATCGCTGGCATCGCGGTGCTGCTGCTGATCTTCCTGCAGTGGCAGATCGCCTTCGGCTTCGTGATGGGATCCGTCTTCTCGCTGCTGGCCGTCTTCATCGGCATGAACGTAGCCACGCGGGCCAACGTGCGCACCTCCAACGCGGCCCGGACTTCGGCTGGTAGAGCCTTGACCGTCGCCTTCCGGGGAGGCTCGGTCATGGGGCTCTCCATCGTCTCCCTGAACCTGCTGGGCATTGTGTTGCTCATGTCCATCTTCGGACTGGGGCCGGATGACCCAGAAGGGGTGAGTATGTTGGTCGGCTTCGGTTTTGGGGCCAGCCTCTCGGCACTCTTCGCCCAGTTGGGCGGTGGCATCTACACCAAAGCCGCCGACATCGGAGCCGACCTGGTGGGCAAGGTCGAGGCCGGTATTCCTGAGGATGACCCCCGCAACGCGGCGGTCATCGCCGATTTGGTGGGAGACAATGTCGGCGATTGCGCTGGCCGGGGTGCCGACCTCTTCGAGTCGGGCGCAGATAATGTGATCACTACCATGATCATCGCCGCTTCTCCCATCTTCTTCAGCAAGTACGGCTGGGCTGGGGTGATGTTTCCCCTCATGGCGCGCGCTCTTGGGGTGCTGGCCACTCTGGTTGGTGTGTTTCTGGTGCGTGGGCGAGATGAGGGAAACCCAACGAGGGCAGTCAACATTGGTTTGTTGGGCACTGCTCTCACCTGCTTGGTTTTCTTCTACGGGGTTGCGCGCTGGATTATGCACGACGTGGGCCTCTTCTACGCTCAAGCCCTGGGGATGGTGGGAACCCTTGCGATCGTGGCCGTTGTCCAGTACTACACCAGTGCTCATGGGAGACCGGTGCGTGAGACCGCTCGCTATGCTCAGAGTGGCCCGGCGCTGGGCATCCTGACGGGATTCTCCTACGGTATGGAGAGTACAGTGTGGGCTGAGTACATTCTAGGGGCCATCATACTCCTCTCCTGGCTCATAGGTGGTGGGGGATTGGAAGGAATCTACTACATCGCCGCCGCCACTATGGGCATCAAGGAGATGAAGGGGATCATCATGGCCGGCGATGCCTTCGGTCCCATCGTCGACAACTCGGCCGGCATCAGCCAGATGGCTGGTTTGAGCGGGGAGACTCGAAAGGCCGGCGACGCTCTGGACGCTGTGGGCAACGTGACCAAGGCCCTGGCCAAGGGGTACGCGATGAGCTGTGCGACGATGGGCAGTCTGGTGATCCTGTTCGCCTATCTATTTGAGATCGCTCGCCTACAAGGCATCCAGTTGAGCAACCTCAACGATTTCTGGGTCAACTTGACCAATCCATTGAACATTTGTGGCTTGTTCTTTGGCATCGCCACTCCCTACCTGTTTTCGGCGCTGACCTTGCGGGCTGTCAATGACGGTGCCTTCAAGATAGTCGAGGAGGTGCGCCGCCAGTTCCGCGAGATTCGGGGGTTGATGGAAGGGAAAGCCACTCCGGAGTACTCTCGCTGTGTGGACCTAGCGACGGCCAATGCTCTGCGGAAGATGTTGCTGCCTACCGTTATCTCGATGGTTATCCCCATCATAGTTGGTTTCACCATGGGTGTCTGGGCCTTGGCGGCTTATCTGATTGGCGTTAAGGCTTCGTCTGCGGCGTTGTCAAAGACCCTGTTTAACGCCGGTGGGATCCTAGATAACGCCAAGAAGTTGATCGAGGGAGGGCTCTACGGTGGCAAGGGCAGCGATGCTCACGCCGCTGCTGTGATCGGTGACACCTTTGGCGACCCTCTCAAGGACACTGCCGGGCCATCTTTGCATATCCTGGTCAAGTTGCAGAACATCATGTCCATTACCTTGTTGCCACTGTTCATCCAATACGGTCTAGACCTGTTCGAGTAGGTAGGGAATGAAAGCAGGGAGTGAGATGCTCGAATTTGACCAGGAACTGCTGGAAATCTACGGCGAGTTGGATCGCGATCGTCTGATGGCGCTGGTTGTGCGCTACGCTCGCGACAGGCTCGATGCTGGCGGTTCGTCCATATTCCTGCGCGACGACATCACCGGTCGCTACGTCTTGCGCGGCACCACGGGTCTTGTGGAGAGCGTGAAGATGCCAGCGGAGCGGATAGAGTACGCGCCGGGAGAAGGGCTAACCGGCTGGATCGTCAAACATGGCCACCCCCTGCGTATCGCCAACGTCAGGGACAACGAGGAATTACGAGGCATCGCCAAGGATCTGGTCTGGAGTAAGAAATACTCCGAGATCCACGCTGAGGTCGGCCTGGCCTATCTGGCCGTGCCTATATTGGCCAAGGAAGGGGCTGTCGTTCTCGGCGTGCTCCGCGTCTCTGGGGGGGGAAAGGGGCAGCAATTCGACGAACACGATGAGCGGCTATTGAGCCACATGGCGGGCATGGTACGCATCGCCATCGAGAACTCTCAGCGCTACGAGCGGGAGAAGCGTCGAGCCCGTTACTTCCGATTGTTGTTGGACATCGGCTCGGAACTGGACCCGCGGCGTCCTGTCGGTGAAATGCTGCAAGCCGTGGTGACACGGGTCAGGAAGGGCTTTCGCACAGAGGCGTGCCAGATCTATCTGCGAGATGAGGTGAACAGCAGCCGTGTGGTATTACGAGCGGCCAGTGGCCTGCCCGAAGGGCTGGTCGGTACGCTGGCCCACAAAGTGGGTGAAGGTCTGACGGGTCACATCATCCGTACCGAAGCCTCCCTTCAGTTGCGCGAGGCCGCTGTCCTGGCGGGTTGGGACGATCCATGCATCACAGAGGTTGGCTCGCATCTCCCCTCGGGGGCCTATCGCTCGTTTCTCGGTATTCCCCTGCGATTGGGCAACGAGGTCCACGGTACACTTGAAGTCATCAACAAGATTCCGAGTGCTCCCGGCCACCGCGATTGGTTTACCCACAATGACGAGGAATACCTGCGCTTGCTTTCGACAGCGATCTGTGCTGTGCTGGAGGGCGCTCGCTATCTGAAGACCCTTGGCGACGTAGGGGTGACCGCCATGCGGATGCAACGCGTGGCCTCCTTTGGCACCGTGGCCCAACGCATGCGCCACGAGGCGGCCAATCCGCTAGCTGTGGCCCGCCTGGCCGTAAGCAACCTGCGCGGCGAGTTGCAGGGACTGGATCCTGACGAGAGTGCAGCCAGCCTGGCTTCCCGCCTCACCAGGCGTATGGACCTCGTCGAAACCAATCTGGACGAGGTGAGCAGCAAGTTCTTGGGCCTGCTCAAGTTCTCACAGCGCATTGGCTTCGTCAGGACGATGACGCAGTGGAATGACGTGGTGCGCGAGGCACTCATCTGGCTGACGGCAGAGCGCCGCCGCCGCGGTGTGGAGGTTCGCGTCACCCGTGGGGATTTGCCTCTGTTGTTCATCGAGCCCAACGAGCTGTTTGGCGTCCTGGTAACCCTGTTTCGCTTGACGATGGAAGCATTTGGAGAGCAGGGAGGAAGCTTTGAGGTGCGCACAGCGGTGAGCGAAGATGGCCGATATGTGCGTTCGGAGGTCTATGCTGCGGAAGCGGGGATGGCTGAGCAACTGTCATCCATCATCGGGTCCATGGCTGGCACTGCTCGCGTGCCCGTGGAAGAAGTGTCGCCGCTGCATTTCGAGTGGGCCCTGGCACGGGAGACGGTGGAGACTCAATATGGGGGCTCCCTCACCTGGAGACTATCTGGCAAGACCGTGTGCTTCGTGCTCGATCTGCCGCTGGGTGGGGAGCCATGAGCGCGGAGCGGAGAACGATCCTGGTCGTGGACGATGAACCCTTTTTCCGCGAGGAGGCAGTTGCCTTTCTCAGAGGCTTCGCCTCCGCGGCTCGAGGTTGGACGGTCGAGGCAGCTTCGGGTGGGACCGAGGCGCTAGCCAGATTGGAAGAACGCCGCTACGATGTAGTGCTGCTGGACATCAACATGCCGGATATAGATGGCATGGAATTGCTGCGTCTCCTGGACCAGAAGCATCTGCTGGACAGAACCTACGTCATCATGCTCAGCGCCTACGGTGTGTATGAGAACGTGGTCGAGGCAATGCGGGGTGGGGCGAAGGATTTTGTGAACAAATCCGAACCGTTGGATCAGTGGATCGTCCGCATCGAGCGGGGCTTTGAGTGGCAAGAACTGCGGCGACGCAAGCAGCAGGCCGAGGAGGAGTTGCGCCTCCTGGCCCGCGAGGTGGGCCACGACATGGGCGGCACAACGTACTTCGTGCTTACCCAACGGGTGCAGGTTCTGGCCGAGCTGGTGAAAGAAAGCGAGGAAGGGCAACGCTCCATCGAGGTCATCCGTCAGATACTGGCCCGCATCAAGAGACTGGCTGACGATCTGGGCCACGTGGCCGTGGCGTTGGACAGCCGCGAGCTTTGGCGTTGGGAGGCAATTGACCTCCATCGCCTGCTGGGAAGATTGGCGCAGGAGTTCAGCTATGCCCATCCAGCGGTGACCATAAAGCGGCAGTGTTGTGATGAGTGTCATGAGACCATTCCTCCGGTGCGAGGCAGCCGGGCGCAATTGGAGCGAGCCTTCCACAACTTGCTGGTTAACGCGGGGCGGGCCATGGCAGACGGGGGAACGCTCACTTTGCGCATGCGACGGGAAGGGGACGACTGGATCGTTGTTGACGTCGAGGACACCGGGGTCGGCATCCCGTCACGGGCGATGGGGAAGATCTTTGGCATAGGCTTCTCAGTCTGGCCTAACGGGCAAAAAGGGAGTGGGCTGGGACTTTACGTGGCACGCAAGAACATCGAAAACCATGGTGGTCGTATTGAAGTGAAGAGTAGTGTAGGAGAAGGGACGACGGTCACGGTCATGCTGCCGGTTTCGGAGCTGCCCCAGGATTCAGAATGAACACATAAGGACACGAAAGGAACGAAAGAAGGAGAAATGAAGGAGGAATGACAATGTCGAGAACAGTATTCGTGATGGATGATGATCCCCTTGCGCTGGAGAGCCTGAAGGGCTATCTGGAAGGGGCAGGGTATGTCGTGGTCGCGGCCGGCAGTGCCCGAGAGGCGCTCGATCAGGCGCGGAAGGTGGATGGCGATGTGGCCCTGCTGGACATGAAGATGCCGGACCTGGATGGCTTTCAGGTGGCGGCGATGCTGCGCCAGTTGCAGCCTTCCATACGGGTGATCATGTTCACGGGCTATGCCTCGCTGGAGAGTGAGGCTCGCGCTGCGCAGTTAGGATTCTACGAGTTCTTGCCCAAGTCGAACTGGTACGATCTTCTGCTGCCTACCATCGAGCGCGTCCTGGGCGAGCCTGAGCGCCCATTGCCCAAGCAACGCCCGGCAGATCTGGAGCAGGCGGCTGACCAGTACGTCAGGGAGGGCAAGTGGGAGTTGGCTGCGCTGGCATTGGAACAGGCGGCCCGTATCGCCGAGTTCACCTACGACTGGGGGCAGGCCACCACGCTGTACAGCCAGGCCTTCGAGCACATGCACCGCGCTCAAGGCCTTTCAGCAGAAGCGTGTCGCATTCGCGAACTGGCTGAATGTGCGCAACGGATAGCGGCTGAGGCGACAGGTACGTCAGCGTAGGCTTGCCCCGCTGCGGCGGGGGGGCACTTCTATGCCCGCCTGCTGCGCACCCGATTGTCTCTCCCCCCCTCTGTCCCCCCCACTGGGGGGGATGAAAGGGGGGGTCTGTCCCACCATGTATGAAGACACGAAAGGAACGAAAGGATGTGGAGGTAAAACGGTGACTAACGGCAAACTCCAGGCCGGTGGTCTGATCCAGCATGACCATCTGGCAATGATAGGGATAATGGACATCCCATCACGCCCAGGTGTGGGCAGCAGGTTCCTCTCTGCCTTAAGCGACCAGGGGATCAACGTCGAACTCATTGTGCACCTGATTGATCTGGGTGAAATGGATCACATAGTCCTGTGTGTGGATCGGGATGACATAAATCAGGCATTGACGATTGCCGAGCGCGTACGGGAGGAGGTGGGAGGAAAAGCCGTTACCAGTGATCCTGAAGTGGCGTTGGTGAGCCTCTTTAGCCTTGATCTCCGCGAACAGCGCGGCGTCGCCGGCCAGATGTTCAAAGCCCTGGGCGATTGCAACATCAACATCCGCGCCATCAGCACATCTCTCTCGACCATCACTTGCGTGATCGAGGCTCAGCGCCTGGACGAAGCCGTCCGTGCGCTGCGCGAGGCATTCACATTGCCCTGACGGGAACTCTATGAGCATTCAACTGGGACGCACCGCCGTAGAACAGACGGTCCTGGGGAATACACCACAACCCAGGCTTGGCACCATCGTGCGCATCATCGGCCCGGTGGTAGACGTCTCTTTTGCGGCTGGCGAGTTGCCAGCCTTGTTGAGTGCGTTAGTCATTCGCAATAGCCAACACAGCGTCACTGTTGAGGTCCTGCAGCATCTCGACCGTCGTACGGTGCGTGGCATTGCGATGGAATCAACGGCCGGGCTGCGCCGCGATATGATGGTTGAGGACACCGGTGCTCAGATACTGGTGCCAGTGGGGAGGGAGACGCTGGGGCGTGTGTTCAACGTGTTGGGGCAGCCGATAGACGAAGGGCCAGTCCTGGGTGAGACGCAGGTTCGTAGCATTCACCAACCGGCGCCCCCTTTCGTCCAACAGCAGCCCTCAACGGAGGTTTTCGTCACCGGGCTGAAGGTCATTGATTTGCTGGCCCCTTACGTGCGCGG
>CBDURC010000028.1:0-17470 GCA_965369635.1 uncultured Anaerolineales bacterium | reverse complement strand
GGTCACGATCCCTTCGCCTGATTCCCCGCCTACGCGGATCACTAAGTCGTCAACAGTCATTTTGAGTCCTCCATTGGCTTGGAATTATAAGGCTGGCGTGCTGTCCTGTCAAAACGCGGCTGACTGCAAAGTTCGCAGAAGGTTTGGAACGATACCCTCTTGGGTGCATTTCAGTTTCTTGGAAGCGGAACCGTTTCTCCGCTCTTCCGCTGACACCAACGACAAGGCCCCTCGCCCGATTGTGGTGAGGGGCCTTGCTGTGTGATGTGTAACAATCTGACATAGCGCACGCTTTCACGTTTTACGTTGCATCTCGCCTGTGGTAGCCGAAACCTTGGGAACACTCAAACTCCCCCCTCAACTCACAACCCGAATGGCCTGTCCCAGTATGTCCATGCCGCGGGCGATGTCGGCAGGGCTGACGTAGCTGAAGGGAAGACGAATGTGGCGCTCCCCACCCCCTTCGGCGAAGAAGGGCTCGCCGGTGGGGAAGGTGATACCTCGCGCCTGGGCTGCGGCGAGCACCTCCCGTGCCGCCAGCGGCTCCGGCAGCGTCAGCCAGACAAAGAAGCCGCCGCGAGGTAGCGTCCAGGTGACACCAGACGGCATTGTCGCTGCCAGGGCCTCAAGCATGGCATCTCGCCGGGTACGGTAACGAGCCACCAATCGTGCCACGTGCGGCTCCAGATGTCCAGCGCGGCAGAACTCGGCGACGACGTAGGCGGTGAATGGATTGGCTCCGCCGGCCGACTGGCGCAGCCCACTGTCGGCCAGCCGTGTCACCGCCCCCTGTTCGGCCAGCACCCACCCCAGCCGCAGACCCGGTGCTAGCGTCTTGCTGAAACTGCCCAGCCGCAGCACGCCCTGTCCGCCTGTCAGCTCGAACAGCGAAGGGGGTACCGTTCCCTCGTAGCAGAGATCGCGATACACGTCGTCCTCGACGATCCAGAGCTTCTCGTCCCGCGCCAATGTTGCCAGCGCGTGCCGCCGCGCCGCGGTCATGGTCACGCCGGAGGGATTCTGAAAGGTGGGGATGGTGTAGAGGAAAGCGACGTCTGTGTTTTCGGTGCGCAGTTGGCGTAATTTACCGGCCAGTGTCTCCACCATGATCCCTTCGTCGTCCAGCGGCACAGCGACCAGACGGACGGGGTAGTCGCGCATGACGGCGATGGCCTCGTGATAGGAGGGGGCTTCCAGCAGCACCGCATCCCCGGGCCGCGCCCAGAGACGGCAGATGAGGTCCAGTCCCTGCGAGGCACCGGCGGTGATGAACAGTTGCTTCGGGCTGACTTTCAGTCCTTCGTCCCGCCGCAGCTTCCGGCAGAGGATGTTCAGCAGCAGAGGCGGCCCTTGTTCGGGGCCATAAAGCAGCGGTGCAGGGATGTGATGCTGCAGTGTGATCTCGACTGCTTCCTGCAGCTCGGCTAGGGGGAACGCGTCGGGATCGGGGTGGCCATAGTAGAAGGAGAGGGCGCTTGGCGGCCCGCCCCCTGTTTGGAGGGCGGCTGCCGGTTCGTCTGAGCCGTTCATCTTGCCTCCAAAAAACCTCCAAAAAAGGTAAAGGATGCACCCGGGACCTGGCCAAGGCGTCTCCTGATGTGTCCAGCGTGTCTCTATGGGTGGTCTTCCGAGGGGTGCTCGTGTGGATAGCGCGGCTCGACGATCAGCTTCATAGCTGTACGCCGCTCGCCCTTGATCTCCACGTCCGTGAACTCAGGAATGCAGATCACGTCGATGTTGTCGTCGGCCAGATACTTGCGGGCGATGGCTACCGCTTTCACTGCCTGGTTGACGGCGCTGGCGCCGATGGCCTGTACCTCGGCGTACCTTACTTGCCGGACGACAGCGGCGATGGCTCCAGCCACTGCGGTGGTGCGGGACCGGGCCGCCACTCTTATGATGCCGATGTCCATGGCTGTCTCCTCGAAGTGTGGCGTGTTGGGTGTGCCGACACCTGCTATTCTACTCCGTTTTGCGACAAAAAGCAAAGTAAGCCCGTCGACTGCACGGTGTGAAGCAGCGCGCTGGCGGCTAGCGCGTTGCACCGCTGTCAATCCGGTCCAAGGCCCAGGCGGCATGATCGCACACTAGCGGCTCGGGATCGCTCAGCGCTTCAGTCAGGACGGGTCGAGCGGTGGGGTCGCCCCAATTGCCCAGGGCCACGGCCACGTTGCGCAGCAGTCCCCTCCGTTTCGCCCGCGTGATAGGGCTGTCCCGGAAGCGGCGGCGGAATGGTTCGTTGTCGAGGGCCATCAGCTCCAATAGCGAGGGGTTGATCAGATCAGGGCGCGGCTGGAAGGCGGGGTCACTGCCGGGCCGGCTGAAGCGCTGGTTCCAGGGGCACACTTCCTGGCAGAGATCGCAGCCGAAGATGCGCTGGCCCAGCAGTGGGCGCAGTTCCTCGGGGATGGCGCCCTTCAGCTCGATGGTCAGGTAGGAGATGCAGCGCCGGGCGTCCAGGAGGTATGGCTCGATGAGGGCTCCGGTGGGGCAGGCATCGAGGCAGCGAGTGCACGTGCCGCAGCGTGGGGTTGCCCACGGTTCGTCCGGCGGTAACTCGATCTCCAACAACAGCTCTCCCAGTAACAGCCACGAGCCGAGGCCGGGGTTGATGAGGCAACAGTTCTTGCCGATCCAGCCGAGGCCGGCTTGCATCGCCAGTTCCCGTTCCAGCAGTGGCCCGGTATCCACGTAGGCGCGGCCAAGCGACCTGGGAGAGCGGCCCGTTTTCGCTGCCAACCAATCCAGCAGCGCCAGCAGGCGGCGCTTCATCACCTCGTGGTAGTCATCCCTGCGGGCGTATCGGGCGATGAGGCCGTGGCCAGGCGGTGGGGGCTCTTCATTGGGCAGGAAGCTGTTGAGACCAACGACAACGATACTGCGGCAGCCGGGCAGCAGCGAGCGAGGATCGCGTCGCTCCTTGAGCCGCCGCTCCAGGTAGGTCATCTCGCCAGCGTGGCCAGCCTCCACCCAGCGGGTGTAGAAGTCGGCGTGCGCGCTCGGCCTGGCAGGGCAGATGCCCACCAAATCGAAGCCTAGGGCTAATGCTTGCTGTCTGAGGCGCGTTGCCAGAGTCATCGAGTGGCTCGACAGGGCGTAATGATGGATGTAGCGATTTCGGCCTCCACGTGCGCTTCGCATAGTACCACAATGGATGTCAATGGCAAAAAGTCCGGTTTCTCTGCAGATGAATCGGGTTTCTACACGGCAGGAAGTTTGACAACCGGGTGTAGATGCGGTATGATGAACGTCAAGAGATAGCGCGGCATTCGCAAGCAGCGGCTGGGTCGCCACGAAGTGGCCTGGTCGCGTCAGTTCCTCCAGGGAGGTGCAACATGTCCAAACCGATGTATGAGGATGCCAACATCTTGCTACAGACTGCGGCCTTGATGGTCAATCCGACGTATCAAGAGGCGTCGAGTTTTGTGCTGAGCCCGCGCTTCGTCTTGGACTACGAACCCTTCGTCGCCAAATTCCCCCGCGGCAGCCACGAATTCACGCTGGCGCGCCGGGCGTGCGCCTTCTACGAGACGTTGGGCACGCTGTGGAAGCACGGCCTGTTCCACGAGGACTTGCTCTTCGACTGGCTGTCCATCAGCTACATGTGGAATCGGCTCAAGGGATTTGCCCTGGGACTGCGCTCCGAGGTGGGCAGCGAGGCGCTGTATGAGCACTTCGAGGCCATGGCCAAGGCCGAGGCGGAGTGGAGCAAGCGCAAAGCAAGTGATTAGCCAGAGAACCAGGTCTCTCCAAGAAACCTGGTTCATTTGCAGGACACGGATCGAAGCGGATGAACGCGGATTAGGTCAATTTCGATCAGTGTCTTTCCGTGTTCGTCCGTGTCCGAGATGCTAACTCTCTTGCTGGTGTGACGGCGCCGGACAGGTCTTCGCCGAGGGAGGATAGATCCCCGGTACGGGGAAGCGGGAGCAGATCTCGCTCACCCTCTGTCTCACTCGCTGGTACACCGCTTCATTCCCCAGGTTATGGATCACGGCGGCGATGAGTTCGCCAACCTCTTCCATTTCCCTGCTGCCGAACCCCCGCGTGGTCACGGCCGGTGTGCCGATGCGGATGCCGCTGGTCACTCGCGGCGGACGCGGATCAAAGGGAATGGTGTTCTTGTTCAAAGTAATGCCCGCGTCGTCCAGGGCTTCCTCCGCTTCTTTGCCGGTAACCCCCACCGCGCCCACATCCACCAGCATCAGGTGGTTGTCGGTACCGCCGGAGACCAGGCGTAGTCCTTCATCCTCTTGCAGCTTGCGTGCCAGCGCTTTGGCGTTATCCACGATGCGCTGGAGATAGTAGCGGAACTCAGGTTGCTGCGCCTCGCCGAAGGCAGCGGCCTTAGCAGCGATGCAGTGCATCATTGGCCCGCCCTGCATGCCGGGGAAGATGCTCTTGTCGATCACCTTGGCGTACTTCCCTTTGCAGAGGATCAGCCCACCCCGCGGCCCACGCAGCGTCTTGTGCGTGGTGGAGGTAACGAAGTCGCAGTGGGGCACAGGGCTGGGGTGCAGCTCTCCGGCCACCAGCCCGGCGATGTGGGCGATGTCGGCCATCAGGTAGGCCCCCACCTCGTCGGCAATCTCTCGTAGCCGGGCGAAGTCAATGAAACGCGGATAGGCGCTGGCCCCGCAGACGATCATCTTGGGACGCACTTCCCGCGCCTGGCGGGCGATGGCCTGGTAGTCGAGGGTTTCCGTCTCCCGCGACACGCCGTAGGGATGCACTTCGAACAGCTTGCCGGAGAAGTTGACTGGGCTGCCGTGTGTCAGGTGGCCGCCGTGGGCCAGGCTCATGCCCATGATGCGGTCGCCCGGCTCCAGCACGGCGAAGTAGACGGCCATGTTGGCCTGCGAGCCGGAGTGGGGTTGCACGTTGGCGTGCTCGGCCCCGAACAGTTGCTTGGCGCGGTCAATGGCCAGTTGCTCCACGATGTCCACGTACTCGCAGCCGCCATAGTAGCGGTGACCGGGGTAGCCCTCGGCGTATTTGTTGGTGAGCACTGAGCCCAGCGCTTCCAGCACGGCAGCACTGACGTAGTTCTCCGAGGCGATGAGTTCGATCTTGTTCACCTGGCGCTGGGCTTCGTTCTGAATAGCCTCTGCCAGCTCAGGGTCGCTTTGGCAGAGGGCTAACTCCGGCTTGCCGCCCAGGAAGCTCCAGGCGATGCCCAGCTCGAAAGGGGCGACCCGCACCCGCTCTTCCAGCGTCGTCCACAGATGGTGCAGGTCGTCTAGCCTCTTCTCTCCTCCAGAACGGGTTTGCTCCATATCTCACCTTCCACAGGTCTGATAGCGAGAACAGCGCTTAAGAGAACGTCCGGTGGTTAGGCCACCGGACGTCGTGTCTTCGGGAAATTGGCTCCTCGGGAAGGACTCGAACCTTCAACCTACCGGTTAACAGCCGGACGCTCTGCCAATTGAGCTACCGAGGAGCGATAGCTTCACGTGAGGAGATTATACTCAAAACGGCGGTTTCGTCAAATCAAGGCCCATAGGGAACTTGGGGAGAATCACGAGGCAACCACAGACTTCACAGATTGCGCAGATGGGTCGAATGACAATCAGTGAAATCCACACATCTGTGGTCAAGACGGCGTGCTTGTCATAACACACGACGTGAGGGGTTACTATGTCAGAGATAGTCCCGGAGTTTGCGGCTGCGGGCCGGATGGCGCAGCTTGCGCAGCGCCTTGGCTTCGATCTGTCGCACCCGCTCCCGCGTGACGTTGATCTCCTGTCCCACTTCTTCCAGTGTGTAGTACCGGCCATCTTTCAGCCCGTAGCGCATCTCCAGAACCTCGCGTTCTCGCTCGTTGTGCAACGAGTCCAAGGTCTCTCGCATGTGCTGTTTGAGCATCTCGCGTGAGGCGGCATCCACTGGCCCGGGCAACTTCTGATCCTTGATGAAGTCACCCAGGTAACTGCTTCCCTCGCTGCCCACGGGCGTTTCCAGGGACATCGGTTCCACTGCGGAGTTTGATATGCGGCGCACCCTGTCCTCTGCCTGCCGCCACCGCCATTCCAGCGCTGGGTCGAGGGGATAGTCGAGCGCCCGGGCCTCTTCGATGGCCCGCCGATCCACTGGTGTCAGCAGGCCCATCTCTAGAGCGACCTCTTCGGTGGTCGGTTCCCTTCCGTACTGTTGAGCCAGCTCTCGTTTGGCCCTTCTCAGATGGCTGATCTGCTCGTGCATGTGCACGGGCACGCGGATCGTGCGGGCCTGGCCCGCAATGGCTCGACCTATGGAATTGCGTATCCAGTGGCTGGCGTAGGTGCTGAACTTGTAGCCCCTGCGGTAGTCGAATTTCTCTACCGCTTTCAGCAGACCGAGGTTCCCTTCTTGGATCAAGTCGAGCAGTGACATGCCGCCTCGGCCAGCGTAGCGTTTGGCCCAACTGACCACCAATCGCAGGTTAGCCTGCGCGAGTTCTTGCTTAGCGTTTTCTCCGTCTTCGATCAGGGCCTTCAGCCTCGTGCGCTCTTCCGGTGAGGCTTCTCCGTCTGCCAATGCCTCTTCGGCCTGTTTCTTCTGCTGAATGCGCTCGGCTTTCTCTGTCACTTGCTCTGCCGTGAGCAAGGGGTGACGGCCGATCTCGTGCAGATACATGCGCACAGGGTCACTGGTGGCAGTGAGGTCGCCCAGTTGCTCCACAATCTCCTCGATGGGACGCTGCGCCTCAGCCTCGACCTCGGCACTCTCCTCGTCCTTGGTCGTGTCGGGCAGTTCCGGCTTGTCTGGGCTATCCTGGTCGGCAGGCGCGCCGAAAGAGGCAGCCAGTTCCGACAATTGGGAGGCGTCGGAGCGCGCCTGAGCATTGTCTACCATCCCCGTTTCCGTCGTGCTCAAAGGGCTTTCCTCTTCCCGATCCAGGTGCGACCGTTCAGCATTCGTTGCAGCCGTCCCATGTCGTTGGTGTGCTCCAGCACCGTCTTCGCGTAGCCATCCACCGCCCTGCCATCGCTTTCTTCTTGGGCTTGCTCCAGCAGATACTGCAGTTCTGCCAGACGCCGGCGCAGCCGTGTCAAGCGCAGTCGCAAGACCACGTTGATCAGGTCGTCGGCCGCTTGCTCTGGGGGAAGCGACGGCAGTGTGGCGCCGTAGTCCAGCAGTTGTTCCCATCGCTCCTGCAATGGTAATTCCAACTGCTCCTTGAAGACAGTCTCCTGCCGGCTTTGCTCGGAAAGCTGGGCTTCCAGTAAGGCGGCGAAAACTGCCTGATCCACAACGTGGGTGAAATCCTCGATGTCCAACGGTACGATCTGTAGGGCATTGGACTTAGCGTCCAGCAAGGGCAACAACTCTGGCCTCAGCAGTAGCTGGGCCAGGCAGTGTGCTTGCGGTTCCGGGCGGCGGCGCTCCTCCGCACTGGCCTGCTGCATCTCCTCTTCGAAGGGAGGAGACGGCTTGCGCCGTCTGCGGCCACGCTTGGGCTGCAACACCTGGCTGTGTACGATCTGTTCGTCTACCTGCACCAGCCGCGCCAGCTTCTGCACGTAGTGTGCTCGCTCAATATCGTCGGCGATTTCGCGGATGAGAGGGGCCAATCGGCGCACCGCCTCGGCTTTCCCTTTGCCCGTGCTCAGGTCTGTATCTGCTGTCACCAGGTGCAGGAAGTAGTCCACCACCGGCTGAGCATCGGCGACGAGCTGAGTCCAGCGGTCCAGGCTAGCGCAGATCACTTCATCCGGGTCCTGACCGGGCGGCAAGGTCATGATGCGCAAGTGAGCGTCCAGCCGCCCTTCGAAGCGGATTAGGCCGCTGGCCGTCGGTGTGGGCACCCACGTGCGGTCCAGTGCCTCGCGAGCCTGTTGCACGCCGCGCAGTGTGGCGGCCCGACCAGCGGTATCAGCGTCCAGGGCCAGTACGAACTTCGTCGTGTAGCGCTTCAGCCGCTTGAGTTGCTGCTCGGTCAAGGCCGTGCCCATGGTGGCGACTACGTTGCTGATACCGTGCTGGTGAGCTGCCAGCACGTCCATGTACCCCTCGACGATGATGGCCGAGTCGGCGGAGCGAATGGCCTGCCGCGCTTCGTACAAGCCGTAGAATTGCCGGCCCTTGTCGAAGAGAATGGTCTGTGGTGAGTTAATGTACTTGGGCTGCTGGCGGTCTCCTCGTTCCTTCCCGCCTGGCAACAGCCGTGCGCCGAAGGCGATAGGCCGACCTCGCAGATCGCGGATAGGGATCATCAGCCGGTCTCTGAAGCGATCGTAGGCGGTACCATCAGCACGAGCGATGATGAGCCCTGCTGCTTCCAGGTCGGCAAGAGCGTAACCTTGGCTGCGCAAGTGGCGCTTCAGCCCGTCCCAGCCGTCTGGCGCGTAGCCCAAGTGAAATAGCTCGGCAGTTTCCAGTGTCAGCTGCCGTTGTGCCAGGTAGCCACGGGCTCGTTCCCCCGCATCGTCCAGAAGCAGGCGGTGATAGTAAGCCGCTGCCGCGGCAGTGATCTCCAGCAAGTGCTTGCGTCGCTTTTCTTCAGCCGAGGCAGCAGGGCCCAGAGGCTCCAGCGTAACACCCGCCATGGGCGCCAGAATCCGCAGCGCTTCGGTGAAATCCACGTTCTCCTGCTTCATAATGAAACTGAAGACGTCACCTCCGGTGCCGCAAGCGCCAAAGCAGTGCCAGGTTCCGGTTTCCGGGAAGACGATGAAGGAGGGTGTTTTCTCCGCGTGGAAAGGGCAGCATCCCTTGTGGTTCCGTCCCGCTTTTTTCAGCGGCACGTAACGGGACACGACCTCAACGATGTCCAGCCGCTCCTTGATCTCGTCTACCACGCTCATTGCTGCTCTGGCTCCTATGGATGATTATACAGGAGTCAGCCTTGAGTGTCAAACGTTGAGACGGTCGGGTCAGGGTGGTTTCATTTGAAAATCCGTTATCCACAAGCGCACTAGGGCAAACTCACACGTCGCTCTAGCTGGATCGTCAGATCCTGCGGGTTAGACGCAATACAGTTCAGTTCGGAGGGAGTTGAACTCCCGACCTCGGCAGTGCAATTGCCTCAGAACGGCTTATCTAAATCGTATTGGGTTAGACGGCGGATCTGGCGATCCGCCTGGAGCAACACGTGCTGATTTTGCCAAGATGGCTACGAACCGTGGACATAGGCGACAGGAGCGGTCTGCTAAGGGTAAACGGCGAGTTGCTTCTTGTCCCCTGGCAGCGCGGCATAGACTTGGCCTCGCCTCGGGTCTACTGCCAGGCCGAAGGGATTGGCGGGGCCTTCGGCGGGGTGTGTCTCTAGCCACCTGTTTGTGGTCGTGGAGAAGACCTGCAATCCGCCAGCATCGCTGACGTAGAGCTGCTGCCGCGCCACGTCCACCGTTAGCGCCTGCGCACCGTCCAGTGGGAGTTCAAGGTTGGCGGCGATGACGCCCACCTGTTTGCCGCTCCGCCCATCGATGATGGCCACGTTGCGGTAGCGCGGAGCCAGCAGGTAGAGAACGTACACGCGGCCCGTGGCCGTGTCCACAGCGACGTCCTGCGGGAAACCCAGACCACCCAGCGCGGTGCGAGCGATCACCTCGTCCCGCGCCGTGTCCAGCACCGCTATCTCGTCGCTGCCCGCCAGCGCCACGTAGACTCGCTCGCCGTCCGCGCTGGCTGCCAGAGTGTAGGGACCTGGCCCCAGTCTGATCTCTCCCCGGCGCTCAGCGGTCTTGCTGTCCAGAATGAGCAGGCGGTGGGCAGCGGTCTCGGCGACATAGAGTTGCCCTCCTGCCAGTGCCAGGCCACTGGGCCGGAGCAGGCCGCGGGCTTCGGCCAGTCGCTGACCGCTGCGGGCATCGAACACAGCCACGCTGCCGCGCTCCCAACTGGTCACGTACAGCCGCCCGGCGACAGGATCCAAAGCCATCCCTCGTGGCTGCTGCCCGATGGACACTCGCGCCAGCACCACGCCGCTGGCGGGATCGCTGACCGTCAGCAAGCCATCGCTGGCGGCGTAGAGCCAGCCTGTATATGGATGTACAAGCAGGCTGTGCGCGGGGCCATCCGTCGCGGAGAAGGAACGCACGGATCGTCCAGCAGGACGGCTGGCCCCGCTTGGGGCGGGGCTGGCCGCTGTTGTCCAGAGGTCACGAGTGAGCAGCGGCAGGTGGATGCTGTGGGACAGAGCGCGGACGCTGAGGAAATAGTCATAACCCTTGCAGTTGGCACCGACAGGGGTAGAGGAGCGCACGCGCACATAGGCGGTGTGATTGCTCGTCGCAGGCCAGAGGACGCAGGAGCGTGGGTGGCCTTGGCAATCGTCGTTTTCTGCCAGGAGGGTCTGCCCGTCGGGGCCAAAGATCGCCAACTGCGTATCCGCTCCGTAGCCCAACATGCTGGTCTCCACGAGGTAGGAGACGCCTGCCTGAGCCGGGAAGTGGGCCCAATCCTCGTCTTGCGAGTGGTGGAAGGTATGGTACTGCACGCTGCCGTCGGTGGCGGCAAGCGAGGCCTGGCCCGGCGTATCGTCCGGCTCCCAGCCATCGGGCACGCAGGTGGGGAACGGGGTTGGCGTTGGCGTCACTGTTGGCGTTGGTGTGGGTGTCGGCGTGATCGTAGGTGTGTCGGCCGGCGTGGGCGTGATGGTGGGTGTTGGCGTCGGCCCGATAACGGAGACAGGAGCCACGCCGTAGCGCGGGCTGATGGTGGTGTTGCTGGCTGTGGCGGTTAGGTCGTTGTAGTAGGTGCCGCTGGAACTGGTCGCCGTAGCTCGGAACGTGATTATCAGGTTGCCGTGGGCATAAGGAGAGCTCTTGTCCAAGGACTGCACGGCACCGTACTGATCGTGGGGATCGCCGCCGGCGGTGAGCCAGTCCCATTGAATCCAGCTTGCGCTAGCCAAGGGATCTGACAGTTCATAGGGGCAGATGCCCATGATTTCAGGCCAAGCGATCCAGTAGTCGCGGAAAGCTCGCTTGATGTAGTCTGCGCGGTTGCTCTCGTTGATGGTCGGGTAGCCTTCCCAATTGAAGGTGCCGTTCCCAAGGTTGTAGCCCGTCTCGGTGAGCAGCACCTTGACGTAGAGTCGCCCCCAGTCTGCCAGCCGTTGCAGCTCTCGGCGGTAGCTATCAATTGTCAGTTGTGGATAGGTGGCGCTGCCACGGTGGATGTTGTACTCGGGAGGGTGGTTGCTGGGATAGGGGTGGGCTGACCAGATATCCCAGGCCCAGAGAGAATTAGGCACATTGGCAACCATCTGGTCGATGAAAGTGAGCGGATCGATATCGCCCCCTGGCGAGAGGCCGCCATTGAGGATGACAATACGGCTGTCGCCCAGGGCACGGATGGCCGCCGCCGTTTGCTCCAGGAAGTGGCCGTACTCGACGGTGTTGGCTGCGTTGCCCCACTCTATGTTCAGGTTAGGTTCGTTCCAGATCTCAATGTAGAGGCGGTGGCCATCGCGACGCGGCAGCCCGGCTACCACCCGCTGGAAGGCCCAGGCGATAGAGCCGTAGTTGCCCGGCGAGTCGGCGGGCGGCTTGTGCCAATAGGAGCCGGCGTGCTCTCCCTGCAGGCGGATCACCGGCTTGAGCCCTCGGTCGTAGGCGGCGTTGACGAAGTCAACCCAACAGATGTGGGGCCCCTGCGTCTGGGGGGTGATGCCATAGAAGAGTTGCTTGACCCAGGCTCCGTAGCCCATCAACTCTCGCACGCGGTCCAGTTGCCAGCTAAAGTACCATGTCTCGCAGCGTTCCTGGACGAAGGTGTGCATGCCGTAGAAGCTATCGCCGCGCCGTTCGGGGACAGAGAGATTGCTCCAGGTCAGATTGCGGCCGCTGACATTGGGGTTGCTGCTGCTGATGAGGATACCGTTGGCGTAGACGCGACTGGAACCGTATTGATAGCCGAAGCCGTTGGGCAGCGTGTCCACCACCGTCACGCCCTGTGCGGCTACGTCGCCAGAGTTGGTCAAGGTTATGGTGTAGGTGACGGTGCCCCCCGGGTCCGTCGAGCTGGGGGAGACTGACTTGCTGAGGGTGACCACGGGCCAAGGAACCTCTGGCGCGGCGACAGCGCTTTGTCCCAGTACCAAGGGCAGGGACAAACCCAGCAGCAGCCAGAGCCGGTGACGGGCCTTTTCGGTCATTCTCTTCTCCACGTGGGGAGCTCAGAGCAGGGTACAACGTATGTGCTCGGTACTTCTACTATACGAAAGCCCTGGAGAAGCGGCCTCCAGCCGCCGACAGCATGTTGGTTCTGCGGTTTTGGGATGTGTTCCAAGTGCACTGCACTTTTCGGGCAACGGGCACCAAAGCACAGTGGCGGCGCCGCAGAGCGCCGCCACTGGTTTAGTAGGTTCCGTTCAATACGACGCCCCTCGTCTTTCTAGACGTCGGAACTCTGTCCACGTCACGCGTTCTTGAGTGCCGCCTGTGCGGCAGCCAGCCGGGCGATGGGCACGCGGAAGGGGGAGCAGCTCACGTAGTCGAGCCCGAGCTTGTGACAGAACTCGATGGACCTGGGCTCGCCGCCGTGCTCGCCGCAGATGCCGATCTCGATGTCCGGTCGGGCCTTGCGGCCCAGTTCGACGCACATCTTCATCAGCTTGCCCACACCGATCTGATCAATGGACTCGAAGGGGTCGAAGGGGAGGATACCCCGCTCCACGTACTGCATCAGGAACTTGCCCTGGGCATCGTCTCGAGAGTAGCCGTAGGTCATCTGGGTGAGGTCGTTGGTGCCGAAGGAGAAGAACTGGGCGTACTCGGCGACCTCGTCGGCAGTCAGAGCCGCGCGCGGGATCTCGATCATGGTGCCGAACATGTACTCGACCTCAATGCCTTCTTCCTCCATCACCTGCTGGGCAACAGCTTCCAGCTTCTCGCGCTCCAGCTTGAGCTCGTTGACATGGCCCACCAGAGGGATCATCACTTCGGGGATGACCTTGATGCCCCGCGCGGCGCAGCGGCAGGCGGCCTGGAAGTAGGCCCGAACCTGCATCTCGGTCAGACCTTTGTACATGATGCCGGCGCGGCAGCCGCGCAGACCCATCATTGGGTTGATCTCCCAGAGGGAGTTGACCACCTGTAGCATCTCTTCCTTCTCTGCCACTGCGGGCGAATCGGGGTCGGTGCAGCGCAGACGGGTCAGCTCCTCGATCAGCTCTTCGCGCGGCGGCAGAAACTCGTGCATGGGCGGGTCGATGAGGCGCATGATGACCGGCAGGCCATCCATGGCCTCGAAGACGCCCTCGAAGTCCTTTTCCTGGAAGGGCAGCATCTCGTCCAGCGCGGCCTGGCGATCCTCGTCTGTCTTGGCCAGGATCATGCGCACCACGGCATCCCGCGCCCGCTCATCGAAGAACATGTGCTCGGTGCGGCAGAGTCCGATGCCCTCGGCGCCAAAGGCCCGCGCCTGCTCGGCGTCTTTCTTCATGTCGGCATTGGCACGTACGCCCAGCCTGCGCACCTCGTCGGCCCAGGAAAGCAGGGTCATGAGCTCGACCTCTTCCTCAATGTTCGGTGACACGGTGGCGATGCTGCCCAAAAACACTTCACCCGTTGCGCCGTCGATGGAGATGAAATCCCCTTCCTTGACCGTCTTGCCATCAACGGTCACGGTGAAGGACTTCGCCGCCGGGTTGACCCGGATCGATTCGCAGCCGGCCACGCAAGGCTTGCCCCAACCGCGGGCCACTACAGCCGCATGGCTCGTCATCCCCCCATGCTGAGTGAGCACGCCCTGCGATTTCTCCATGCCGTGTACGTCCTCGGGGTTAGTCTCCGGGCGCACCAAGATCACTGCCTGGCCTGCCCCGCCCAACTCTGCGGCCCGGTCAGCGCTGAAGACAGCGATGCCAGTGGCCGCTCCTGGGGAGGCGTTGAGGCCTTTCGCCAACAGTCGCCCGCTCCCCTTTGCTTCCTCAATGGCCTCAGGGTCGAACTGCGGGTGCAGGAGTTTGTTCACCTGTTCGGGTGTGACGCGCAGCAGGGCTTCGTCCTTGGTGATGAGACCCTCGTTCACCATGTCCACAGCGATCTTGACTGCAGCGCGAGGGGTGCGCTTGCCTGTGCGGGTCTGAAGCATCCACAGCTTGCCCCGCTCGATGGTGAACTCCATGTCCTGCACGTCACGATAGTGTTTCTCCAACAGCTTGCAGATGCCCACGAACTCCTCGTACTCGTCGGGCAACTCTCCTGCCATGTCGGCGATGGGATGCGGCGTACGGATACCGGCCACCACGTCCTCGCCCTGGGCGTTCAGCAGATACTCGCCGTACAGCTTCCTCTCGCCGGTGGAAGGATCGCGAGTGAAAGCGACACCGGTGCCGCTATCGTCGCCCATGTTGCCGAAGACCATGGTCACGACATTGACAGCGGTCCCCCAGTCGTGGGGAAACCCCTCGGCGTTGCGGTAGGCGATGGCCGGCGCGCCAAACCAGGAACCGAAAACGGCTGCTGTGGACTGGTATAGCTGCTCGTAGGGATCGTCGGGAAACTCCTCACCCAACTCTTTCTTGTAGAGGACTTTGAAGTCCCTGACCACATCCTTGAGCATGTCGGTGGTCAAGTCGGTGTCCTGGCCTCCCTCGGTCTTGGCTTTGTACCCGTTCAGGATGCGCTCAAAGGCCTGGCGGTCTATCCCCTTGACGATGTTCCCGAACATCTGGATGAGGCGGCGATAGGCATCCCAGGCAAAGCGCTCGTTGCCGGTCAACTCGGCCAGGCCGTGGAGCGTGTCGGCATTGAGACCGATGTTGAGCACTGTGTCCATCATGCCGGGCATGGATTGCCTCGCTCCGGAACGACAGGAGACAAGCAGTGGATTGTTGGGGTCGCCGAGCTTCTTGCCCGACTGTTCCTCCACTCTCTTCATGGCCTCCAGTACCTGCTCCCACATCCCTTCGGGGAACTGTTTGCCTGCATCGAAGTAGACATTGCAGGCCTCGGTGGTCACCGTGAACCCTGGCGGGACGGGCAACCCGGCATTGGTCATCTCGGCCAAGTTCGCTCCCTTGCCGCCAAGCAGGTTGCGCATGTCCCTGTCACCTTCGCTGAAGAGATACACCCATTTCTTGGTCATCAGAGTCTCGATCCTCCTTGGTTGTCAGTAGATTAGTAGAGTGGTACTTTCCTCGTATCAAGAGCCAACATGAGATTATACCTGCCTTGTGCCCTTTGTCAAAACCAGGTGGCCCTTTCGCATAGCATTGGGCCACTTCCTCACACCCCATTGAACTCGGGCAGGTACTTCACTACCCCTTCCCGCTCTGCCAGCGCTCCTTCCCTCAGCTCCGTCACCATAAACACTTGCTCCGGCACATCCTTCTCCCACCTGATCCCCAAGGGCTTCGATGGCTCAAAGCCAAAGCGCGGATAGAACTCGGGATGACCCAGCACCACAACTACCTCATGCCCCGTTTTGCGGCATTCCTCCAGCCCCACTTCCACTAGCTGCGACCCGATGCCTTTGCCCTGGTGTTCTGGCAAGACCGCCATGGGCCCCAGCCCCATTGCACCCCAACTCGCCCTGTCCGACTGGACTGTCACTGGGCTGAACAGGATGTGCCCCACGATTTGCTCATCTTCGATGGCGACAAGGGAGATGAGGAGCTCATCGCTCTGGCGGAGCGCATCGACCAGGTCGGCTTCTGCCCTTTGCCCAAAGGCCTGCTCATTGACCCGATGGACAGCGCTTATCTCTTCTGGTCTTTCACGTCGGATGACTATCACGGCGTCACCGCCCCTGCTCCTGCTCAGCCTGTGCCAAGTACGCTGCCACCAGGCAGCGGTGCTCCCACAACTGCCGCACGCCCCAGTCCTGCATGAAGATGGCCTCCGAACGCAGGTCCGGACTTGCTTTCGTTCCCAGCATGGCCGTCCCCTCAGCCAGCAGTTGATACCCTTCCTTTAGCAGGCGGTGGGCCTCAGCCATCTCCGGGGGAGGGTCGATCAAGTCCAGTTCCTCGACCAGCGCTTCCAGCACGCTCACTGGCTGCCTTCCAGCGTTGAGGATGGCGAGGTCCGTGGTCACTGGCCGCACCATCAGCAAGTAGACGCTCGCCTCCGAGTTGACGAGGCTCAGCGGCTCTGCAGGAGCGGGCGTGGGTGTGGGACTGGGCAGCGGCGTGGGTGTGACCGTCGGCTGCGGCTGGCAGCCTGCCACCACCGCGCCAACGAGGAGCGCCAGGATCAGCCGGAACTGTGCCCAGGCCAAGGCAGCGCTGCGCTTATTCCTTTCAGGGTTCATCTCGCAACCGCCGTATCTCGAAGACGACAGGGTTGAAAGCGTCGGGGCAGGCGTGCGTGGACACGTTCTTGTCCTGAAGCCAAGGGAATTCCGCTCCGTAGCGCATGGCGAACACCTTGGGCAGCATCGAGTACAGGGCGTGAATGCACAGCCTGCCCCGCACGTGCAGCCCGTCGAAGGTCACCTGATCGCCCACCCGGTGGCCGGCGGTGCACGTCCCCTCCTGTTGGATGACTTCGACGACAATCGTCGCCCCTTCGTCGTCAAAGCATTCCCGTTTCAAGTCGCTCGTCTCCTCTCCTTGGTCGGTACACTAGTAGACTGGGAAACTGGTATATTGGGTCTGTTGACCAACCTCCCAATCTACCAATTTACCAGTCTACTGGCGACCAGTCCCGTAGACATCCGGTCGCCGATCGTGGAACACCGGGATGTGCTCCCGCGCTTCGGCCACTCGTTCTATCTCCACCACCGCCGTCAGCAGTATCTCTGTCTCGCCTCCTTCGATGATGGCATTGCCCCAGGGGTCTACGACTGCCGAGTGGCCGCCGAAGGGGGTCTCCTCATTATTCTTGCCCACGCGGTTGCAGGCCAGAAAAAAGAGTTGGTTCTCTGCCGCCCGCGCCCGTATCAGCGTCCGCCAGACATCCACGCGGCGGCGGGGCCACTGCGCGGGGAGCATGACCAGCACGGTTCCTTCCAGGGCGTAGTGGCGGAACAGTTCCGGAAACCGAA
Source organism: uncultured Anaerolineales bacterium (assembly GCA_965369635.1). Lineage (GTDB taxonomy): Bacteria > Chloroflexota > Anaerolineae > UBA3071 > UBA3071 > UBA3071. The sequence goes on along the minus strand of CBDURC010000028.1, from coordinate 550 downwards.
GGTCGTAGCAGACGGCCAGCGCGCTGCGGCCCCAGGGCAGGTTGAATACCGGCGCGGTATCCCCCGCGGTCAGGTAGCGGTCCTCCCGCATCAGGCCGAAGAGGTGAACCTTGCGGTACACGCCGGCCAGCTCCCCGGCGGGCGAAAAGAGGGTGGCTGTGTTGAAGATCACTCCCTCTCTCGCCTCCAGCAGCGAACTACCGATCCACAGGCCGTGTGTTCGTGCTAGTTCTGCCAGCCAGGCGAACGGCCCCGTGCCCAGCGTGGCGGCGTACCGCGCACCATTGACCAGATCGAAGCCGCTGCGCCAAAGCTCCGGCAGCAGCACCAGGTCCGAGCCTCGCCGCGCCGCCTCGGCGATGAACGCTTCCGCCTGCGCTTCGTTCGGTTCCGGCTCGCCGAGGCGGCAGTCCATCTGCGCCAGCGACACGGTCAGCCGAGAGTTCATGTGTTCTGTCCGATTCTCCTTGACGGGTACATCGGTAGATTGGGAAGCTGGGACATTGGTGCCGTTTTGCTGACCAATCTACCAACTTACCAATCTACCAGG
>CBDURC010000027.1:0-17762 GCA_965369635.1 uncultured Anaerolineales bacterium | reverse complement strand
GGTTTCCAGCGTGCGCACTTCCCGCCGCAGCTCCCGCAGCGGCCAGTTCTTTTCCTTCACCAGGTTGTAGATGACAGGGCAGAGGTCGGTGCCATCGCTGTCTTCACCCAGAACGTGGTAGGTTGGGTAGCCGTTGGGCGTCTGGATCTGTTCAACGCCCCTGACGCCATCTAGCTTTCGCAGCGCTTTGAACACCCCTTTCGGCGCCTTCTCCAGCACCACTACCGCGTCGGGGGTGGCCGCCAGCTCCGACAGCCGTGCATCGGCTTTGATCTCGCCGTTCATCAGGATGATGACCCGGTCGCAGAGCGCCTCGACCTCGGAGAGGATGTGCGTGGAGAAGAGGACGGTGCTCTCCTTGGCCAGGCGGCGGATCAGGCGGCGGGTCTCCACGACCTGCGTGGGATCCAATCCAATGGTCGGCTCATCCAGAATCAGAAGCCGTGGCTGGTGAAGAATCGCCTGCGCCAACCCCACGCGCTGGCGGAAGCCCTTGCTCAGTTGGCCAATGGGACGGACCAGGTGATCCTCCAGGCCGGTGGCGTAGATCGCCTCCGACAGATAGGCCTGTTGGTCGTCCTCGGGAATCTGGCGCAACTCGGCGATCATCCTGAGGTAGGATTGGACCGACAGTTCGGGGTAGAGAGGGGCGGTCTCCGGCAGGTAGCCGATCTGCGCCTGCACCTCGCGGGTGTGCGTCAGTACATCCAGGCCGTTCACGGTAACGGTGCCGTCATCGGGCTGCAGGTAGCCGGTCAGGATCTTCAAGGCGGTGGTTTTCCCGGCACCGTTAGGTCCGAGCAGTCCGACGATTTCGCCCTGAGCGATGTGAAAGCTGATCCCGCGCAGCGCTTGTACGGGACCGTAGGACCTGGTGACATCGGTAACGTCAATCATAGACTCTTTCTCCCGAAAGCTCATAGTCTCCCGCCACTGCGTTGACGATGTTCGTAGTAAGCCACGGAGCGTAGCGGAGTGGCGTCTTGACGGCACCCCACTCCGTTTCGTGCCTGACTACAAGCCATCAACACGTTGCAGGGAGACCACCCGAAAGCTGATGTGCACAAAAAAAGGGCAGCGTCCCCTGGACATTGAGCTGAGCATGGCAAATCGTGGCTTGCCAGGCTATGGTTAGCTCAAGGCCAAGAGCCATTACCTCGAACCCATTCTACAGCCATCGTGGCGTTTAGGCAAAAAGGGACTCACTGAATCATCGCTGGTAGCACCACGCCTAACCGTGGAGGGCAAGTTTCATACCCGCCATTCTCCCGCCATTCTCCCGCCATTCTCCTGCCATTCTAACGAAGTGCGCCGGCGCCCCTGCCCTGTTATGCCAACTCGCCCCGCCCCAAGCGGGGCTCGCGTCTATACCCAGGGCTCGTCCAATGGTGATGCGCCCTGGGGGTCTGAATCATACAGGCTGGCGAAGTCGGCCTCCTGAGCATCTTCGCGGTAGTGCGCGCCGCGGGACTGACGGTTGTGCCAGGCGGAACGGGTGACGACCCAGGCTGCATGGGCCATGTTGCGCAGCCCAATCATGTCGTCACTGAGCCGCGTGGCGCGGTAGAAGCTGTCGATGGTCTCCCAGAGGTGGTTGAGGTCCCGCAGGGCACGGGCCAACCGGCGCGTGCTGCGCGCCAGGCCCACGTAGTACCACATGATGTCCTGGATGGTACGACGGTCGCGGTACACCAGCACTGGGTCGGCCAGGCCACTGTCGCCCACTTCCTCCCAAGGGGGCACCTCCTCTTCGGCCACCTGTTGGAGGTCATCCCGGGCAGCAACATCTCGCCCGGCGCGATCACCCCACACCATCCCCTCCAGCAGCGACGTGCTGGCCAACCGATTAGCGCCATGCACTCCCGTGCAACTGACCTCTCCGACAGCATAGAGCCCCTTGATCGTGCTGCGCCCCCACTCGTTCACCAACACACCCCCGCAAAAGTAGTGCGCCGCCGGAACGACGGGGATTGGCTCTGCAGTGATGTCTATCCCGGCTTTCAGACAGGTGGCGTAGATGGTGGGGAAGCGCTTGCGTATGTGGTCGGCATCCATGTAGCTGGCCAGATCGAGGAACACGCGCAGGAAGCCGCGGGAGATCATCTCGTGGTGGATTGCTCGGGCCACCACGTCACGCGGCGCCAGATCACCCCAGTGGGGGGCGTACTGATCCATGAAGTGGCGTCCATCGGGGGTGAAGAGCCGTCCACCTTCACCGCGCACGGCTTCGGAAATCAGGAAGTTGTCAGCCCCAGAAACAGCCAGGGTGGTGGGGTGGAACTGGATGTACTCAGCGTTGACCACACGGGCGCCGGCGCGAGAGGCCATGGCCAATCCATCGCCTCGAGAGCCTTCGGGGTTGGTGGTGTGGCGGTAGATGCGCCCCAACCCACCGGTGGCCAGTACTGTGGCCCTGGCGACGAAGGGAAGAACCACTCCCTCCTCCCGGTCCAGGATGTAGGCCCCGTGGCAGGTAATGGGCTGGTAGATCGACAGGGGATTGCGAGCATGGTGCGAGGAGGTGATCAGGTCCACAGCCGTGGAGTTGGTGCGAAGGATTACGTTTGGCCGCTCCCGTAGCCGAGCAATCAGGGCACGTTGAATGGCGAGTCCCGTGGCGTCACCGACGTGCAAGACGCGGGGCACCGAGTGTCCCCCCTCGCGGGTACACGAGAGCTCGCCGCTGGCATCGCGGTCGAAAGGAACATCGCCTTTGTCAACCAGCAACCGCTGCACCAGCCTTGGCCCCTCCTCGGCGAGGATACGTACGGCGGAGGGCAGGCTGAGCCCGGCCCCAGCGGCCAGGATATCCCCAGCCAAGAGGTCAGCGGAATCCTCGCCTCCTCGCCCGACAATGCCCCCCTGGGCATAGTAGGTGTTGGACTCCTTGGGGGTGGCAGTGCGCGTGATCACCAGAACCTCACGTTGGCGATCCTGGGCCAACCGCAGGGCCGTCATCGCTCCGGCAATTCCGCAACCAATAACTAACACGTCCGTTTCAACTGGCATGGAAGCTTCCGCTCTGCTGTTCCTCAAGCCAACTCTAGCATCCGATCGAGCGCCATCCGCGCCCGGCGGGCTGTTTCTACGTCAACGGCTACTTCGTTGATGATCTCGCCCCGCTCTAACCCCTCCAGCAGTTGTGCCAGGTTCTGGAGAGTGATCTGACCCATGGTTCGACAGAAAGGCGGCACATCGGCCAGAGGCATGATGAGTTGGTCGGGATGCTGTTGTTGCAGGCGATGGACCAGGCGGGTCTCCGTGCCGATGGCCCACTGTGTCCCCGCTGGAGCGGCTGCCACCAGCCGAATTAAAAGTGCTGTCGAACCGGTATCATCCGCAAGGTCCACAATCTCCATCCTGCATTCGGGATGTACGATCACGCGAATGGTTGGGAATCGCTCACGTTTATCGCTCACATGCTGTGGTCGGAAGCGCTGGTGCACGTTGCAGGCACCGGGCCAGAGGATCACTGTCGCCTTGCGGATGGCTTCAGCGCTCGGTGGCTCACGCTCGTCCCACAGGAGCATATCGCCCAAGGGAATTCCCATCCCTTTGCAGACGTTGCGTCCCAGGTGCTGGTCGGGGAAGAAAAACACACGGGGTCTTCGCTGCAAGGCCCAACGCACTACCCTCTCTGCATTCCCGGAGGTACAGACGATGCCGCCATGCTGGCCGCAGAAACCCTTCAGTTCCACTGAGGAGTTGACGTAAGTGACGGGCGTGAACTCAGCCTCGGCGTTACCGGATGCAGCCTCCAGATGATTCCAGGCGGCCTGCACGGGCTCAAGGGTAGCGGTGTCGGCCAGGTAGCAGCCGGCGGTGGGATCAGGGATGAGCACATGCTGACCGGGCTTGGCCAGGATGGCGGCGGTCTCGGCCATGAAATGGACGCCACAGAAGACGATGAACCGCGCGTCGGTACGCGTCGCTTCACGCGCCAGCGCCAGGGAGTCCCCCCGGAGATCAGCGAAGGCAATCACATCGTCCCGCTGATAATGGTGTCCCAGGATAACGATCCGGTCAGAGAGGACAGACTTCAGCCGGGCGACATGGGTGGCGAGGTTGACGGCCATAGCTGCCTCTTGTGGCTTAGTCACCTCCATGCTCAGGTCAAGCGCTCCCACCGAGTGGGTCAGTGCACCCACGGAAATGTAGTCCACCCCCGTGGTGGCGATCTCGGCGACTCGCCCCAGGGTGACGTTGCCGGAGGCTTCCAGAGGCACCCGGCCGGCAGCCATGGCGACGGCCTGGCGCATCTCCTGCAGGCTCATGTTGTCGAGCATGATGCGGTCCACAGGTGGGCTGATGCTCAGCGCCTGCTGCAACTCGTCCAGATCACGCACTTCAACCTCAATGGGCAGAGAGGGATGGGCTGCGCGGGCAGCAGCAACCGCGGGGATGATGCCACCGGCAGCATCAATGTGGTTGTCCTTGATCAGGACCATGTCGTAGAGCGACATGCGGTGGTTCTGACCACCCCCCATGCGCACGGCGTACTTGTCCAGCAGGCGGAAGCCCGGCAGCGTCTTGCGCGTGTCGAGGATGGCAGCCGGCGTGCAGGCAACAGCATCGACAAAGCGGGAAGTAAGGGTGGCGATGCCCGACATCCGCTGCAGGAAGTTGAGGGCAGTGCGCTCTGCCGCCAGTACGCTCCTTGCAGGGCCCGTAACCTCGGCCACCAGCTCGCCGGCCACCACTTCCTGGCCGTCGTCAACCTGGGCGACCACGTCAATGGTGGGGTCCACGCGGCGAAACACGGCCGCCGCCACCGGCAGTCCGGCGATGACCCCGCTGGCCTTGGCGATGATGCAGCCGTGAAGGATGGCGTCAGCGGCCAGCGTAGCCTCACTGGTAGCGTCGCCAGGGCCGATGTCCTCAGCGATGGCCAGTTCAATCAGCGGTTCGGCAGCACGAGATAAGGACTCCAGTTCCTCTTGTCTTGCCACGGTTGGTCCCTCGTCAATCCAAGCGATGGCTGAGACCCCAGGGTGGGGAGCGCAGCACAGCATGACCATTGTACGACAGGTGAAGCAATGTGTCAAAGTGGCCTTCGCCTGGCGAAGTCACCTGCCCTGAGTCGAGACTTGCCAAGCTGGAGACTCAGCTTGGGCACACTCCTCAGCCCGCTCAGGGCCACCTCAGGCCCGCGGGGCCACGCTGATTCACCCTGAGTTGGTAACCGTCGGAGACCACTTCCAGTGTCTCAAAGGGATCCACCTCCTGCCTCGACAGCGTCTCCAGTCGCGCCTGTACCTCTGGCGGATATGTCGTGTCATCCGGAACGATGACCAACTGCGACCGCACGGCGGCCAGGAACTCGACAGTAGGCCAATTGCCCGTGCCCGCATGCGGCGTCTTGAGCACCGTAGAGACAAGGTCGGCGCCGCTGGCCAATAGATCGGCTTGTGTCTCCTGCTCGATCTCTGAAGGCAGCAGCAACCGCAGGTTGCCCATGCTAAGGCGCAGCACGGCGCCATCCCGTTCTTTGCCCCTCTCCGGCGCATGCAGCACTTCCAGCAGCACCCCTTCGTCGAGCTGCACGCTCATCCCTGTTGCCAACTCAAGGGTCAGCGGAGGAAGCGAGTCAGCCGATTGAGCCGATGGAGCGGACCTCCAATCCCTTTCGGCTGCATCGGCCGATCCTTTGCGCTCTTCCGCTGACACGGAGAGCCCCTCAGGCACCAGCGCCTGGGCCACGTGGAAGCGCTCCAGCAGCATCGACAGCGAAGCTATGTGTGCTTCGTCGGCTTGAGTCAGCACCACCAAGTCAAGGTCGCGTCCCCAGCCAGGTAGCGCTGCTTCTAACGCTCTGGCCACGTCTGCCTCACCTCTCCCGGCGTCTATGAGCAGGCGTCGGCCAGATGGCGTTTGCACCAGCGTCGCGTCGCCATCGCCCAGGCCGATGTACCAGACGTGTAGGCGGCCATCGGGCAGACCATTGAGCGCCGCCGCTCCTAGCCAGAGGGGAATCGCAACGGCCGCGGCCAGCGCCACCGCCCGGTGTGGGCGCAGCCGTGCTCCCTTCTCCAGCTTCTGCCAGAGCTGACGCAGGCCGAGTCCACCAAAGAGCAGCGCGTAGTAGATCAGCGCCAGTGGGCGGCCCAGCGCGCCCACATCCAGCGAGGCGAAGGGCAAGCGCGCTGTCCACTCCACGATGGCAACGGTGTAGGTCAAGAAGAGCCAGGGCACGGCGGCGATGACCCGTCCCAGGGGCTCCCAGACCAGCCCTGCCAGCGTGGCAATGCCGCCCCAGATCATGATCGGCGGTTGAACGGGCAAGATCAAACCGTTGCTGAGCAAGGAGACGAGCGACAGCCGGGCGAAGTAGGCGCCGACGAGCGGGGTGGTGGTGATCTGCGCGGCGAGGGTGACGATCAAAGCATCATTGAGCAGACGGACCACTGCCCGAAGCTGCTCCGGTGGAAGGAAGCGGCTCAGAAGTCGCTCGAACCAGCCCTGGATCGCCGGAGTGAACAGGATCAGCCCCAACATAGACATGAACGACAGCAGAAAGCCCGCGTCCCAAAGCATGAGCGGATTGATGGCTGTCATCAGCAGAGCGGACGCAGACAGGGAGACAACGGCTGTGTTCTGCCGGCCCAGGTGGATGGCGACGACGTAGAGGATGCCCATGACTGCTGCCCGTACAACTGCCGCGTCGGCGCCGACGAGCAGCGTGTAGATCACGATGCCGCCCACCACGGGGTAGATTGCCCACCGCTTTCCCACCAGCCGCCCCAGCGTCTGCGCCAGCAGACCAGCAACGATCGTGATATTGAACCCGCTAATGACGATGATGTGAGAGGTACCCGTTCGGTTGAAGTCATCGTAGAGTGGCTTGGGGATGCCCGATTCGATGCCCAGCAGGATGCCGTTGGCCAGCGCGGCCTGCGGTTCGGGCAGCAAATGGTTGATGACCTCCGCGGCGCGGTCGCGGAACCCGTACAGAGTGGCCCAGAAGGGGTCGCCCTTCCCTTCGCCCACGAGCTCAATCTTCGGATACTTCAGCAGCGAGTGGATGCCTTGCCGAGCGAGATAGTCCTTGTAAGAGAAGTCCCCGCCGACAGGCGGCGTCTGCAGCCCGCCGCTCACCCGCAGTTCGTCACCATAGTGAAACTCGGGGTAGCGGGGCGCCTGCACGAGCGCTGTGCCCCGGACATGGTACTTCTCACCGTTGCCTTCCAGCGCGTGCACCCGCAGTCGGTAGTTGGTGTATCGGTCGCGCACGTCGGGGTAACCGAGGACGACCCCTTCGACGGTGACCCAGGCCGGCTCGTCGTCGGTGCCATTGTGGAAGGCCAGGTCGTCGGGGGTGAAGCAGGGCTCGATGGGGTGGCTCTGGTAGCGCCAACCGCCGAGCAGGGCGAAGAGGAGCAGAACGAGGGCGAGTCGGACACGTTTGCGACGACGAAGGAGGACTGCCGCGCCAATGAAGAGTGCCGATAGCACGGCCCAGGCCCAGGTCGGGGGCGATCCGCAGCCGATCACCCCCTGAGCCCAGAGGAAGCGAGCCAGGATGATGCCTAGTACCCAGGAAGCGGTGAGATAGACGAGGAGCATGGGAGTAGAGCGGTTTCGGTGAATCGGTTAGTCCGTTGGGAAGGTCCCAGCCACGACCATGTCAGGAGGTTAAGCAGGGCGAGGTGCTCGAGGTCCCCCGTGGATCAGCGCCGCGATCGAGAGACCCCGAACGGTGTGCTACAGGGGGCCCTGTGAGAGAGGCCGGCACTGAGGCTGTGGTGGCTGTGGCGGACGAAGTGATCCGAGCAGTACCGGAGACGCGGGACTCATGATAGGGCTGCTAGGTGCTGCTTGGCTCCGATCAGGGTGATGCCAACCAAGTCCTCGTCCCGGTAGTGGTAGATCGCATCGTCTACGAGCACGCTATCGTCTGCCTGTTGCGGCTTGCGGAAACTCACGTAGAGCATGTCTGCTTCCGCGTCGTAGTCAATCCACACGTGTGGAGATACCACCAGCAGCGGCGGGAGAGCCTCGACAAGGCGGTCTAGTTCTAGCGTTGCCACAGCAAACCTCGTTGCCAGACCTTGTCCACTCTGGAGGTCATGAAGGCCGTTATGACAAAACCGTCGGCGTCATGTAGCTCTCGATAGACTACGATCATGTGCTTCTCCGTGATGGGCGTGCTGGGATAGTGCCTCGTCGCCATGAGGCTTCCTTCCCAACCCAAAGCATGGTGTCTGGGTCGGCGATCGTCTCGAGTACCCACTCGTGAAGCCCCGCCAGGTAGTCATGGGACTCTACGACGTGCGACCAGCGCTCGTGTGTTAGTCGGATCCGAAAACCGTTCCTGGACACGGCTGATCCGAGCATTGCCGCCATGTCAGCCATTATATCATTCCAGGACACAAGCGGCAAACGCGGTACTTGCCTGCCCAGAGCACTTCAGCGGTTGGTGGCACGGTACTCTCCATCTGTCGGATGCGTTTATGTTAGCCTCATATCACCGGCAACACTCCTCGTCCCCGCCTTCCCGCCTGGAATCTACCCGGCCATCCAGTTGTCGAATTGTAAACCAGGAACCCTCTCAAACTCACGGGTATTGGCAGTGATCAGGGTGAGACTGTATGCGATGCACGTTGCCGCCATCCAGGAGTCGTGAACTCCGATCATCTTCCCTTCTCTCGACAGGTTGCTCCATAGCTCCGCATGAGCCCGAGCTACGCTCAAGTCTATCTCGAGCAAGGGAAAACGGGCCAAGATGGATTCGACGAAGGCCAGGCGTCTGGCCCGCACGCCGGGCTGCTGCGCTCGATGAACTCCGTGAAGCAGCTCGCTGGCCGAGATGACGGAGAGGAAGAACGTTTCATCCTCTTTCCCTCCTACGTGCGAGGTCACGTCGAGCGTGCCTCGCTCGTAGGCGATCAGAATGCTCGTGTCTATCAGGACTGCCATGGATCTGTAGGCCCTTCTTGCAGAAGCTGCTTGCGTGCCTCCTTGATGTCCAGAGCGAAGTCATGTGCCTCCTCTGCGCTGAGGGCGGGAAGTGATCTCAGTAGGGAGTCCAGTTCACCCAGGGTTCTGCCGGCGGGGATTGGGCGCAGTTCCGCCACCGGCTTGCGGCCTCTCGTGAGAATGAAGCGCTCCTCTCGGTACGCGGCCCTGTTCACGTAGTCAGAGAAGTTCCTGACCAACTCTGTGACACTGAGTGATGTCGTACGCATGATCTGCTCCTGCAAAATGTGATAATCAGATTATACATACTTCTCTGGTAGTTGTCAAGTTGTTGATCCAGGAGGGGGGGCGAGAGTGGTACAGAATGGGTTGTAAAGGGTCAGATCATTGGGGGTGAAGCAGGGCTGGATAGGGTGAGAGGTGAGGTAGACGAGGAGCATGCCGCTTCAACCGTTCTACAGAGGGGCGAAATCGTCCAAGATGACGATACTGAGGAAAGCCTCCAGACGCCTGAGCTTCTGGTCATGTGTCACAAAGGCCGACGTCCCATGGACTAGGGCAGTCGCGACGAGGAGCGCATCGGCGGCGTGGACGTTGAATCGAGCTCGTACTTGAGCCGCACGGCGTGCAACATCACGCGTCACGTCGGCCAGGATCAAGTTTGGGAAGTGTACCATGCGAGCTTCGTATTCACGGGCCACGGCCTGCCGTCCCACCTGCCAGGATGCAGAATGCCAATGCAAAGATAGCGGCAAAGTGAGTGCGTTTCATAGAGCGGTTACCCATCAGCCTCTCCCGGCGAGGGGACGACTCCGAGTTGTTGCAGCAGGCCCAGGGTGTCCCTTATCGCCCAATCTTCTACCATCTTTCCACCAGCCAGACGGTGAATGTAGATGCCCTGCACCACTGCTCGCTTGCCTGTGGGAGGAAGGCCCTCAAACACGCCTTTGTGGGTGAGGCTAGCCGTCCAGCGAACCACGACCTTATCCCCTTCAGCAATCATGTCTTCAATGGTGTAATGGAAGTCCGGGAAGGCGTTCATGATCTCGGCAAGCCTTTGCTTGATTCCCTCGAGGCCCTCGATATCCGCGGGATTGGAGGGGTCGTGATGGACAAAGTTGACCGCGAGTGTCTCATCCAGTGTGGAGAGGTTTCTTTCGTTCAACGCCTCCTCGTAATACCGGCGCACGATGGCCTTGTTTTCTTCTACTGACATTGGAAATGCTCCTTTCCTTGGGTGTGACTACTTGGTCTGAATTTGCTCCATACGCTCGCGGCGCTACACAGCGGCGCGACCCTTGTCTAGGTCATCGGCACCGAGGACCAACCGGGTGTTCGTGGCCAGGTAGGCCAGGTCAACGTTTACCCCAGCGTTGGCTATGCGGCGACTGACCTCCCCGAATGCGCCCGGTCGGTCCTCGATTTCCAGGACCAAGACTTGGCGCTCGTCACGCACCTCAAGGTCGATCTCTTCTAGGGCGTGGCGGGCAGCGGCTGCGTCCTCCACCAAGATGTGGATGACCCCCTTGCCCTCGCAGGGAAATCCACACAGCCCCTCGATATTGATACCGGCCTTGCCCAGGGCCTCGCCCATATCGGCTAGCGTACCCGGGCGGTCTTTCAAAATGACGGTCAGATCTTTCATCATGATTTTCCTCCATTCGCTTATTTATTCAAAGTGAACCTCGTCGGCAGATCATGTTGTTCGTCTGAACGGGAGTGCAGAGAACTTTGGCTCTTGCCCGCCACGACCGTCTGTGCTCACCACCGCCTGGCCCAAAGGCCCGACGCCCCCGTAGCTAGCGGCCCTGCACGGCCCTAGGTAGTCAGTGGGCACCGTTTGGCCACGAAGAGGGTGAGGTCGTCTGACTGCGGGGCATCGCCGGTGAAAGCCCTGACGGCGTCCACCACTGCCGAAAGGATCTGCTGCGCGCTGGCGTCTGGGTTGGCCGCCACAGCCGCCCGCAGCCGTTCCCCGTCGAACTGCTGACCGCCGGTGTTCATCGCCTCGGTCACACCGTCGGTATAGAAGACCAGGAGGTCGCCGGGGGCCACGTCAATCTCACGCTCCTCCAGCTCGATGTCCTCGAGAACGCCCAAGGCGATGCCCGGCGCGGTCACTTCCTGAATCTCACCTGAGCGGATCTGCAGCCACAGTGGCCGATTGTGGCCAGCATTGGCATAGGTCAATCGGCCACTATGAGTGTCCAGCGTAGCATAAAAGGCAGTTACGAAAAGGTCGCTCCGGGAGTCATTCAGGATTGACTCGTTGGCCCGCATCAGCGCGGACGACGGGCTGCGGCCGCCGAGGGCCTTAGTGCGAATTATCGTGCGGCTGAGGGCCATCATCAGGGCCGCAGGCACTCCCTTGTCCGCCACATCGGCGATGACTATGCCCAGCCGCCCAGGCTCGCCGGGCAACTCGAAGAAGTCATAGAAGTCGCCGCCCACCTGCCCGGCGGCCTGGTAGACCGCGGCAAACTCCCAGCCTGGCACGACGGGGCAGTCCTTTGGTAACATGCCAAGCTGAATCTGCTGACCGACGGCCAGTTCCTGCTCCAGCCGATGGCGCTCGATCTCCTCTCGATGCAGCCGTGCGTTCTCGATGGCGATAGCGGCCTGGTTGGCCATCAGGCGCAGGAAGCGCACCTCGTCCTCATTCAGCAGCCGTGGCTGCCGTGTATTTATCATCAGCACGCCGATGGAGCGGTCACCAACGACCAGAGGGACCACCGCGTGCCCCCGAAAGCCCTCCGACCGCAGCCAATCCGTGCACCAGACGGCCGGATCGCTGGCCTCAATGTCCTCAGCCAGCAGGGGTTGCTGCGTGCGCATCACCAACCCGGGCCCGTCGTTCTCGTCAATAGACATCTGGCGCTGGCTGGCCACGGGATCAAAGCACCAACCGCTGGCAGCGCGAAAGGCCAGGTGGCCAGGCTCCTCGCCAGGCAGCAACAGAGCGCAAGCGTCGGCCTGTAGCAAACGGCGCGCCTCCTCGACCAGGTAGCCCATCACGTCGTCCAGGTCCAGACGGCTCAACAACTGGTTGGACAAGTCGAGCAGTGCTGCCTGCTCGTGAATACGCTGCTCCTTCAGCAGGTCGAAGAGTCGCGCCCGCTCCAGAGCGATGCCCATCTGGTTGCCGGCGTTGGTCAGCAATGCCAGGGCCCGTGGGCTGAAAGACGCCCAGTCCGGCCCGAACAGGTTGAGTATACCCAGGATACGGTCGCCAGAGCGCAAAGGCACCGAAGCGTGCACCGCCAGCCCGCGCCGGTCACCGCTCGCGCCGCCCAGGCGGCTACAACGCACCTCGTTATACGCTTCAGTCAGGCGCCCCTGGTCACAAAGACTCTGGCACTGGCAGCCACCCGCCCATAGGCCAGCGTCAGCCAGCGCGGGTGGCAGGTTATAGTGGGCTGCCAGCACATAGCCTGCATCCTCCCCGTGATCCTGGGCTGCCGGGTCTCTTACGAAGATCCAGCCAGCTTCCAGCCCCATCAGTTCAACCAGCCGTGTCAGGGCAGAGTTGAGCGCGCCGCTCACGTCCACAGCCCCATTTAGCGTTTCAGCTATATGGTTGAGCGTGGTCAGGTCCTCGACCAGGTCTGTTTGAGAGAACGTCAGCGGTTCTACCTGGTTAGAACGGTCGGGGCGTAGGGTCTTCAACAGATGCACCATGTCTTCATCCTCGTCAAGCCGCTAAATCCGCACTTAGCACTTCTCACACCCATTTCCGGCCGCTTTTGCGGCATAGTATTCAGCCATAGCACTATACCGGGCGGCGCTGGCATCAATACCACGTTGCACGCTGTCCTTTTTTGCGGCGTAGTACTCGGCCATGGCACTATACCGGGTGGCGCTGGCGTCAATGCCACGCTGCACGCTTTCCTCATTTTCAGTGACAACAGCGGCTGACTGGGTTTCTGCTGGCGGAAGGCTGATCAGAAAAATACCCAGGATCAATCCGACTACCTTCTTAATTGATAGATTCGGGGCAGTGCCCCTGAGACTGAGGAGCTCCTGGATCGATGAAGATCCGCAAAGAGAGCCCCTCATCTACTGTGGGATTTTCCCAAGGTTATTTGCTGCTGCATTTGAAGACAAGACTCTCTTCGTCTGCATTTGCGCCAGAACGCTTCCTCCGCACGTGCTGCCAAAACGGAGAAAGCAGCAATAATCAGTAGCCCGATCACAGAAAATATGAGACTGTAATCATTCATCGCACCTGCCTCCTAGAAGTAGTCCGATACCCATAACTGTTCTAATTGCTCTGTTCATTTGGGACTTCCTTCCTTGACTTGCGTTAAGGCCCCCGCTATTTGGTAGATCTCTCGGAAAGTACTGGTCGCAACTGGGGATGCTCACTCCACTTGCATGATGAGGAGCGAGGCACCCTCAGTGCCGAGCGCCAATTAAGCTTTCGGTTTGACCACTTCAAACAACCGGGTGGTCGGCGGACCCTGAACGATGCCGGTCAAGGCCTTCTCCAACTGGGGATTTAGGGCTTCAAAGGCGGCCTCAGCGTCCTCCTTCGATTCCCATAGAACGAAGGCCCCATACTCGCCGACCGAGTCATCTGCCAAGAATGTTGCGCTCTTGAACCCCTTCTGGGCCCTTAAGGCAGGAGCAAACTGATCAACCAGTTTATCCGCTGTCGAGCGCGTTCCTGGCCCCAGTGTGAACATGACTAGGCGTGCATACATGGTCATTTACCTCCATTCTTCCGATAGATTGGGGGGCGAGCGAAGCGGGGGAAGGATCCTGAGCGTATCAACGGAGCCTAGCCTCTGCCTTAGATCGCCCGATGACTTTTTGAACTCCTGAGCATAGTATAGCAGATGCGCCATCGTGTGTAAATCGTTCTTCACGCAGTTTAGGAATGAAAAAAGAGCGATCTTGGCGACCGCTCTGTTCATCAAACGAACTAGTTCTTCGGCATCACGGAGCTACTTCTCCCGTAGCACACTCCCCTGGCCTGGCGGGTGGATCAGCCCCTCCTGCACGGCGTAGGCGGCTGCCTGGTGGCGGCTCGTGGCCTGCAGCTTGGCCAGGATGTTGCGCATGTGGGTCTTGACGGTGTTGAGGCTGATAGATAGCTCGGCGGCAATCTCTTTGTCCATCGCCCCCGCCGCCACCAGCCTGAGCACCTCTTTCTCGCGGGGGGTCAGCACTGGTGTGTCTTCTTGGGCGAGAGGTGGCCTTCGCCTGGCCAGCCGTCCAAACTCCTCCAGGATCTGCGCAGCCATCGCCCCGCTGATGGCCGCTTCACCGCGCATCACTCCCTGCAACATCGGCATCAGCACCTTGGATGCCGTGCTTTTCAGCAGGTACCCCGCTGCGCCGCTCCTGATGGCCTGGAACAGTTTATCGTCCTCATCGTGGACGGTGAGCATCACAATCTTCACGTCCGGCAGGGCCTCCTTGATCAGTTGCGTCGCCTCCAGCCCATCACAGCCGGGCATCGTCACGTCCATCAGGATCAGGTCCGGCCGCAGTTCCTGTGCCTTGACCAGCGCCTCCAGTCCGTCCTCCGCCTCGCCCACCACTTCGATGTCAGGATGGGAGGAGAGGATGCTGGCCAGGCCCTCGCGAAACAGCGCGTGGTCGTCTACCAGAAGCACCCTTACTTGCAGCGCCATCGTCGTCTCCTCCCTATCCCTCTGCTGTGGGCCAGCGCAGCGTCACCGTCGTCCCCTGCCCCGGCGCCGACTCCACGCTCAGCTCTCCACCGATCCACTCAGCCCGCGTCTTCATCACCTTCAAACCGAAGTGACGCTGCCCGCTGGCTGGGTAATTCACGTCGAAGCCCACCCCATCGTCTTGGACACGAACGATTGCCTGCCTGCCCTGTCGCCGCAGTGTGACCGTGACCCGGCTGGACGCCGCGTGTTTGTGAACGTTGCTCAGCGCCTCCCGCACGACGCGCATCACCTGTTCGCGCACTTTCGATGGCACCCGAATCGGCTGGCCGGTTTCCACCCGCAACTCGATCTCCATGCCCCGTTCCTCGACGAAGATCTCCACAGTTTGCCTCAGCAACTCCTTAAAGGGGCGGCGGACGTGTGTGCGAGCCCACAGACCGGCCATCAGCCTCCGCGCCTCCTGACTGGCTTGCTCGACAGTCCGTTGCATCAGCGCCAGGTGCCGCGGGACTCCGGAAAGATCCTCGTCCTCAATCAATCCCTCCACCACTTCCAATCGGAGGCCCAGAAAACTGAGGGTCTGGGCCAGACCATCGTGTATCTCGGCCACGATGCGCTCTCGCTCTGCCAGGGCGGCTGCCCGTTCCATCTGCTCGTACAAGCGGGCGTTCTCCAGGGCGACGGCCCCGGCGTTGGCCAGCAGGGCCAGCAGGCGAACCTCCTCCTCGCCGAACCGGGTTACATCCCCATGGCCCACGCACAGCATTCCGAGAACCCTATCCCCAATGCACAGAGAAACCGCCAGGTGGCCGCGCCGGAATCGAGGCTGCAGGAGTGGACAGTCACAACCTTCATGCAGGATCCTCGCTTCTGCAATGCAGGCCTCCGCCAGTACGAACCTCCTGATGACCGCCTGCGGGCGAGCGACGAACGCTTCCGCTGGCCCGCTGGTGGCCGCCACCGTCAACGTCTCGCCTGCAGGGTCAAGCAAGCACAGCACGGCCACCTCGCCCCCTGCCAGATGGCGGGCCTTGTCCACGACCGACTCCAGAACTTGCTGAATCTCCAACTGGGAGGAGATCTCGGCACTCACCTCGAAGAGGGCGGCCAATTGCTGAGTGCGCCGTTCCACCCGCGTCTCCAATTCAGCCGCCCAGCGCTCCAATTCCAACTGGGAGGTGGCTAGTTCGTAGCGCATGCTCTCGAAGGATCGGGCCAGGGCGCGGACCTCGCTGCTGACAGTGGGCTCGACCTCGATGGGGCTCTCCAGGTCCCCGCCCGCCATGCGCCGCGTTGCCCCCTCCAGAGCGGAGATGGGATTCACGATCGTGCGCTGGGTCAGGAGATACCCGGCGACGAGTAAACCCATAGCGCCGACGGAAAAGAGCGCCTGGATGGCGTACAGGCGGGAATGCTTCAGTTCGGATGTGGCCTCGTACAGCCGCACCGCCTGATCCATCTCCTGCAGGATGATTAGGGAGAGGGATTCGATCTCGCGGACAGCCTGGGCGAAGGTGGCAGTCTCCGGCTCGGACGTCTGCACCGTTTCCACTGCCTGCCGGAACCGGCCCCACAGCCCGGCCACCACATCCAGTTGGGCGCGGATCGCCGCATCCGTGGCCGCTGGCAGCGTGACGGTTTCGTCGCCGTAGGGGGTTGATCCTCCGTCCAGCAGGGCCGTCAGGGTGTGGTCGAACAGATAGGCGGCCTCGCTCAGTTCCGCCTGGTAGTCAGGCGCCGGGCCTCTGGCAATGCCCAGGACGGCCTTGGTCATCTCCTGGGTCAGCATGCGCTGCCGCCCGGCCAGGTTGATGAGCAGCGCGTCGGCCGCATGGTCCGTGACGGCCACGAAGGTGGCAGTGACCGACCCGGCACCCAGCAGCAGAAAGCCGATAAAGACGGCTCCTAGTTTGGCGCGGATACTGGTGAGCATTTGAGGCACACTCGCTTTGCAAAGACGCAGCACTTCCCCCGGCAGGCTCTTCGTGCACCCTGGCGACTATGGCTGGGAAAGCGAACGCTCCTGTGGACTAACCGTGTGCGTGCGGGCTGTATTATCGCAGAGAGATGATGATCGCGCTGACGCCTTTCTACTCCAGCATAGCAGAAAAGCGGCCACTCGTCTACGACAAAAGTCACATTTCGACAGCGCTGTGTCTCGGCTTCCAATCCCTCCCGGTCAAGAACCACGATCCGCTTTTATCTCAACCCGGCCGCTCCAGCCAGCGCAGGCCGGTCAACAACGTGACCGGGTTGAGGGGTGGGAAGGTGAGCTCACTGGCTACAACCTGGCTGCAGTGTGCGCTGCCTAAACGAAGGTTTGTTCCCTGGGACAAACGCTCCCTTTTGGCGTGTGTCCCCAATTCTCCTCTACCGCCCACCAAATCTGGAGCGGTCACATCCAGGAGGGGGGCGCGAGAGTGGTACAGCATGGGTTGTAAAGGGTCAGATCATTGGCGGTGAAGCAGGGCTGGATAGGGTGAGACTGGTAGCGCCAGGCGCCGAGGAGGGCGAAGAGGGTCAGGACGAGAGAGAGACGGACGTTCTTGCGACGGCGCAAAAGGATGGCAACTGCGATCAGGAGTGCTGATAGTGCACCCCAGCCCCAGACCGGAGGGGAAGCGCAGCCCAGCAGCCCCTGCGCCCACAACAAGCGGGCCAGGAAGATGCCCAGTATCCAGGCGGCGGTGAGGTAGATGAGGAGCATACCACTTCAGCGGTTCAACGGCAGTGCGAAGTCGTCCAAGACGATCATGTCCAGCACCGACTCCAGGCGTCTCAGCCGCCGGTCGTTGGTGACAAAGGCCGTTGCCCCGTGGATCAGGGTGGTGGCTACCTGGAGCGCATCCGCAGCGCGGAGATTGAATCGGGCGCGCAACTGTGCCGCCCGACGTGCCACATCGCGGGTCACGTCCGCCAAGAACAGGTTCGGGAAATGAACCAGCCGCGCTTCATACTCGCGCGCTACGGCTGGTCGCCCTACCTGCCAGGGTCGGACGGTCAATTCCATAACCGTGATCGTCGAGGTAATGGCTGTCTGTCGCCCAGCCTCGACGCCATTCAGCACTTCCTCAGTCAATGCCTGATACCGTGGATGGGCTTCCAAGTGGTAGATGAAGATGGCTGTGTCCAGGCCAAGGATGGCGTGTCTGTCTAGTCGCTCTCGGAAGCTTTCCATTCATCCCGCTCCTCTTCCAGATAGGC
>CBDURC010000026.1:0-17792 GCA_965369635.1 uncultured Anaerolineales bacterium | reverse complement strand
CTGCTGCTGGCTGTCGCGTTTCTTGTCGTGCCGGTCGGCAGCCAGCCACAAGCCCAAGCGACTTCGCCGATGGCCGACATCTCCTCTCACCTATGGGCGGAGATGCAGGCTCAGGGCGAGGCGGATGTCCTGATCGTGCTGCGGGAGCGAGCCGATCTGCGCGACGCGGCGCAGTTGCCCACCAGGCGGGCTCAAGGCCACTTCGTCTTCGAGATGCTGCGGTCGGTTGCCCGCCGCAGCCAAGCCCCGCTTGTCGCCTATCTGCGCGCTCGCGGCGTCCCCTATCAGGCCTTCTATCTGGTCAACATGGTGAGGGTGCGCGGCGATAGGGAGCTACTGCTGGAACTGGCTGCACGCTCCGACGTGGCCCGTCTGGAGGCGAACCCCCGCGTGCGGGCGGATCTGCCGCTTCCGTCAGCGAGTGGTTCAGGGGGGAGCGTACAGGCAGAGGAAGGCGTTCCTTGGGGCATTGAGCGCGTCCGCGCCGACGAGGTGTGGGCCATGGGGATACGCGGCAAGGGAGTGGTGGTGGCCGGGAACGACACAGGTATTTTCTGGCGGCACGAAGCGCTGAAGGAGCGGTACCGCGGCTGGGATGGTGAGCAGGCGCACCACGATAGCCACTGGCACGATGCCGTCAACCATCAGGCCGTGCCCTACGACGACCACGGTCATGGCACGCTCACCCTGGGCACCGTTGTGGGCAGAGGCGGGGAGAGTGAGCGCATCGGCATGGCGCCGGAGGCACGCTGGATCGGCTGCAAGAACATGGACTCAGCAGGGTTCGGCACGCCCACCGGCTACATAGAATGCTTCGAGTTCTTCCTGGCTCCCTACCCTCACGGCGGCGACCCGATGGCCGATGGCGACCCAGCCCGGGCACCCGACGTGATCAACAACTCCTGGTACTGTCCTCCTGCGGAAGGATGCGGACCAGAGACGCTGCAGGAGGCGGTGGAAGCACTGCGGGCGGCGGGCATCGTCATCGTCACCTCTGTGGGCAACAGCGGCCCTGCCTGCAGCACTGTGACGGATCCGCCTGAAACCTACGAGGCTGCCTTCAGCGTGGGAGCCTTTGCTGATGGGGACACCATCGCCGGTTTCTCCAGCCGTGGGCCGGTCATTGTGGACGGCAGCAATCGCCTGAAGCCGGACGTGGCCGCGCCAGGTGTGAGCATACGCTCGTGCCAGAGCAATGGTGGTTACGGGTCTGGCAGTGGAACCTCCATGGCTGCCCCACACGTAGCCGGACAGGTGGCCCTCATGCTCTCGGCCAATCCGCAGCTCAGGGGACAGGTGGATGCCATCGAGGACCTCATCGTGCAAACCACTGATCCCAAGACCGCCACCGCGCCCTGCGGCGGCGAACCTCCCGATGCGCTGCCCAACAACACCTGGGGATATGGCATTATCAATGCCTTCGATGCAGTATGGGCCGCACTGGCCTGGACTCCCGGCACGCCAACAAGCACGCCAACGCCCAGTTCCACGCCTACGCGCACCGCCACGGCGACACCGACGCCAAGCAGCAAGCCAACGTTCACAGCAACAGCGACGGCAACGCCCACGCCCACCGCCATGGCGACGCCTACCAGCACGGCCACCCCGCTGCCTGGCTGGCGCGCCTACTTGCCCATGCTCTGGTACACAACGGAGAAAGGGGAGATGTAGAAGGGTTCTGGTGAGGCTATGCTGACTGCGGTTGAAGCCAGGCGCGGTGCAACCGCCAGCACAGTGTCTCCAACTCCAGCCTCAGCTCGAAGGTGTCGCCATTGGCGGCCTGCACGAGGAAGCAGCGACAGGGGGCGTCAGAATCCGCTTCTTCCACCCACTCCCGTCCCTGATCGGTGATGTAGCGTGTGCGGTTGCGCCAGACGAAGGCCACCGGCTGTGCCCGCCCTTGAGCATCGAAGCGAGCCTGCACCATCACCGGTTCATCCACGAACTGCCACTGCGACATTGCCTTCGTGTTCCTCGTTTCGCCGAGCTCTTCTGTTCAGGTAGCGCCGCAGCAGGAGCAGCACAGCCTCTGCCGACTGAGCCTTGTTCTCCTCTCGCCCGCCCGCCCACAGGTGTCGCTCGCTCCACTCCGTTTCGGGGGCAGAGAGGTGCACGAAGGCCAGGCCCAGCGGCTTCTCTGGCGTTCCGCCGCCAGGGCCGGCGATGCCGGTGACGGCGACGGCGAGGTCAGCCTGGAAGAGGCGGCGCGTGCCCTGCGCCATCTCCTGTGCCGTCTGCGGGCTGACCGCTCCGTGGACCTCTATCGTCTCGGGGCGCACTCCCAGCAGCTTCACTTTGGCATCATTGGCGTAGGAGACCACGCCGCCGAGGAAATAGCGTGAGCTGCCCGGCACGTTCGTCAGTCGATGGCTCACCAGCCCGCCGGTACACGATTCGGCCACTGCTAGACTCCAGCCCTGGCGGGCCAGAAGCTCGCCGATTTCCGCTTCTAGCCTGATCTTGCTCACTGGATGTCAGTAGAGTCACCCGACCAGTGGGCCAGGCTCAGGCAGGTCTTCGACCGCTGCCTGCGTCCACTTGTCTCCTTCTTCGATGAGCATAACAGGGATGTCTTCTTTGATCGGGTACTTGCGGTTGCAGTCGGATTCCTGACAGACGAGCCATGTGCCGTCGCTCACCAACTCCAGGCGGCCAGGGTCTTCGCCAGACTTGCGGTCTGGGCCACTGACGCAGGCGGGACAGCGCAGTATCTCCAACAGTTCCTGACTGATCATCACCGACCTCCTCGTGTCGTATTGGGGTGCGTTGTGAGTGCAAGGAACGAAGTTGGCTTGCACAGGGTGACAGTATAGCACAAGAAAGTTCCATTGCCAACTTGCCGTATGAGTGACTCTGTGCTATACTTTGGCCTTGGGCGCGAGATCCCATCACGCACACCGCTCAACTGTGGCAGGTGTGCCGTTTTTCAGAGGGGACAGAAGGCCGAACGGAGGCAGGTTGCGCCCGCCCGCCTCTTTGGGCTACCCCGACGAGAAGCGGTCCTGCGCTCAGAGTGCGAGCGGTGGAGGGCACAACAATCTGAAAGGAGAAAGAAGAACGTGGCAGTGGTTAGCATGAGGGAACTCCTGGAATCGGGCGCTCATTTTGGACATCGAGTGCGACGCTGGAATCCGAAGATGAGGCGCTACATCTTCCGGGAGCGAAACGGCATTCACATCATTGACCTGCAGCAGACAGTGCGCGCCCTTGGGGTGGCGTACGAAGTGGTGCGGGAGAAGGCCAGCCAGGGCGGCACCGTCCTTTTCGTGGGAACCAAGAGACAGGCCCAACCGAGCATCCAGGAGAACGCTGAACGCTGTGGGATGCCTTACGTCAACCAGCGATGGCTTGGTGGAACGTTGACCAATTTCCGCACCATTCGCCACAGGGTTGACTTCATGATCGACCTTGAGCAACAGGAAGAGCGTGGCGATTTCGAGAAACTTCCCAAGAAGGAAGCGCTCAAACTGCGCCGTCTGATCCAGAAGCTGAATCGGCGGCTGGGCGGCATACGAACCATGTCTCGGCTTCCAGACATGGTCTTCATCGCCGACGTCCGGCGGGAAGCGCTGGCGGTGAGTGAGGCCAGCAAACTGCGCATACCGATCATCGGACTGGTGGACACGAATTGTGACCCGGATCCCATTGACTTTGTTATCCCCGGCAATGATGATGCCATCCGTTCCAACCGCCTGATGGCTACCAAGATTGCAGACGCGGTGATCGAGGGCCTGCATGTGCGAGAGATCGTAGATGCGGAAGAAGCGGAGAGGGCACAGCTTTCGGACGAGGATCTGCTGGGCCCCTCTGTGCTGGAGAAACTGCGCGGGGGCGCTTCGCTGGAGGAGCCGAAGGAGGCAGCAGCAGAGGTGTTGGAAGCAGGCGCAGAGACTGACGCTGAATCGGAAGCGCTGCCCAAGGTCGAGGCGGTGGTGGAGTAAGAGGAAATCACCGAAGCCACGAAAGAAGACCATACCGCTAACAACGTTGAGGAGTTACTGAGTTGAAGATCACGGCAAGCATGGTGAAGGAACTACGCAGCGCCACCGGTGCTGGTGTGCTGGATTGTCGCAATGCCCTAATTGAAGCGGAGGGGGATTTCGACAAGGCCGTTGAGTACCTGCGCAAGCAGGGAATAGCACAGGCAGAGAAGAGGAAGGAAAGGGAGGCCAAGGAGGGCGTCGTCGCTGCCTATATCCACGCTGGCAGCCGGCTCGGAGCCATGGTGGAGCTCAATTGCGAGACTGACTTCGTAGCCCTCACAGATGAGTTCAGGAATCTGGCCAAGGAATTGACCATGCAGGTTGCTGCCAGTTGCCCCCTGTACGTGAATCGGGAAGAGATCCCCGAGGACGTCATCGCCAAACAGCAGGAGGCCTACCTGGCCGAGATGGAGGCGGCGAACAAACCGCCCCACATCCTGGAGCGCATAGTCTCCGGCAAGATGGAGAAATTCTACAAGGTGTCCTGCCTGCTGGAGCAACCCTACATCAGGGACACCGACATCACCGTCGGGGAGTTGATTGACCGTCACAACGCCACTTTTGGTGAGAACATCGTCGTTCGTCGTTTCGCGCGCTACGAACTGGGACAGTAGCCCATCTGGAGCCTTCAACCGAGGCAGATCATGCCCCAACTTCGCTACAAGCGGGTGCTGCTCAAGCTGGGCGGCGAGGCGCTGGCTGGCCTTCAAGGGTCCGGCATTGACCCGCATCAGGCAGAGGCCGCAGCCACCAAGATACGTGAAATCAAGGAAGAGGGAGTTGAGATCGCTCTGGTACTGGGCGCTGGCAACTTGTGGCGAGGCGCAGATGGCTTGGTCCACGGCATGGACCGGACAACCGCCGACCACATGGGCATGCTGGCCACGGTGATGAACGCGCTGGTCCTGCGGGATGCACTGGAGCGACAGGGAGTGGCCACCAGGGTACAGACGGCCATCGAAATGCGATCTGTGGCCGAACCGTACATTCGCGGGCGGGCCATCCGTCACCTGGAAAAAGGACGCGTGGTCATCATCGGTGCAGGCACGGGCAATCCTTTCTTCACCACTGACACTGCGGCCGCCCTGCGGGCTATGGAAGTGGACGCTGAGGTGCTGATCAAGGCCACGAAGGTGGATGGGGTCTACGACTCTGATCCTCTGCAGAATCCCGAGGCCAGGTTCTTTGACCGCCTCACCTACCTGCAGGCGCTGAGCATGCGGGTGGGGGTGCTGGACAGTACGGCGATCACCCTCTGTATGGAGAATGATCTGCCCATCATCGTGATGAACTTGTGGACGCCCGACTCACTGGCCAAGGTGATTCGGGGCGAGAAGATCGGAACACTCATTTACCATTGATCGGTAGCCTAAATGATCAAAGAATTGCTTAAAGAAACGGAGACGGCAATGCAGAAAGCCGTCGAAGTTCTGCGTATGGACCTGATGGCCATTCGCACAGGCCGTGCTTCACCTGCGCTGGTCGAACGACTGCCGGTGGAGTACTATGGCATGTACGTGCCTCTTACTCAGTTGGCGGTCATCTCTGCTCCGGAACCGCGCCTGCTTGTCGTCCGTCCCTTCAATCAGGGCGACATCGGGTCCATCGAACGCGCGATCCACACGTCAGACTTGGGCCTCACGCCCAACAACGATGGCAAGCTGATCCGCCTCAACATCCCGCGCCTAACAGAGGAGCGCAGGCGTGATTTGGTCAAGGTGGTGAAGCGACGAGTGGAAGAAGGGCGTGTGGCCGTGCGTAACCAGCGCCGCAGTGCCATCGAGGACCTGCGGGACTTCGAAGACGAGAAGCTGATCCCCGAGGATGATTTCTACAGGGGCAAGGACGAGATCCAGAAACTGGCAGATCGCTTCGTTAAGGAAATGGGCAGGCTGGGGCAGCGCAAAGAAGAAGAGGTCATGGAGATCTGAGTGGGTAGTATCGGGCTGTCAAGATGACAGAAGCGACCGCATTGGCGCGTATCCCCCGTCACATCGCCATCATCATGGATGGAAACGGCCGATGGGCCAGGGCCCGCGGCCAACCCCGTCTGGCTGGCCACAGGGCAGGCACGCGAAACATTCGGCGTGTGCTGAGGGCCTGCGCTAGCTGCGGCGTTGAAGTACTAACCATCTACGCCTTCTCCACCGAGAACTGGGGGCGCCCCAGCGCCGAGGTGCGTGGCCTCATGCGCCTGTTGGAACAAGCCCTCACTGAACAGCTTGCAGAGCTTCATGCGGAAGGCGTGCAGATTCGGCACAGCGGCAGCCTGGAACGCGTATCGGAATCGCTGAGCAAGGCGATCCAAGAAGCGTTGGAACTCACCAAGGACAACCAACGCATCATTCTCAACGTGGCTTTCAACTACGGCGGGCGCGCTGAAATCATGAACGCGGTGCGCCGCATCATCGCCGATGGTGTCGCTGCTGAAGAAGTAAACGAGGATCTGTTCACTCGCTATCTGCATACTGCCGGCCTGCCTGACCCCGATCTGATCATCCGCACCGCCGGCGAGATGCGGTTGTCCAACTTCTTGATCTGGCAGGGTGCGTACGCTGAGTATTACTCCACTCCCACCTACTGGCCCGATTTCGACCAGGAAGAGCTGCGCAAGGCACTAGAAGCGTACGCGGCCCGTGAGCGCCGCTTTGGTCGCCTCAAGAACTGATATACCTCCGCTGTGGCGACCTCACGGCACTCGGAGAAACCACCCAATGATAGACAAACGCCCCCTCGCGCTGTCGGCACTCCTCGAAAGGCGCGTGATGCTGCGAATTCGCATTCTCAGCATCATCATTCTGGCCCCCATCATCGTTAGTCTCGTGATTATTGGCAGCTACGCTTGGCTGGCCACTGTTCTTGTCGTAGGCGTCTTGGCGGGGCGCGAGTTCATCTTGCTGATGGAACGTGCTGGCTATCGGCCCAGCCTGTTGATTGGTATGCTCTGGATCGAGCTGTTTGTCCTGGAGGGATTCAGGCCCGCGGCCGAGACTATACGTCCATTGCTGGCAGGAGGTCTGCTTCTCACTCTGGTCTGGGCGATGTTCCAGGCGCGAGAGACGGCTGTGACTGATTGGGCGCTGACAGTGTCCGGGGCGGCCTACCTCGGAGGGCTGTTGGCCCATTTCGTTGCCCTGCGGGAGCTGCCTGATGGTCTCTGGTGGCTGCTCCTGGGGATGGTTGCCGTCTGGGTGGGCGATGGCGGGGCCTTTCTAATTGGCTTGACGACGGGCCGCCGCAAGTTGTGGCCGCGCCTCAGCCCTAAGAAGACGTGGGAAGGCACCATCGGCGGTTTCGCGTTTTCCGTGCTGGGCGTGCTTGGCTTCGTTGCCGCTTGTGGCCGCTGGGCTCCGCACAGCGCTGTTGCCCAGATGGACTGGGCGCAGGCCGCGCTGCTGGGAGCCTTGCTCGGCCCCCTCGCTTTGGGAGGGGACCTGGCGGTCTCCATGTTCAAGCGCCGGGCGCAGGCTAAGGATTCCGGCAACTTGATCCCCGGTCACGGTGGCATGCTGGACCGTACTGACAGCCTTCTCTTTGCCATTCCCCTGGTTTACTACTGGGCCCTGTTTGTCGCATAGGGTATCGTCAAGACGTTGCGGCCGGCGCGTCACGCTCTGCATTGCCACAAAAGGAGTCATCATGAACGACAAGTCCTATCGTCGCATCATCAACGCCTGGTCCATGTACGACTGGGCCAATTCCGCTTTTGCCACGACGATCATGGCGGCCATGTTCCCGCCGTTCTATCGCTCCGTGGCCATCGCCGCGGGGGCAGCGGGGAACATCGCCACGTCGCGATGGGCCTACACAACCTCGATTGCGCTGTTGCTCATCGCCATCATAGCGCCTGCGCTTGGTGCTATCGCTGATCACACAGGAGGCAAGAAGCGCTACGTTGCTTTCTTCGCTGGCCTGGGGATTCTGGCGACGGCGGCCTTCGTCTTCATCGGCACCGATACCTGGCTGCTGGCGAGCGCCCTCTTCATCCTCGGCAACATCGGATTCGCGGGCGCAAACATCTTCTACGAGTCGCTCCTGCCTCACATCGCCAAGAAGAACGACATTGACCAGGTTTCCACCAGGGGCTACGCGCTGGGCTATTTGGGCGGAGGCATCCTGCTGGTCATCAACGTGCTGTGGTTCATGAAACCAGAGTGGTTCTTCATGCCCAACCAGGAGTTCGCCTTGCGGGCCTCGTTCTTCAGCGTGGCCGTGTGGTGGGCTCTCTTCTCCTTGCCGCTTTTCCGCCGCGTTCCGGAACCGCCAGTGGTGCGGGAGCGGGATGTGGCTGCGGGCGTTGGTCCTGTCCGGGCTGGGCTAGGGAGATTGGTCACTACCTTTCGTGAGATCAAGCACTATAAGCAGTTGGTTCTGTTCCTCGTCGCCTTCTGGATCTACAACGACGGCATCGGCACGATCATGAAGATGGCCGTAGCCTACGGCGACGAGATCGGCATCGGCATGACCGACATGATCATCGCCTTGATCATCACCCAGTTCGTCGGTATCCCCTTCTCGTTTCTGTTTGGCACGCTGGCCAAGCGGGTGGGCACCAAGCGGTCTATCATGCTGGGCCTCGTCGTGTACGTGGGGATCTGCACCGGCGGCTTTTTCATGAGCACTGCCCTACACTTCTACGTTCTGGCTTTCATGGTCGGTCTGGTGCAGGGTGGCAGTCAGGCGCTGAGCCGCTCCCTCTACGGGGCTATGGTGCCCAAGGCGAAGTCTGCTGAGTTCTTCGGCTTCTTCAGCACCAGTTCCAAGTTCGCCGGCATCGCTGGCCCCTTGCTCTTCGGCGTGGTTGCCCAGATCGCCGGCCAGAGCCGCCTGAGCATCCTGGCCTTGATCGTTTTCTTCATCATCGGCGGTGCCTTGCTTCTCTTCGTGGATGAAGAAGAGGGCATCCGCGTCGCCCAGGCCGAGAACGCTGCTGCGCTGTAGAGGATCGAGAGAGTCCTCTTCAGCATCTGATCCAGCATCTGATCCTATGGGAGGTCAAAGGAGACCATGCCTGAGAAA
Source organism: uncultured Anaerolineales bacterium (assembly GCA_965369635.1). Classification (GTDB taxonomy): domain Bacteria; phylum Chloroflexota; class Anaerolineae; order UBA3071; family UBA3071; genus UBA3071. Next base: position 8,790 of record CBDURC010000026.1, on the reverse strand, counting down.
CCGGATCGCAACCTGGCCTTGGAGTTGGTGCGAGCGACGGAAGCTGCTGCCCTGGCTACATCGCGTTGGATGGGGCGTGGCGACAAGATCGCCGTTGACCAGGCGGCCGTAGATGCCATGCGGTTGGTGCTGAACACCGTGGAGATGGATGGCATCATCGTCATCGGCGAAGGGGAGAAGGACGAAGCCCCCATGCTCTACAACGGGGAACGTCTGGGCAGTGGCCATCCACCGCGGGTGGATATCGCCGTGGATCCCATTGATGGCACTCGGTTGACGGCCGAGGGGGAGGCAGGAGCGCTCAGCGTGGTGGCGTTCTCGGAACGAGGCACTATGTATGCCCCAGGTAGCATGGTCTACATGAACAAGATCGCCGTCGGGCCAACAGCTCGCGGGGTGATAGACATCAACGCGCCGGTAGCGGAGAACGTGGCAGCAGTGGCCAAGGCCATGGACAAGGACGTGGACGATCTCACGGTGGTCATCCTCAATCGTCCCCGCCACGCGGAACTGATCCGTCAGGTGCGCGCAGCAGGTGCTCGCATTCGTCTCATTCGCGATGGCGATGTCGCGGCGTCCATTGCCACCGCTCGACCCAATACGGGCATCGACATGCTCATGGGTATTGGAGGTTCCCCGGAAGCCGTTCTCAGCGCTTGCGCGCTCAAGTGCATGGGGGGCGAAATCCAATGCAAGCTGTGGCCGCGGGACGAGAGCGAACGGCAGTATGCTTTGGAACAGGGGATGGATCTGGAGCGAGTGTTGACCATTGACGACTTGGTCCAGGGCGACAACATCTTCTTTTCGGCCACGGGCGTGACCGATGGCGAGTTTCTGAGCGGGGTCAAGTTCTTTGGCGGAGGCGCGCATACGAGCAGCGTCGTCATGCGCTCCAAGACGGGGACCATCCGCTACATCGAAGCCACGCATCGCTGGGAGAAGCTGATGCGCTTCAGCCTCATTGAGTTCGACCGGTGATGAGGGGCTCACGAGGAAGGCGCGTCCATTTGACCTTCTGGAGAGACTGTGGTACAATAGCTGTGTATTTGCAGGGACAGAGGTTGTCCATCGCGTCGCAGAAGAGGTAGTCTGAACCCTACCCCACCCGACCAGCAAGTCGATCTTCTGACCGTTACCTGACTGTGCTGGTACATCCCTCACAAGTGTCCGTTCCCATTGTCTATTACGTCTATTACCCTTGTCTATTCTATTACCCTTGTCTACACTAGGCGTCTCACTTGCCAGATAACCAGGCAAGGCGGCGTGGCAGTTGACTCGCCGTTGTTCTTCAGCGCCTGGTGACAGAACCCGGTGGATCGGCATTGCTATCCTGTCTGCGGCTCATCTGCGGAGCGGCTGCGCGGGGTGGCCACAAATGAGGCCTCAGATTGGTTGGGAGTGCAACGCCCATGAGCGAGCCCATGAGCAAAAAGAGAGGCAGCATGAACATCGTTGAACTGGAAAAGCACACCGTGGACGAGCTGCGGAGCATCGCCCGCGAGATGAATGTCACTGGCTATACGCGGCTGAAGAAGAGCGATCTGATCATGCGCATTCTCGCCGCGCAGGCCCAGGAGATGGGGTTTTCGCTCGGCGGCGGTGTGCTGCAGACTGTGCAGGAGGGCATCGGCTTCCTGCGTTCGGGAGACCTGTTGCCTGGGCCGCGGGACGTCTATGTCTCCCAGTCCCAGATCCGACGCTTCGGGCTGCGCACGGGTGATTACGTCATCGGGCAGGTACGGCCGCCCAAGGAATCGGAGAAGTACTTCAGCCTGTTGAAGGTGGAGGCGGTCAACGGCCAGGATCCTGAAGAGGCCAAGGAACGGCCCCATTTCGACAATCTGACCCCCGTTTATCCCCTGGAACAGTTTCGTCTGGAGACGCGTTCGGATATCCTGGTCACCCGTATGCTGGACTTGATGGCGCCCATCGGACGCGGCCAGCGTGGACTCATCGTCTCGCCTCCCATGGCGGGCAAGACCACGGTGCTCAAGTACATCGCCAATGGCATCAGCCAAAACCACGACGATGTGCACATGATGGTTGTGCTGATCGGCGAGCGACCGGAAGAGGTGACGGATGTGGACCGTTCGGTGGAGGCGGAAGTAGTCGCGGCCACCTTTGACGATCCGGTGCAGCACCATACGCGAGTGGCCGAGATGGCGCTGGAACGGGCCAAGCGGCTGGTGGAGGCGGGGAGGGACGTGGTTATTCTGGCCGACTCGATCACGCGTCTGGCTCGGGCCTATAATCTCGTGGTCCCACCCAGTGGTCGCACCCTGTCGGGCGGCATTGACCCCGCTGCGCTCTATCCGCCCAAGCGCTTCTTCGGTGCGGCTCGCAATATCGAGGATGGCGGCAGCCTGACCATCATCGCCACCTGCCTGGTTGATACCGGCAGCCGCATGGATGACGTCATCTACGAGGAATTCAAGGGCACAGGGAACATGGAGCTGCATCTGAGCCGCAAGCTCTCGGATAAGCGCATCTTCCCGGCCTTTGACATCGAACGATCGGGCACTCGTCGAGAGGAACTGCTTCTGGGGCGGGATGTGCTGAAGCAGGTATGGACCATACGGCGCATGGTTGATGCCCTGGGGGGCGGCGATGATGCCATCGTCCCCCTGCTCGATCAGATGCGACGCACGCGTAGCAACGCAGAGTTTCTGGCTTCGCTCACTGCTGGCGGCGCCTAGCGTCGTAGGCAATCTGTGGCATGATTAGGGACGCCGGCAGCCCCCCCTCTTTCCCCCCCACTGGGGGGGATGAAGGGGGGGGCCAGGTGTCCAGCAGAGTGTTCGAACCCCGCTTGGGGCGGGGCGAACCCATCCGGGGACAGGAGCGCATGATCGAAATGTTATCTCCAGCTTCCAGCGAAGACGATACTGTGTCCCCGCCAGACGATCCGCGCGGTGATGCGGGAATGGCGGCGGCTGATGACGATCTGAGCTTCCAGCGGGACGTCTGGGCTCGGTTCGCCGCGTTTGTGCGCGGCTATTTCAGCGATTTCACCCCCGTGCGACTGGCCTCCCACGTGGCCGTTGTCCTTGTGGTCGCGCTGGTGCTTTTCCTCAGCCAGGTGAACATGCCGCGGTGGGAGTTGACGCGTCCTGAGCCACCTCAGCCGTCGGCAGCAGCTCTTGAGGATGAGGCATTGCCGCTGATCTCTTTCTGGCCCAACCGAGGCGGCAGCCGGCTGGGATCGAGCGATTCGCTGATGCGAGCGGCTGTCCCCTTCACCACCATCCCCGATCGCCCCCGCCTTGGGATCATCATCTATACCGTCCAGGCAGGAGATACGCTCAGCGGCATCGCTGACAGATATGGATTGACGCTGGATACCGTGATGTGGGCCGGGGGATTGGAGTTGTGCCCCCAGTTGCTACGGGTGGGTCAGGAGTTGATGATCTTGCCTGTGGATGGCGTGCACCACACTGTAGAGGAAGGGGATACCCTCGACGACATCGCCTGGAAGTACAAGGTGCAGGCAGAAGACATTTCAGGTTGGGAGCTCAACGGGCTGGAAGAAAAGAACTCGCCCCTGGCGCCAGGGCAGGTGCTGATTATCCCCGGCGGCGTGAAAGAGAACATCCTGACAAGGATCTCGGCCTACGCAGGCGAACCGTCGGAGCCCAGCAGCGTGGGCACTGGACGCTTTGCCTGGCCGGTCAGCGGAAGCATACAGATACTGGATTGGTTCAATACTACGACGATTGGTGGTAGGCCGGGCGGCACACCGCGGCCGTGGCCCCATAAGGGCATAGATATCGGTGCATGGCTGGGGACGCCGGTGCTGGCATCTGACTCAGGCACCGTGTCGGTTGCCCAGGTTGGCGGTTACAATGGTGGCTACGGGAACTACGTTGTCATCAACCACGGAAACGGCTTCAGCACCCTGTATGCTCATTTTAGCAGTGTTTCGGTGCAGCCGGGGGCTGTTGTGGCGCAAGGCCAGCGGATCGGTGGTGCAGGGGCGACGGGGATGACCACTGGCGTACATCTGCACTTCGAGATCCGCTACGACCGGGTTCAGCGCAATCCCCTGTGTTTTCTGTCCGTCTTTTCACAGTGATGCCTATGACGCTGGCGTGCCCCGCTTGGGGCGGGGCGTGCATGAGCTGATGTGAAACAAAGACCCCCCCCCTTTCATCCCCCCCAATGGGGGGGAAAGAGGGGGGGGAATCGGGGTTTTGGCTTCCAGCGCTACTGCACGTTTACTCTTATTACGCTGATCGCTGTGCTGCCTGCACGGTCATGGGCTTCAACCTTGAGCCGATAGCTTCCCACCGTGGCCTGCCAATCCACGGCAAACGGCCGCTCTCCCATGGAGGCGATGCTGCCCACCAACTCCTCGCCCACGAAGAAATCCACCTGTGCCAGCCCCAGGTTGTCCGATGCTTCCGCCATCAGACGCACCAGCCCCGCATCCAGCAGTGCCCCTTCGGCAGGGAACACCCATTGGACCACCGGCGCCGTGTTGTCCACCTTCACGGGAATCGAGTCGGCTTCCTCATGGACGGCGCCGTCGAACACGGTCAGTCGCAGCGTGTAATCGCCATCGTCGAGGCCCAGCGTGGGCCATCGTGCCAGCAGGCCGCTGATCATCGGGGTGGTTCCTTCGGCGATGGGCTGCCACGTGTCGGGCAGCAGGCCCGCACCATATTCCAGCCTGTAGCCGGCAAAGCCGCTGCCCGCTGCCTCGCCCCAGATTTGCACTCGCCCACTGACGGTACTGCCTGTCAGTGGCTGGTCGATGCGGGCGTTGAGAGCTGCTGTAGGTGTGGGCGTCGCCGTCGGCGTTGCCGTAACTTCCGCACCGGGCGTCGGCGTTGGCGTAGGCGCGAGGGTGGGCCTTGTCGGTGATGAAGTTGGCGTGACAACCGCGCTGGGCGTTGGCGTGGCCGTCGGCGTTGCGGTGGTGCTCGCCACAGGCGTCATTGTCAGCGTCAGCGTGGCCCTGCTGGTGGGAGTGGCAGTGGTCGTCGGCGTGGTCGTCACCGTGGACGTGCTTGTGGGCGACGAAGTTGGCGTGCCCGTCGCTGTATATGTGGGTTCCGGTGTCGGTGTGGGAATGGCCACCTGCAGGCGCACGGCGTGCGATTCGTAGCGTCGCCCGGCCTTATCCACTGCCACCACACGCAGCACGTGCGGTCCCTCCTTGCTCAGGGTACGCGTATCCCACTCGGCCAGCAGCCCCGCCTCCACGGGAGAGCGGCCGGGCTCGCCCACCCGGCCCCAGGCTTGCGGCGCGTGCGTTTCGCCGAATTCCACCACGTAGTGGTCGAATTCGGGGATCTGCACCCTGCCGACGACGTGCACCATGCCTTGCACCGTCTCGCCGTCGGTGGGCTGCAGCACCAGCACGCTGTAGTGTTCGCTATCAGCCCCCGGCGGCAATTGCCCTTCGGCGAAGACCTCGGGGCGACGCTTGTCGGGTGGGCAGGTGGAATCGGGCACCGCGCCGGTGAGTTCGCAGATTTCGATGATGCGGACACCCTCAGGCACGAGGAAATCCCGCACCTCGCTGTGAGCCAGCGCTCCCTCCATGACATCGTGCCAGATGGGCGCTGCGCCGGTGATGCCGGAGACTCCTGTCATCTCTGAGTTGTCGTTGTTGCCCACCCAGACGCCAACCGCCAGCTCCGGGGTGTAGCCAACAGTCCAGTTGTCGCGGAAATCGTTGGTGGTGCCCGTCTTGGCCGCCGCAGGGCGAGAGAGTCGCAGCGAACTGTTGGCCCCAAGGGCTGGTGTGCGCGCCTCGTTATCGGATAGGATGGAGGTGATGAGGTAGGCGTGCTGAGGCGACATCACCTGCTCGCCCGCCGGGGGCGTGTACTCGGCCAGCACCTGTCCATCGGCTCTCTTGGCGTGCAGGATGGCCACAGGCGGCACGCGTACGCCGCCGTTAGCGAAAGCCGCGTACGCTCCGGTCATCTCCAGCAAGGTCACCTCGCCTCCACCCAGGGTGAGGGAGAGGCCATAGTCCGGCCGCGTGAGGGTGGTGATGCCCAAACGATAGGCCACGTCCCGCAGCGCCGGCACGCCCACGTGCTGCAAAGCCTTCACGGCTGGGATGTTGTAGGAGTTGGCCAGCGCCGAGCGCGTGGTGACCCAACCATGTTCCTTGCCGTCGTAGTTGACCGGCACGTAGGGCGGGTTGGCCCCGTCGGGGAACTCAGTGCGCACGTCTTCGATGAGCGTAGCCGGCGTCCACCAATCGGGCTGTTTCTCGAAGGTCGCCAGGTAGGTGAGCGGCTTGATGGCCGAGCCGGGCTGCCGCTGGCGCAGCGTCACATTCACCTGCCCGTCAATATCGGGGTCGTTGAAGTCCACACTTCCCAACATGGCCAGGATCTCGCCGGTCTGGGGCTGCAGGGCGACCAGCGCCGCGTTGCTGACGTTACGTCCTTGCAGGCGGTCAATCTGCTCCTGCGCCACACGCTGCGCCAGTTCTTGCAGGTCAGGGTCGAGCGACGTGTAGACGCGCAAGCCGCCCTTGTACACCATCTCCGGACCGAACTCGGCCTCCAGCAGCCCTCGCACGTACATGACGAAGTGGGGTGCTCTCAACTGGTAGCGGGGCGGAGTGAGTTCCAGTTCCTGAAACCAGGCGGCGTCTGCTTCCTGCGGGGTGATGTAGCCCTGTTTGACCATCAGCCCCAGCACGACTCCCTGCCGCTGCTTGGCTGGGCCAGGGCCGCCGTCGGGTTCCCAGAGGTTGCTGTAGGGATCGTAGTAGCTGGGAGCCTGGGGCAGTCCGGCCAGCAGTGAGGCTTCGGCCAGTGTAAGATCGGACGCGCTCTTGCTGAAGTAAGTCTGCGCTGCCGCCTCGATGCCTACGGCCAGGTTGCCGTAGGTGATCTCGTTGAGGTATAGCTCCAGGATGGTGTCCTTAGGGTAGCGCCGGGTGATCTCCGCAGCCAGTATGCCTTCTTTGGCCTTGCGCACGATGGTGCGCTCAGGGCTGAGGAAGGTCAGCTTGACCAACTGCTGGGGGATGGTGCTGCCGCCGATGACCTCTCGTTCCCGCACGGCGTGGTAGATGATGCGCAGCAGGGCCACGGGGTCCACGCCGGCGTGCTCGTAGAAGTTGGCGTCCTCGGTGGCGATGGTGGCCTGGATCAGGTAGGGAGATACGCGATCCAGCGGCACGCGAGTGCGCCGCCCGCTTGTCGGATCGAAGATCTCATTGAGCAGGTTGCCCTCTCGGTCGTAGATCTCGGTGCTGGCGAAGCTGGCAGTGCGGGTTTCCAGCTCTTCCGGCAAGGGCAGCTCGCGGGCGATGGAGGCGTAGGCCAGCATGGCACCGGCGAAGAGGAAGAAGAGCAGCGCGGCCAAGAGCAGGCTAGCCGCCAGTATGCCCGGGAACACCGATGCCTTGGGGCGCTGCGGCGGTGTTGCTTGCCGCAGCTGTTGCCGCAGTGGTTGCTGCACCGGACGCGACGGCTGTCCCGCCGGCGTGCGCTGGTATTGACGATAACTGTAGTTATTCGATGAGGATGGTGACATAAGCTTTCGGTTCCGTTTGACTGAGTCCCCATGCGGGGTTCGTAGTAACGACTTCAGTCGCTTTCGCCCCGTTCGGACGACTGAAGTTGTCATTGCGAGCAGAATCGCCAGTATTCAGTATCTCAGACGAACAAAGGGCGCTCAAGGTTCCCTGGCAGCATCTGATGATTATAGCGCGTTGACAGGCGGCGTCAAATTGCGCTATCCTCGCCCACTTCCTTGACAGGGTGAGCAGAGCTGAGGTATACTTGCGGCAGACGCGAGAGAGCATTGCCCATACCGGCTGGCGATTCTGGTATCACGTCCTTACACGCAGGAGATGACTTCCTTCCGAGGTGACATAATGCGAATCCCCATCATCGCTGGCAACTGGAAGATGAACCTGGGTCGAGTTGACGAAGCACTGGCCTTTGTGCGCCGCATCCGGCACCGCCTGAACGAGATCGAGGGCGTCGAGCGCGTGTTGTGCCCGCCTTTCACCGTGCTGGCCGCCGTGGCTGATGTACTGCGACCCACGCACATCGGCCTGGGAGCACAGACGATGCACTGGGATGATCGGGGCGCATACACCGGCGAGGTCTCCCCTGCCATGCTGGCGGGGTTGTGCCAATACGTCATCTTGGGCCACTCCGAGCGTCGTACCGGGCGTGTCGCCTTCCCTGATCACGCCGCACAGGTCAGCGTTGAGGACAATACCGCCGTCAACCGCAAGGTGCACGCCGCCCTGGCACACGATCTCATCCCTATCATCTGCGTGGGGGAGAACCTGGCACAGAATGAGGCCGGCCAGACCCACGAGTTTGTCGGCGGGCAGGTGCGGGCGGCGCTAGAGGGGCTGACGGCGAAACAGGTGGAGAGGTGCGTGATCGCCTACGAGCCCCTCTGGGCCATCGGCACGGGGAAAGCTGCGACCCCAGTGGACGCAAACCGCATCATCGGGCTCACGATCCGAGGGGCCATCGCTGAGGTGTTTGGAGAGGCCACTGCCGCGGCCGTGCGGGTGCAATACGGCGGCAGCGTCAACGTGGAGAACATCGCCGCCTTCATGGCCATGCCGGAGGTGGATGGTGCGCTAGTGGGTGGGGCCAGCCTCAAGCCGGACTTTGTGGAGCTGGTGCGGCAGGTGGCGTTGGCCCGATACTCGTCAGAACGCACCTGAACAGGGGAACTTGAATCACCTGTGCGGGTTGGAGCGTGATGCCCGCACGCACAGCGCCCCGCTTGCTTAACAGTGTGGTCTTGCCAAAACCGGCCGGCGCGGAGATGAGCGTCAGTTCGCGC
>CBDURC010000025.1:0-17794 GCA_965369635.1 uncultured Anaerolineales bacterium | reverse complement strand
CCATAGCCGCCGGGCTTGTGGCCGCGTGTCAGTTCTGCCTTAATACGCATTGAGGCAGAAGTCGCACTTTGTTCCGGCTGGATCTGGCGATCCAGCCCCTGAGCGACGGATCTGGCGATCCGTCGCGAACGCGAAAGTGTCACTTTTGCCCTGTTGCCTTAATACCCAGAGAGTGTCGTGAAATCAGCGGATGCCAACAACCGCAATCGAAGAGGAAAGAGCAAGAAGCAGCCAACGCAGGAGCATCAGGCTAGACTGCTCAGAGAACTGGCCGAAGCGCGAGAGGAATTGACGCGCCTGAAAAGGAAGCTAGAGCATCGGCCTGACTTCGGTCTGGGTCAAGGTAGCCCGGATATCTATGAGTGGGAGATGAATCTCGCTCTGCGCAAACGCGTCCTGGCCAAGATCGCTTCCCTGGAAGATGCCCTGAAGAGCCTGGATGAAGGAGACTACGGCATCTGCGAACGCTGTGGCGAACAGATCGAGCCCGAACGGCTGGACATACTGCCGGATACGACACTCTGCATCAGATGTGCACAGAGGATCCGCTACTAGTTGCCAGGGTGAAAGCGGTTCTGAGGAGCTGAAGTTGCCGTGTGTGACACAGTGAGGGGTTTCTGTGTATGAGCGGTGAGTGAGAAGGAAGGGTCGCATGAGTTATTCTTGCGACCTTCCTTTTTTGCGCGCCAGATTTGCGCAGCAGATGCTCGCTGTCAAGGCTGCAGTCGCCAGGCAACAAGGGAGAGAAAGAGCTTGCTGGTCTACAGAAAACGCAAGACGACGATCGTCCTTGTCTACCTCATGGCTGTTGTGACCCTCGTACCGGTTCTCGGAGCGTGTAGCCAAGCGATCACCCCGTCTCCATCGCCTTCACCTTCGCCAGCTCCGCCTGATCCCTTGCCCCCGGCTGCTCGCGTGTCGGCTCGGCTGATTCCGCATCCGGTGGCAGGGCGAGAGGAATGCCACCTTTGCCACAGCGAAGGCGAGCCGCACGCTATGCCCGCCAATCACGCGGGCAGCGACGACGAAACCTGCACCGTCTGCCATGACGTGCAGCCATCGCCCGCCCGGCTGGCTGGGGGCAGCACCGCGGAGATGGGACAGAGCATCTGGCAGGAGAGGTCTGGGCTTTCTTGCCGTAACTGTCACGGCTACCAGGGAGAGGGAGGCTTTGGGCCACCGCTGGCCGACACGAGCCTCGACTTCAGTGCTTTCAGGCAGCGCACGCGGTCGCCCCTTGCAGACCGCATGCCGCCCATCGCGACGGCTCCAGACGACCCGGCGATAGAGCAGAGTGGCACGTGGATCAGCGACGACGATTTACGCCTGGTCCATGCCTGGCTTGCCGGTGTGGAGCCTGAGCCCCCTGAGCCCACACTGGAAGCGGCCCTGCCGCCGCCGCTCACCCACGGTTTGGATGATCGAGAAGACTGCATCTTCTGCCACGACGCCGACAAGGCAATGCCCTTCCCCAACAATCACCAGGGGTGGAGTAACGACATCTGTCTGAACTGTCACTCTGCACCAGCGGATAAGTAGACAAGTACACAATATCACAATGTGATGAAGAGCATCTGGCTGCCCCTTGTCTACTTGTTTCCCTGTTTACTTGTTTCACTGTTTACTTGTCTACTTCCTGTCTTTTCCACGACCAGGAAATGACTCAGGGCAAAGGCGCGCAGGGGGGTGCGCTCTAGCGCGTAGGTGATCCGTCGCAGCCAGCAGCCCAACACCGGCCTGCGGGCGACGATGTTGTCGAAACCAGGGTAGATCCGTGTGTAGTGAACGAAACGGGCTGGCAGCCCAGCGAGGAGCCGCTTCAGGTCCTGCCGCGTGTAAGCCCGCACGTGAGGAGCCAGGCGGTTCCGCCAGCGGTTCGGCAGCCAGTTGATGAGCGGCGTGTTGCCGAAGTGGTAGCTGCCCCGCCAGTAGTGGCCGTGGGTCTCGAAAGGATAGAGGCGGTTGGGGCAGAAGAGGAGCAGCCGACCGCCAGGCCGCAGTACGCGTAGCGCCTCGACCAGCGCCTGCTGGTCATCGTCCACATGCTCGATGACTTCGTGGCTGAGGACGACGTCCAGGCTGCCGTCGGCGTAGGGCAGCCTTTCGCCAGCGGCGACCTGCAATGCAGCATCGGGCACCGCTGCCTGTGCCTCGGCCACCCGCTCCGGCTCGATGTCCAGTCCGTAGACGTGTAGCGTGAAGTCGCGCAGTGCCCGGACGTACATCCCCACGCCGCAGCCGTCCACCAGGACGCGTGCATCGTCCAGTGATGCCCAGCACCGCATCATCCCCAGCCGTCGCTCCTGTCCTGCCCGCCAGACCAGCGAGGGTACGCCGCGTGTGGCGGCAATATCCTTGTCGAGATAAACTTCGTCCATAGCCAATTGCGCTCCGCGCCGTCGTCTCTGCTATGATACCTATGATACCACGGACAGAGACACGCGTCAAACTGCCTGTGGAAAACCCCTGCGGCTCTTCGCAGGGTTTGGGAAGCCAGACGCGAGGAAGCCCAGGCATGCAGCCTGGGCTTCCCCAACGGAGCGAAGAGTCTGGCAAGAGACGTTAGTCTTTGTAGATCCGGATGCTCCCTACCTCGGACCCCAGCTTGAGTTTCGCCGTGGGATTCTCGCCCACTGTGCCCTCAATACGTCCGCCGACGAGTTGCTTCCGTCCCTGGACTCCCCTGACATCGAAATCACACGTCACGGCCCCTACATTGCTTTCCGCATCAATCTCGAAGCTACTGTCTGCAGGAAGCGTCAGGGCAATATCCCCCACATCGCTCCGTATGTCACAACGCACGCCTTCGCCTAGAACCCCCTCGAAGCGGATGCGAGCCACATCGGTTCGCACCTTCAGACTATCGCGAACCACGACTTCCTTCAGTTCCACCTGCCCTACGTCAGTGCTGATGTCCACCTGGCCCTCTACCCCTTCGACCTCTACGTCGGCGACGTCCAACTGCAGCTTGAGATCGGTCTGTTGAGGTACGGTGATCTCCAGGTCTACGCGGGCGCGCTTCTCACGCCAGTCACCTCCCAATTGCCACAGTTGAGGCATGTCCACTTTGACGAGAATACGCTCGCCCCGCTGGATAAGCGACACATCTATTCGATCCAGCGCCCGCTCAGCAGCATCTCTGTCGCCTGCCCAAGCATGCTTTGTCGCCTCAATCTCCACCACCGCGCCCGATCCAGCGCTGATCTCCACATCGCAGACAGGGCAGTCCACGTCCAGCAGGGGTATTCCTTCGACAGCAAACAGTTCCCGCATGGTCGCCGTCGCCTCCACGCCCGGGCCGGTGAAGTCGGCGACATCGAAGTCGAAGCCGGCCTCTCGGCTCCACGAGAAGAGCCGAAGACCCAGCCCGGCAACGGTCACGGCGCAGCAACACATCAGCAACAGCACGACAACCACGACGATCCACACAGTTCGACGGCCTTGCATGATCCCTTCCTCCTTTGCTCCTTGGTCAGATACTTTCGTCTCTCTCTACGCACTGGAGCGGAAGAAGTCGCGGGCAACGTGATTTCCTTCACGCATCACGTTTCACGTTTCACGTTTTTGCCCTTGCGGTTGGCACTGCCAAAAAGGCCTTCTCTCACTGCTCACGTGCATCTGGCATGACACTACTTCAGCTTCTCCTCCCCACCAAAGTCTCGATAGAGCGTCAACCCCGCCAGGACCTCTTCGTCCTCCGGGGTCAGGTTGCCCTGCACGATCTTGACCAGGTAGGTGGCTAGCCCCGGACCGAGCATGAAGCCTTGCCCGCACATCCCCACGGCGTTGATGTAACCCTCCAACTCCTTCACTCGCCCCACGATGGGGAAGCCATCAGGCGTCATGGGGTATAGCCCTCGCCACGTGCGCCGCACGCGGACGTTAGCCAGGCGCGGCATCAAGTCCACCATGCGGCGGGCGATCATGGGCAGGAAGACCGAGGTCTCCCTCCGGTCAGTACCCACAAGGGGCGGCTCGGGAGTGATACAGAAGACGATGGGACCAGGTTTGTGCTGGTAGAAGTAGTAGTTCCTCGAGCCCTGGGCAGGGCGGATGTCCACCACCATCGGCTCCAGGAAGCGCGCCACCGGCTCAGTGATGCCTGCCTCGTGGCTGTCGGGCACGACGGGCACGTCCAACCGGGCCATACGCGCTACCGCCTTGGCCCACGGCCCCGCCGCGTTAATGACCGTGTTCGTGGCATAGCCTCCCCTGTCCGTGCGCACGCCGACCACCTGGCCGCCGCGGGTGATGATCCCTGTCACCCGCTCGTTGAAGTGGAACTCGGCACCCCGCTCCGCAGCCCGGGCGTAGAAGGCGTGCGCCGAGCGCAGGGGGGAGGCGCTGCCATCCTCTGGCGAGTACGTGCCACCGATCAAGTCGCGGGGGTTCAGCGCCCGAATGACCTCTAGCAATCCATCTCGATCCAGCCAGCGGATGTTCAGCCCATACGACTGCTGCACCTTGAGGAGGCTCTTCAGAATCTGCTCCTCCCGCTCGCGGTAGGCCACGAAGGAGTACCCTCCCTGGTACCACTCCAGGTTGTCGCCATATGTCTCCTCCCAGGTAGAGAAGATATCAAGGCTCTTGACACACATGCGGATCTTGGAAACGTGCGAGTGGGTGGCGCGTATGCCGCCGATGGCCGCTTTGTTCGCACCCTGCCCGGGGCTGGCGAACTGATCAATGACCAGGGGCTTGATCCCCGCCTGGATCAAGAAGAAAGCCGCCGGGCAGCCGATGCTCCCCGCGCCGACGATGATGACATCATATACCTTCGTAGTCACATGCGCCTCCCTCCAGCTCACATCCCTCCCTCATGGATGTCGGTGGCGTGCACGACGGCGGTTTCCTCAGGCCGCTCGCCGGTGGACACGCCCGCGAACACGCCCAACGGCACTTCGACGAATAGGGGACGCTGCGTGCTCTCCACGAACTGACCCTCCGGCACGCCCTCCTCACGGAAGAGCCGCTTGATGATCGCCGTGCACGTCTTCGCCCCGCAGGCTCCCATCCCCGCCCGTGTCAGTGCTTTGATATCGTTCATGTCCCGAATCCCCGCCCGGATCAGCGCCCGGATCTCGCCTGCCGTGACCCGCTCGCAACGGCAGATCATGGCGTCGTCCTGAATGCGGCCCACGTAGTGGCCCAGCGGTTCACCCACGGACTCCTCTTGCACCCGGATGCCAGCGATGCGCCTGGCGATCTCCCTAGGCGCCCTGACCTTGACCAGGTAGGCTCGGTCAGCCATCTTGGGCGCCCGCACCTTGACCACCTCCACGTTGCCCAGAATGCTGCCCTCGGTGTCCAGCACCGTGACCGCGTCCCCTTCGTGGATGGTTCGACCCAGGAACTCGTAGGGGATCGTGACGGTGGGGTAGCCTCGATCCTTGCGATAGTCCACCAGCGTAATGGCCAATCCAGGACAGATGGCCACGCACTTCTGGCACCCCGAACATCCCTCGCCCACATATTCCGGCAGGCCGCGAATGTCGTCGCCTCCGATAATGATGCACCCTTGTGCGCAGACGCTCGCACACGGATTGCAGGGGATCTCCTGGGCGCAGTGCAAGACGGGGAATACCCCATCCTCACGTTCGGGGATGTCCTCGACGACGACCGCACCGGGGCGGGATTTGAGGATCTCGCTGGTACGGTGCCACTCCGGCGGGATCTCGCCCACGTCCCGGCCCAACGATTTGGCGATCTCCAGGCCGCGGATCTTGCCCGTGAACATCGCCGACGAGGCTTCGGCGATCTCCTCCGCATCGCCTGCCGCGTAGACCGGCAGGCCGAACTCCTTGGCCTTGCGTGTGAGTTCATCCACAGGATCGAGCCCCACGGCGACGAGCACCGTATCGCAAGCGAAGGATTGTTCCGTGCCGGGAATCGGTTGCCAAAGGCGGTCAACCTGAGCGATGGTCACCGACTCCACCTGTACTTGGCCGTTAGCGCTGAGGATGGTATGCGAGGTGTAAATGGGTACGCCGAAGCGGGCCAGTTTGTCCTTGTGCACCTTGTAGCCGCTGCAGTCGGGTAATGCTTCACACAGACCCACCACCTCAATACCTGCTTGCAGGGCATGGTAGCCAGCGATCAGGCCCACGTTGCCCCCACCGACGATGAACAGTCGCTCGGCCGGACGCACCAGGTCGCGGTTGAGCAGGGTCTGGAAGGCACCCGCGCCGTAGACGCCAGGAAGAGTGTTGCCTTTGAAAACCAACGATTTCTCCCGCGCTCCCGTGGCCACCAGCAGAACGTGCGGCTGGACGACCACGTAGTGTTGGCCTTGCAGCACGCCCACCTTGCGGTCGGAGAAGACGGCCAGAGCGGTGGTGTCCAGCCACACCTGCACGTTCTCGAAACTGCGAACTTCCTCCTCCAACCTCGTGGCGATGTCAATGCCCCGCGTGCCGGCGTAGCAGTCCTCGATGGAGCCGAAGAACTTGTGGGTCTGGAGCACCAGCTTGCCGCCCAGCCGGTGCTTGTCGTCCACAACCAGCGTGCGGACGCCGACCTTGCCCAGTTCGATGGCCGCCGAGAGCCCCGCCGGCCCTCCGCCGATGATCAGGCACTCTACCTCTACCGTTTCGGGAAGCTGCAGCGCTATTCCCCCTTCGACCCTCGGCAGCACCGGCAGCCCTACCATCGGCTGCACCTGCATTGCCGGCTCGACCAGCACCATGCACGATTTCACGGGCAGCCCGTTGGCCACGACCATGCACTGCGCACATTGCCCGTTAGCGCAGAACATGCCCTGCGGCGCTCCGTCCTTGTGGTGGTGGCCAAAGATGCGCACGCCGTTGGCGAACAGGGCCGAGGCAATGGTCTCCCCCTCCTTGGCCACCATCGTCTGCCCCTGCCAGGTAAACTCGAAGGTGGCCCGTTCTTCGACGGGTAGGATCGGATGTTCTCGGACTCGGTGATCCTGCATGTGTCGTCTCCTTGTATCTCTGGGGAGGTATCAGATCTATGATACATGATGGAGCAGAGAATGCAAAACCAGGGCAGCGCAGAGGCGTAGCCGACCACTTTGATCCTCCCCTGCCTTGCTCAGCTCTGAAAAGCAAGGTATAATGACTCAACGTGGATTCGTGGGGCAAAAGCTCGGAAGGGGGTGCGAAGATGAAAGGTAGTCAATGGCTCATCGCTCTTGCCCTGGGCCTGGGGCTGACCCTGGGCCTGTTCGGGTTGCTGTTCGGTTGGCCACTCACCGTCCGGGCTGATCCGGGCACGCTCTATGTGGCCCTCGACGGAGACGATAGCAAGCTGTGCGATAGCATCGCCGACCGCTGCCGCACCGTCCAGCGGGCGGTGGATCTAGCCGCCAATGACGATACCATCAAGGTGGCAGCAGGCGTCTACACCGATCCCGACACCCCGACGCTGGGCTATGTAGTGGCAGTGGACAAGACCATCACCCTGCGCGGCGGTTACGACGCTACTTTCGCCGACCCGCCCGACCCGGTCATCCATCCGACGACGCTGGATGCCCAGCGACAGGGACGAGTGATCAGCATCACGGGCGATATCGGGCCTACGATTGAGGGCTTTTTGATCACCGGGGGAGATGCCACGGGGCTGGGTGGGAGTGAAGGGGGACAGGATGCCGGCGGAGGCATCTATTGCGATTATGCCCATCCCATCATTGCCAATAACATCATCATCGACAACGTCGCCAGCACCAGCAGCGATCGTGCTTATGGCGGGGGGATTCACCTGGAGACGTGCCACCAGGCGCAGGTGCGAGACAACACCATCTCCAGCAACACGGCCAGCAGCAGCGATCGCGGCCTGGGCGGTGGCATCTGCCTTCACACCAGCGACGCTACAATCACCGGCAATACCATCATCAGCAACACGGGCAGCACAGCCGGATCGTCCGATGGCGGTGGCCTCTATGCCTACCAGAGCGACGCACTCATCAGTGACAACACGGTGGAGGGCAATGTCGCCAGCACCGTTCGTTCCGGCGAAGGAGGCGGAATCTATATCCAGTACGGCAGCGTGACTCTTCGCAGCAACACTGTGCGAGGCAACATCGCCCAGACACCAGACGGAGGCACCGGAGGCGGCGTGAGTGTCACCTACGGTGATGAGTTGACCCTGGACAGCAATCTCATCATCGGCAACGCGGCCTACGATGGCAGCGGTGTAGTCATCAGCCAGGGCTCCACCTTCACCCTGACCAACAACATCATCGCCAGGAACCAGACTGGGGCTGCCTGGTGGGCAAACGGGGGCGGGCTGTGGTTCTCCGCCAGGAGCAGCCGTCCCTCCGTTGGCACCCTTCTGCACAACACCATCGCCGACAATGTGGGAGGCAGCGGCGAGGGATTGTACGTCCGGAACTATGTCTCTCTGGACCTGATCAACAACATCATCACCGGGCACACCATCGGCATTACCAATACCACCCCAGCCAGCTCGACCGTCACGGCAGACCACACCCTTTTCAACGGCAACGACACAGACTACGGTAGCGGCGTGACCAACACCAACGATGTGCACGGCGATCCGGCGTTCGTGAACCCAGCGGCAGGCGACTACCACCTTCTCGCCAGATCGGCGGCAATTGACAGGGGCGTGGATGCCGGCGTGACCGACGACATAGACGGTGATCTTCGCCCTCTCGTTGCGGGATATGACATCGGCGCCGATGAGTGGGATCCTTCGAAGCCAACGCCGACACCCACCTCTACGGCGGCCAACACGCCAACATGGACGCCGACGACCACGAACACGCCGACAGCGACGCCATCCGCTACGCCCACGAGTACACCGACCGCTGCCGAGTGGCATCTCTACGTGCCGCTGGTGCTGAAGGGCTGTACTCATTGAAAGCTATTCGCCCGTAGTTGGAAGCTCCGGGCCGAAAGGACGAAGCCCCCTTCGGGGACCCAACAGAAGCCCGAAGGGCCTAGTACCTGATCAAGGTGGTTTTGATATGGCACAGAGTGCCGGAGTCCCTAACTTGTTGGGGGTGGGGCATGCGATGGTCCCGAACAAGTTAGGGAGTCCGGTGCGTCATGCAGGGACAGAATCGTTACCCTCATGCATCAAAACCAACGTGATGGACTACTAGCTCTATGAACCCGGCTGCTCCAGCACCGGGCGAGGGAGCTCATGGAGGACTTGTCATGAAAGTCTTGCTCTCGGCCAACGAGGCCGTGGCGCGGGGCGGTTGGGAAGCAGGCGTGGAAGTCGCCTCCGCCTATCCCGGCACCCCCAGCACCGAGATACTGGAGAACTTCGCCCGCTATCCCGACGTCTACGCCGAATGGGCAACCAACGAGAAGGTGGCCATGGACGTGGCCATCGGCGCGGCCTACGCCGGTCGCCGGGCGCTCACCTGCATGAAGCACGTCGGCCTCAACGTCGCCGCCGATGCCTTCTTCTACGCCTCGATGACGGGGCTGGAGGCGGGGCTGGTTTTCGTTTCCGCCGACGACCCGCAGATGCACTCCAGCCAGAACGAGCAGGACAACCGGCACTACGCGAAGTTCGCCCGCGTGCCCTGCCTGGAGCCTTCCAACAGTCAGGAGGCGAAGGAACTGGTGGGCGTGGCGCTGGAGATCAGCGAGCAGTTCGACACGCCCGTGTTGCTGCGCCTGACCACCCGTCTGTGCCACACCGACACGCTGGTGGAACTGGGAGAGAGGGTCACGAAGCCACCGGCGGTGGAGAAGTATCCCCGCAACCCGGCCAAGTACGTCATGGTGCCGGGCAACGCCCGCAAAAAGCATCACATCATCGAGGAGCGCATTCGCCAACTGGCCGAGTTCGCCGAGACCTTCCCCTACAACCGCATCGAGTGGGGCCAGCGGGATCTGGGCATCGTCACCTGCGGCGTCGCCTACCAGTACGCCAAGGAGGTCTTCCCCGAGGCGTCGGTACTGCGGCTGGGCATGACCTATCCGCTGCCCCGCCAGTTGGTGCGTGACTTCGCCGCGCAGGTGGAGCGGCTTGTCGTCCTCGAAGAGCTAGACCCCTTCCTGGAAGAGGAAATCCGGCTCATGGGGGTGGGGGTCTACTCTGGGCCAGAGCCCTACGAGGGGGGCAAGTCCATCTTCCCCGCTTGCGGCGAGCTGGACCCGGGCGCGGTGCGCGAGGCGGCCATCGCTGCTAGGCTGCTCCCGCCTTCGGCTGCCGCGCCCGCCCCTCAACTGGAGAAGGGAGAGCTACCGGCCCGCCCGCCAGTGCTCTGCCCGGGTTGCCCGCATCGGGGCGTCTTCGTCGAGCTGCGCCGCTCGAAGCTGCCCATTCAGGGGGACATCGGCTGCTACACGCTGGGGCTGCTACCGCCGCTGTCCAGCATTCACACCTGCGGCTGCATGGGCGCAGGCATCGGCGTGGCCCACGGCGCGGACGTGGCCGGCGACGAAGAGCGCCACGTGGCCGTCATCGGCGATTCCACCTTCTTCCACACCGGCATGACCGCGCTACTCAGCACAGTCTACAACCGCGGCAAGAGTATCACCGTGATCATGGACAACCGCATCACGGCCATGACCGGGCATCAGGACAACCCCAGCACGGGCAAGACGCTGCAGGGACAGGAGACGGTGGAGATCAACTTCGAGCCGCTGGTGCGGGCCCTGGGCGTGGAGGAAGTGCACGTCGTGGACGCCTACGACGTGAAGGCGGTGCGGGATGCCTTCAAGGCCTGCCGCCAGCACGACGGCCCGTCGGTGCTGATCACCAAACGGGAGTGCGCGCTGCTGCCCGAGGTGCGCCGCACCTGGCTGCCACTGCGCATTGACCCCGAGAAGTGCATCGCCTGCTGGACCTGCATCCGCACCGGCTGCCCCGCCTTGCGCAAGAGCGAGCTGGTCTTCGAGAAGACAGGGCGGCAGAAGGCGGAGATTGACCCGCTGCTCTGCACCGGCTGTGAGATATGCGCGCAACTTTGTCCCAACGGGGCGATTCTGTTCCGCGATCAGATGGGGGAGTGAGGCAGGGTCTGGCTGGGTACTGGATATTGGGTATTAGGTATTGGAGCCACGCGTCCTGATCCCCATTCACCGATTCCCGATCACCAATATCCAATATCCAGTCACTGACACAGAGAGGCAACCCATGAACAATGTAAACTTCTTACTCGCCGGCGTCGGCGGCCAGGGGACGATCCTGGCTTCCGACGTGCTGACACAGGTCGGCGTGCAGGCCGGCTACGACGCCAAGAAGGCCGAGGTACACGGCATGGCCCAGCGGGGCGGCAGCGTCACCAGCCACGTGCGCTGGGCGGAGAAGGTCTATTCCCCTCTCATCGCCAAGGGCACGGTGGATGTCCTGGTCGCCTTCGAGAAACTGGAAGCACTACGCCATATCGAGTTCCTGCGGCCTGGCGGCACCGTGGTGGTTAACAACCATGAGATCATCCCCATCACCGTCACTTCCGGCGGAGCGGAATACCCCGACGATGAGCACATACGCGCCGTGCTGGCCGAGGTGACCGACGACGTGCGCTGGGTGGACGGCATGACCATCGCCGAGGAGCTGGGCAACGTCCGCACGGCCAACGTGGTGCTTCTAGGCGCGCTTTCCAGCCTGCTGGACGTGCCGGAGTCCATCTGGCTGGAGGTGATCGAGAAGCGGGTGCCCGCCCGCTACGTGGAGCTGAACCGGAGCGCCTTCCGGCGGGGGCGGGAGGCAGTCAGCGGATAGAGCCGATAGAGCGGATGAAGCCAAGAGATAGAACCGCCGCTAACGATGGAGTGCAGAACATGAGCGATGAGAATCATACAAGTGCAACTCCCAAGGACTTGGAGCTGCTGAGGATCATCCGTGAAGCACTCACGGATTGGGAGGAAGCAGACGAGTGGTGGGATGACGCCGAATGGATATGCGAAGAGCCAGTGGAACGGGCATTAGCCAGTTTCACGTCGGCTACGCAATTGGCACCTGATGACCCCTGGATATGGTTTCAGGTCGGCTGGTGCAGCCTAGCACTAGAAAAGGCCGAAAGAGCTAGGACTGCCCTACAGAGGGTGTTAGCGCTGGATCCCGAGAACGTCTGCGCTCACTTTGCCTTGGCTTATCTATTGCTTGAGTTTGGCCCCTTCCCTTTTGATAATGAGTTCTCTCTGTTCGAGCGAGATCCAGCGGCTGTAGTTTTTGAGCGACTAGAGCGGGCTCAGAGCGAGAATCTAGAGGTAAAGTTAGAAGAACTACTGAAGGATCTGCTCCAGCTTGCTTCGCAGCCAGAGTACCAAGCACGCAAGAGAGATTATAAACTCAGAAGGAACGAGGCCATCTGGAGAGAACACCTGCCAACAGTTCTGGTTGCTAGCGTTCGTGACGCTCTGTCGGCCAGTGCTAGCATTGCGGGAAGCGATTTCAGGTACTACCACGCCGAACTTGGCGTTGGCCTGTTAGAGAAACATCTCGAAGCTCTTGGCGAGACTGTATCAGAGGATCTGCGGGCAGACTACTATGATCAGGTTGGCATCGCACTCGTAGGCGATTGGGGAATGGACCACAAACAGGAGTGGTTTGAAAGAGCCATTCGATGGGAATCCGGGGATCCAGAAGACCTCGCCAGAGCGTACAGGCACTTCGGTGAAGGCTTCTTTGACGTGACGCCACCCGACTATCTGGCTGCATGCCAGGCCCTTAACAAAGCATACTCCTACCTGATGAGAATGCCGGCACCTGCTGATGCCGATCCGTATTGTTTCTGGCTGGATGATGTCGACTATCTAGTCGGAAAGTGGAAGCCTGGTGACGACTGGTCTACCTTCCTTCGCCTCTGCGATGCAGCCCTTGACCTGCGACCTTTTGGGAACAGTTTACCGAAAGGCGTGTCAGGCAAAGATATGGCACCTATAGCTGAGGCTGCTGGGACACTTCTGGTAGAGCGGGGCGATTTAGCCCGGGCGGAGCCCTACTTCCTCCAAGCCAAAGATTTGGACCCTACGCGAGTGAGCGTAGCTCGTCGTCTCTCCAAACTCTACATTGACCAGCAGCGATGGCAAGAGGCACTGACAGAACAGCAGCGGGCGGCTAGACTGGCCCCGGCTGATCCTGATGCACAACGCCTTGTGGTTGTCCTTGCAGTAGCAGCAATGGCAGCTAAATCCGGCTTGAAGCCCGAGTTGGACGCCATCCGCAGCGGAATCGCCGAACTGCAAGCTGGACAAGACCTGATAATCTCGTTGCAGAGGGATTTGTCGCAGAAGATCAGCGACGAACGGCGCCGCGCTCAACTCATGTTGAAGCGCCCTTTGGACAGTATGGCTGCAGACCGTGTATATGCCGATCTGCTTGACCAGCTTCACAATCTGGTGCAGCAAGGTTCTCGTGTCCAGATGGCCGCCGTGCGAGTGGCCAGAGATTGCTTGATTGAGAAGCTTGGCTATGAATACTTCTCTGCGCTCTTGCCGGAGTGTCAACACTTTCTGGTCACAGCGGAAACGTTCTACACCACGAGCGCTGATATCCCAGAGCAAGTGGATGCTGCATTGATCGCGGTTGAGTATGCAAAAGTAGTCGAGACTGAGCTAAGATGTCGCTTCTTGCGCAATCTTGGGATCTGTGTGGACGAAAGTGGGTACAGGGGCCACCCAGGGCGCAGGGGCCGCCTGCTATGTGAGAGAACAGGTATAGCGAGAGAAAAGAAAGACAGTTGGGAAGATACCTTCGCCCTACTCACCCTGGGCTCAATAGTTAGGTTGCTGCGAGCGACAATTCGCCCAGCGCGGAATCCTACAGTTGCGGATTGCGTAAGAAAGTTGGGGTTGAAAGCGGAAGGGATAGAGCTCCTGGTTGAAGATGTCGAGACGGTCCGCACCAAGTATCGAAATGGAGCAGCCCACACGCAGAGGTTAGATCGAGCCGATCTGGACGAGTTCCGGGTTCTGTTGTTTGAACAGAAACTTCTGCACAGATTGGTGGACATTGGCAGACGTGTAGCCCCACCTCATGCCCGCCTTTGAACGCCGCAAGACAATCGGCTGGCTTTGCAGCCGGTTGAGATAGGAACTTGCCTTTGACACATGGCCTGCGAAGTACTTGTGGAGTCAAGAAGCTCTGCTTCTTGAGCAGCCTTTGATGGGCTGCCGAGCGCAATAAACAGAACTTGCGCACTCCAGAATGCACCCTGTCTGTTGTCACCTGTCAAACTCGGGATAAGAAACGTCTTATGCGCATCGCTGCCTTTTCCGACATCCACGGCAACCTGGCCGCACTTGATTTGACATGTTTACAATAGCGTGCTACAATCTGTAGCAACATGTCGGAGGACACCGTGAACGCCATCATTGACGCGTCGTCGCTCATTGTGTTGGCTCACTTGGATGCCCTTTGGCTTCTGCAGAAGGTCTACAAGCTAGTAGGGCTACCGACATCTGTCTTCACAGAGGCCGTACTCCGAGGCAAGGCTGAGGGATACGTAGATGCGAACCGGATCGAAGCAGCGATTGTTGACGGATGGTTGGTGCAGTTCGAGCCAACGCCTGCCGAAGAAACGTTGGCGGAACAGCTAGGCAGGCAAGTGACTGCCCTCAGTTCAACTGATTGTGACGCGCTGGGCTGTGCCGAGATGCGCGATGTGCTACTCATCGTCGAGGATCGACGCATTCGAAACGCGGCGAAAGCACGTGGGATTGACTACACGGTCATCCAAGTCATCCCTCTGCAGGGATTGATCCAACGCAAATTGGGGCACAAGGAGTGCGACCGTTTACTGGCAGACATTGGCAGGGCCATGCATACCGATGCGGCCTTTTTGCACGTGCTGAGGATGGCCGCACGAGAAATCGAAGCCGGACGCAAAGAAGGAGACCGCAGGGAGAGATAAGCATGAGAACGACTACTCAGATCAATATCAGAGTGCCGGGTGAAGTGGCCGAGGAACTCGATTGGCTGGCCAAACAACAGCATCTTCACCGAGTGGATGTGGCACGTCAGATACTGCTGGAGGGAATCTCTCGACAGCGACGCGAACTGGCACTGAGATTGTACAGGCGAGGCGAGGTCAGCAAGGCGAAAGCAGCGGAAATGACCGGCATCTCGCTCTGGGAAATGATGGATCTAGTCGAACGAGAGCAAATTCCTTCAGGTTGGACGCTGCAGGATGCAACAGAGGAGGTGGAACGCATCGTGCAACGTTATCTCCACTCTGAAGGCGAGGCTCAGCGCACTTCGCTCAGTACATAGGGATCTCACGTTTCAGTCGTTTGAGGGGTATTCCCATGCGCATCGCTGCCTTTTCCGACATCCACGGCAACCTGACTGCGCTGGAGGTGGTGCTGGCCGACATTGAGCGACACAATGTTGATCGTCTCATCTGCTTGGGCGATCTGGTCGCCCTGGGGCCGTTTCCGGGCGAGGTGGTCGAGCGGCTGAGCGCCCTGGGCTGCCCCGTGGTGCAGGGCAACACCGACGCCTGGTACAAGGAGCCGTTGCCCGCTGACTGGCGGTCAGCCGACGAGCGGCAGGCCATGGTCTACGACTGCCATCTCTGGCTGAAGGAGCAGCTCAGCCCGGAGCAGCACGGTGTTCTGCTCAGCCTGCCTTTCCAGCAACGCATCGGCCCACTGCTCTGCGTGCACGGCTCGCCGCGAGACTTCCGCGAGGGCATGCTGCCCGACACGCCGGAGGAGGAGTTGGCGGCCATGGTCGCTGACGTGCCCGCCGGTATCGAGGTGGTGCCGTGCGGACATACGCATCATCCGATGCGGCGGCAGGTTGGCGAGTTGACTATCGTCGGCGTGGGCAGCGTAGGGCTGCCCGCCGATGGCGACCAGCGGCCCTGCTACGCGCTGCTGGAAGACACCCCCGACGGTTGGCAGGTGCAGTGGCCGCGACCGGCCTACGACGTCGAAGTGGCCATCGCTGCGGCCCAGAGCACTTGTTTCCCGCATCTGGACACCATCGCCGAAGCCTGGCGCAGCGGCCTGGGGCTGGGGGGCTGAAACTCGATCTGGCTCGCCTCTTACCAGAGTTGCTTCAGATGCCCGCTACGCAGAAACACGCAGTGCTTACTATACGAAGCAACACGAGCAACTGTGGCAGATGTGGGTTTCTATACGGAATATTAACAGGCGCCGTCCAATAGGCAGCAGGGTTTGGAACCCAGGCAAACAACCACTGGATGCCGCAGCTTGCTGCGGAACACGCAATACGCAACACACATCACGTTTCACCCATCACGGAGAAGCCCATGTCCACACTTCTTCTGAAACACGCTGATCTGCTGATCACCATGGACGAC
Source organism: uncultured Anaerolineales bacterium (assembly GCA_965369635.1). GTDB lineage: Bacteria > Chloroflexota > Anaerolineae > UBA3071 > UBA3071 > UBA3071. The sequence continues at coordinate 1,578 of CBDURC010000025.1, read as the reverse complement.
GAGCGCCACCGCATCGCCAACGGCGGGCTGTTGGTGCGCGACAACTTCATCGAGCAGGTGGGGCCGACGGCAGACCTTCCACAGACGGCCGACACGGTCATTGACGCCCGCGGCCAAGTGGTGCTGCCGGGCCTGGTCAACACCCACCACCATCTCTACCAGACGCTCACCCGCTGCGTGGCGCAGGATAGCCGCCTCTTCGACTGGCTGAAGACGCTCTACCCCATCTGGGCGCGGCTGACGCCGGAGGCGGTCTACGTCTCCGCCAAGGTCGGGCTGGCGGAGCTGATGCTTTCCGGCTGCACCACGGCCAGCGATCACCTCTACATCTATCCCAACGGGGCCAGGATCGACGACGAGATCCAGGCCGCACAGGAGCTGGGCATCCGCTTCCATCCCTGCCGCGGCGCCATGTCGCTGGGCGAGAGCAAGGGCGGGCTTCCGCCCGACAGCGTGGTGGAGGACGAGGAGGCCATCCTGAGAGACACGCAACGGGCCATCGAGCAGTTCCACGAACCGCAACGGGGCGGCATGGTGCGCATCGTCGTCGCCCCCTGCTCCCCCTTCAGCGTGACGCCCGACTTGATGCGGGAGGCGACGGCACTGGCCCGCTCCTACGGTGTGCTATTGCACACGCACCTGGCGGAGACCTTGGACGAGGAGGAGTTCTGCCTGCGGAAGTTCGGCCGCCGCCCCGTGGCCTATGCCGAGGAGCTGGGCTGGCTCGGCGACGACGTCTGGCACGCGCACTGCGTGCACCTGAACGACGGTGAGATTGCCCTCTTCGCCCGCACGGGCACGGGGGTGGCGCACTGTCCCTCATCCAACATGCGGTTGGGTTCGGGCATCGCGCCCATTCGGGAGATGCTGGATGCTGGCATCAAGGTGGGGCTGGCGGTGGATGGCTCGGCCTCCAACGACAGCTCGCACATGCTGGCGGAGGCGCGGCAGGCACTGCTTCTGCAACGGGTCAAGGGCGATCCCGCCGCGCTGAACGCCGAGGAGGCGCTGGAGATTGCCACGCGTGGCGGGGCGGCGGTGCTGGGCCGTGATGATATCGGTGCGCTGGTCCCAGGCATGGCCGCCGACTTCATCGCCTTCGACCTGGAGCGGCTGGATTACGCTGGCGCGATGCATGATCCGCTGGCAGCATTGGTGTTTTGCACGCCACAGCGAGTGGACTTGAGCGTCATCAACGGCCGCGTGCGAGTGAAGGATGGTCACATCGTAGATCTGGGGTTGGAACCCCTGATCCAGCGGCACAATGAGATCTCGCGGGAGATGATAGGAGACGGATAGAGACGCGGATGGGCAGAAAGACGCGGATTGCGCGCCTAGCAGCCATTGCCCTCTGATGAAGCAAGGATCATCATGACCAGACTGCTGTACGCGGGGCGGCGCTATGGGAGGAGCCATTCTGACCGCCGAACTGGGGTCTCTGATCCGGCGGCACAATGAGATCTCGCGGGAGATGATAGGAGACGGATAGAGGCGCGGATGGGCAGAAAGACGCGGATTGCGCACCTAGCAGCCATTGCCCTCTGATGAAGCAAGGATCATCATGACCAGACTGCTGTA
>CBDURC010000024.1:0-18550 GCA_965369635.1 uncultured Anaerolineales bacterium | reverse complement strand
ATTGGTAGGTTGGTGCGGTCTGCCAAGTTGCCAGCGTACCAGTTTACCAATTTCCCAGTCTACCAGTTTCCCTCATTCATTGGAGCAGAGACGTGACCAACAAACCCACTGGAATGAGCAAACCTTTCCCCCTTCACCTGACCGCCATCGCCCACGGCGGCGAAGCGCTGGGCCGCCACGAGGGCAAGGTGGTCTTCGTGCCCTACGCCATCCCCGGCGAAACGGTGCGCGTGGAGGTGGTGCAAGAGAAAGCCCGCTGGGCGCGGGCACGGCTGCTGGAGGTGCTCGATCCCAGCCCGGACCGCGTCGAGCCGCCGTGCCCCTACTTCGGCCCGGGGCGCTGCGGCGGCTGCCAGTGGCAGCACGTCGCCTATGCTCGCCAACTGACGCTGAAGCAGGAGATCGTGCGCGACCAACTGACGCGCTTGGGCCATCTGCCTGATCCGCCGGTGCGACCCACCCGCGCCGTGGGCGAGCCGTGGGGCTACCGCAACCACGCGCAGTTCGCCGTGGATCCGCAGGGCCACATTGGCTTCCGCGTCGGTGGCAGCCACGAGATCATCCCCGTGGATAGATGTTTGCTGCTGCACCCCCTGCTGGATGAGTTGCACGAGGCGCTCGATCTGGAGTTGCCCGAACTGGCCCGCCTCAGCTTGCGGGCGGGCATCGCCATGGAGGAGCAGATGCTCATCCTGGAGACGAAGAAGGACGCCGCGCCGGGGCTGGAGGTGGACGTGGCCATGTCGGCTGTGCTGCTGCGACGCCGCGATCCGCCGCTCATCCTGGCCGGCCGTGCGTACATTGAGGAAGAGGTGGCCGGTCACCGCTACCGCGTTTCGGCGGAGAGTTTCTTCCAGGTGAACACGGCGGGGGCCGAGGCGCTGATGGAGACGGTGGCTGCTGGTCTGGAGCCGGGGCCGGACGACCGTTTGCTCGACGCCTACTGCGGCGTGGGGCTCTTCGGGCTGGCCCTGGCCGAGCGGGTGGCCGAAGTCACCGGCATTGAGGCTGCCCCGAGCGCGTGCGTCGATTTCCTCTGGAACGTCGAGGCCAAGGGGTTGCAGAACGTGGCGCTGATCGAGGGGCCGGTGGAGGAGGTGTTGGCGGCGTGGGTAACGGCCGCGGAGGTCCCGCCGGAGCAATCGGTTGACGATGACCAGGAAGCAGCCCCGGCGAGTTTCGGCAAAGGGATTGACCTGGCGGTGGTAGATCCGCCGCGACGGGGGATGGGGGCCGAGGCGGTGGCTGCGCTGGCGCGGCTGGGGCCACGGCGTGTGGCTTACGTCTCCTGCGACCCGGCCATACTGGCCCGCGATGCCCAGTCGTTCGTGCAAGCTGGCTATCGGTTGGCGGAAGTGCAGCCGGTGGACATGTTCCCGCAGACCTATCACGTGGAGTCTGTGGGATTGTACGTGAAGGTGGAGTGAGAAACCTAACCCGGCCAAGCCGGAACCAAACCGCAGATTACGCAGATTTCACTGATTTCTCTTCAGCGTCAGCAGCGTCACTTCTGGGCGGCAGTTGAAACGCACCGGCGGCTCAATCACTCCCAGGCCGCGGTTGGTGTAGACCCAGGTGTCGCCCGCCCGCTGCAAGCCGATGGGATACTTGCGGCCCCAGAGCGGCAACAGCGGTGCGCCGAGGAGCGGCAGCCGTACCTGGCCGCCATGGCTGTGTCCCGAAAGCTGCAGGTCAATGCCCCAGCGTGCGGCCTTGTCGGCGAAGTCGGGCTCGTGCGCCAGGAGCAGCCTGCAACTGCTTTCTGGCACCCCCACCAGTGCGCGCTCCAGATCCTCGGCGCCTACCCAGATATCGTCCACACCTATCAGCCACAAACCGTGTTCGGAATCGCTCAGGCGATGAGCGCTATTGGAAAGCACCGTGACGCCCAGCCGCTGCACCGTGGCGGCCACCCAGGCGGGGTCCGTCCAGTGATCGTGATTGCCCAGCACGGCGAAGACGCCCGAGACCGCCTGCAGCGCGGCCAGTGGCGCCAGCATCTCCTCACGCTGCCATTCGCTGCCACGGCTGACGAAATCGCCGCTGATGACCACCAGTTGCGGGCTCAGCCGTTGCACCATCTCCACAGCATGCGCCAACTCCGCTGCTCCCAGATAGGGCCCCAGGTGCAAATCGCTCAGGTGGGCGATGGTGAGTCCGTCCAGTGTACGTGGCAGCCTTGGCAGTGGTATCGTCACCTCTTCGACATCGAACCAGCGTGGCTCCAGCAGGCGCGCATAACTGCCACATGCCGCTCCGGCCAGACCCAGGCCCAACCCCGCGGCCAGCGTGCGCCGCAGGAAGGTGCGACGAGTCAGCTTCTTCTCTTCCATGTTTTCCATGGAGGTCTTGTTCTGGAATGGGCCTCAGGGCGTCAGGCCAATGGTCGCCAGGCCGGCCACCTGCAACTGCTCTTCGTTGAAGAAAACCACCCGCATCGTCACTTTGAGGAAGACCAGGTCCAGCAGCTTGCCCTCCCAGGTGATGGAATCAGCGATCCCTCGATGGGGATAGCCCTCGACGCCGCTCAGCTCTGCACCCTTCTCACTGGAGCCCACGTAGGTGATGGTTGTGCCGGGGATGGTCTCGCTTCGCTTCACATTGTAGGTCGTGGGCAGCTTGTAGAGCGCTGTCGCCTCCTCGGGGAAGGGCATGGCGACCGGCTGGGTCCCTTCTAGGGTCAGGCGAGCCGTGCCCGCGGCGTGCAGCTTCTGCTCGGTGAACCACACGATGCGCTGGTTGAGGTTCAACGTGACGCCGGGGAGGGGATGCCCGTCCCAATCGAGCGAATCGCCCTTCTTCTTCACTGCTTGCTGCCCTCCAATGAGCACCTCGGCTCCCTGGTCGGTCAGCCCTACGTACTGAATGTCGGTGCCCGGCAGGAAATCCCCTGCGGGAGTACCCTGCTCCGTCGGCCCGGCGTAGACCAACTGGCCCTCCGGCTGGCGCTGCCAAGGCAAGCAGGAGATTGCGCCTGCCGACAGGAGAGTCAGCAGGGCCAGCCAAGCGAAGAACGCTCGTCTGTTCATCATCGCCCTCCTATGTCACTGCTGGGTGGTACCTTTGAATATTAGACTGCTGAATCGGTGAATTGGTTCCATCCTGACCGGTCTGACAGGTTCTCGCTTCACAGGTGTATGATAGGGCAAGGGGAGGCTTTTGTCAAGACCCGATTCTCGTAAGCTTTTGACTCTTGGCGGTCGTTTGTCGCCTTGAGAAGTTGTGTTATAATCCAGGCAGCAGACAGAGGGAGTGTGGGTTGTTTCCCTAGCCCTCCGCTGTTTTGAACTTTGAACAAGGAGGCAACGTGAACAACAACAGACATGCACGTATCATGTGGTTCACTACTTTGGCTGTCGCCATTGGATTGGGCTGCCTGCTGCTGGCCGCCTGCGGACAGTCGCTGTCGTCGCCCGTTCCTGCGCCGCCGGCGTCCTCCCCGCCGGAGGAGCTGCCCGCCGAGGAGGCGGACGTCGTCGCCGAGCTTTCACCCACCGTCGCTCCCGTCCCCTCTGGTGGTATCACCCTCACCTGGTGGACGCCGGAGTTTTTCTCGACGTCTGCCGGCGATGCCAGCGGCGAGGTTCTGGCCCAGCAAATGGCGGGCTTCGTGACCATGCACCCCGATATCGGCGTGCAGCCCATCCTCAAAGCAGCCCACGGCAAGGGGGGGATCCTCGATTTCCTGCGCACTGCCAAGGCCGCCGCACCCAGTGTCCTGCCCGATGTGATCACCATTGATACCAGCGACCTGCCGGCAGCCGTGCAGAACGGGTTGCTGCAGCCGCTGGACGGCTTGCTGTCCGCTGAGTTGCGTGACGATCTCTTCCCCTTTGCCCTCAATGTCGGCCAGTTCGACAAGCAGTGGTACGCTGTGCAGTTCGAGGCCGATGTGCAGCACCTGGTGTACCGTACCGACAAGGTGCAGCAGCCGCCCTCCACCTGGGACGAGTTGCTGTCGGGCAGGGGGACATACATCTTCCCTGCTGCGGGGCGTGAGGAGTTGCTCAACGACGCGTCGCTGATCCAGTACCTGGGCGCAGGTGGGAAGTTCGACGAGGCGACGCGCCAGCTATCGCTGGCGGAGCAGCCCCTGCGGGAGATGCTGACGTTCTACCAGCAGGGTGCTCAGCGCCGCCGCATCCCTCCCCAGGTGCTGACCTTCGCTAACGTGGAGGCCTGCTGGCAGGCCTATCTCTCGGGTGATGCAGAGATGACCAACGCGCTCGCCAGCCGCTACCTGGCGGAGCGTGACGCGCTGAAGGACAGCGGCTTTGCAGCCTTGCCCACCATGGGCGGACAGGCAGTGACCATCAGCCGAGGCTGGGCCCTGGCTATCGTCGCAACAGACGCAGTCCATCAGGCTGCAGCCACCCAGTTTGTCGAATGGCTGCTGGCGCCCGAGCACAGTGCAGCATGGACGCAGGCGGCCAGACGGTTGCCCACGCGCCGTTCGGCCCTCGACGCCTGGGGCACCGAGGATGAGTACGCTGCCTTCCTGGGCACGCAGCTTGAAGCGGCGACGTTTCGCCCCAGCGGTGCAGGTTACGTGGAGACCGCCCGCTGGCTGCAGCAGGCCGTGCGCGACGTGCTGTCCGGTTCAGCATCGCCTGAGGAAGCTGTGGAGCAGGCGCTGGAAGCCGCCGGTTCGTAGCCGTTGCAGCGGAAGGACAAGCCTATGGACAAGGAACACCCCTGGCGGCAGAAGGCAGTGGAGATCATGACCACGGCGCTGAACGCCGTGGACCCCGAGCAGGCCGTTCGACGCCACGTGCGCCGCGAGGGACGGTGGCTGCATGTCGCCGAGCGACGCTATGACCTGAGTGGCTTCGAGCGGGTCTTCGTCGTCGGCGGCGGAAAGGCGGGCAGCCCTATGGCCATCGCCGTCGCCGAATTGCTGGGTGATCACCTGACAGCGGGCGTGGTCAACGTGAAACAGGGCCACACTGCCTCTCGCTGGCAAGTCACCTTCGGCTCGCATCTCTCTCCGTTCGGTTCCTTTCGCCTCTCCCTGCCCCCAGCGCTGGATATCATAGAAGCTGGCCATCCGCTGCCCGATGCGGCGGGAATGGCGGGGGCACGGCGCATCTTCGGCCTGCTTGGCGGACTGACCGAGCGAGACCTGGTCATCTGCCTCATCTCCGGCGGTGGCTCGGCGTTGCTGCCACTGCCGGCCCCGGGCATCACCCTGGATGACCTCCAGGCTCTCACCGATGTGCTGCTGCGCAGCGGAGCGACGATCAACGAGTTCAACAGCGTGCGCAAGCATTGTTCGCAGCTCAAGGGAGGACAACTCGCGCGTCGCGCTGCGCCGGCCACTCTCGTTTGCCTCATCCTCTCCGATGTGGTGGGCAGTCCCCTGGACACCATAGCTTCTGGCCCCACCGTGCCCGATCCCACCACCTTCGCCGATGCCTACGGCGTGCTGGAACGCTACGCCGTCCTGGAGGCTGTGCCGACCAGCGTCGTCGTTTTTCTGCGGCGGGGCATGGCTGGGGACGTCGTCGAGACGCCCAAGCCGGGCGAGGCCTGCTTCCAGCTGGTGCAGAATCTGATCATCGGCGACAATCGCATGGCCGCCCGCGCGGCGTTGGCGCAGGCGCAAGCGCTTGGCTTCCAATCGCAGATTCTCACGACCTACGCTGAGGGAGAGGCGCGAGAGGTGGCCAAAGTATGCGTGGCGCTGGCCAAGGAGATGGTGGACAGTGGCGCGCCGTTGGCACCGCCGGCCTGCTTGATCCTGGGCGGCGAGACGACGGTCACCGTGCGCGGCGAGGGCAAAGGCGGCCGCAACCAGGAGCTGGCGCTGGCTGCGGCGATGGCCCTCGACGGCTGGGAACGGGTGATGATCATCAGCCTGGCCACCGATGGCACCGATGGTCCCACCGATGCGGCGGGAGCGGTGGCCACCGGCTCTACCCTCTCCAGAGCGCAGGCGCTGGGCCTCGACGCTGCCGCGCACCTGACGAACAACGATTCCTACCCCTTTTTCGCTGCACTAGGCGACCTCATCTTCACTGGCCCCACGAACACCAACGTCAATGACCTGATACTGGTGCTTGTCGTGTGAGTTGAATGTCCCTCTTCCCTGGCCTGGGGCATACTCGTTGAGCCGATCGGTGTGGGCGATTTTCCAGGCTTCGTCAGCGGATGGAGCGGCTCGTCCTGAGCGATGCTGAACTGCACGACGGGGTTGTTAGGCCAGGGCAATGCCGTTCGTTTGGCGTTCAACTTGTCCAGCAATGGCTGAAGTTCATCTTGACCTGGGAAAGGTCAAAGATGACGTACCGGTCGCGCCTGTCATTTTCTCCAAACGGCTCGCCTGTGCTATAATGATGCTGTCCATCCCTGCCGGGCCTGTGGGGCAGAGCAAGTGCAAGCGATAGCTGATTATTGTAGAAGGGATGTGGTCAGGCGTGAACCTTGATCTTGATGTCAAATCTCTAATCATCTCCCTGGTGGCTTTGCTGATCTCCATCGATGTGCACGAATTCGCCCATGCCTGGGCAGCCTTCCGCTTGGGCGATGACACCGCACAGCGAATGGGTCGCCTGACTTTGAATCCACTCGCTCACCTTGATCCTATGGGAACGATCATGATCCTCGTGAGCTCGTTGGCCGGCTTCGGTATTGGCTGGGGCAAGCCCGTGCCCTACAATCCTCGCAATCTGCGCCTCGATCCGCGCACGGGCGGCGGCTTGATAGCTGTAGCGGGGCCGGCATCTAACATTGTCCTGGCCAGTTTGGTCGCATTGCCACTGCGGCTGCTGCCCCTGGGGTCCATGCCTGATTTGCTGTGGGACATTCTCACAACGCTGGCTTGGATCAATATCTCTCTGGCGGTATTCAACCTGCTGCCCATATTCCCGCTGGATGGTCACGGCGTCCTGCTAGGGGCATTGACCGCGGTGCGCACCGACTGGGCGCGGCGCTGGGCCGACTTCTGGGAGCGGTCGCGGGCTATGGGGCCTGGCTTGCTGATGATAGTCATCATCGCTAACAGGTTCGTGCCCGTACTCGGCAGGATTTTGACTCCCCCTGCCTTGACACTGTGCCGGTGGATCTTCGGCAGCGGGCTGTGCTGGCATATCCTGACCTCCTAGACACATGCTTGCTGTCTGGTACCGTGTACGGCAGTTTGGACGGGCGTTGACGGCGCGGGTGAGCCTGGAAGAACGAGCGCTGGTGGCACGTGTCTTGCCAGCGCCGGCCGCAGCGCTCTTCTACCACATGCCGCGACAGGATCAGCGCCATGGCCTGGATGTGCTGTACGGGCTGCAAGAGCGAGGCGAAGATGCGCCAGAGTTGCTGGCGGCGGCCTTGCTGCATGATATCGCCAAGGCCGAGGGGGTCCGCATCTGGCACCGGGTCGTAGTGGTGTTGCTGCAAGCATTGTGTCCGCGCTGGTTTCACCGCCTGGCCTCGCCCGACCCTAGAACGTGGGGCTATCCCTTTTGGCTGCAACTGCACCATCCGCAGCGTGGGGCCGAACTGGCCGAAGCCGCCGACTGTGCTGCAGCCACCGTGGAGTTGATCCGCCATCACCAGGAGGCGGAGGAGGCGAGCTTGCCGCTGCCGCTGAACCGCTGGCTGGCCGCGCTGCAAGCCGTAGACGATGAGTACTGAACACCCATCCGAGAAGTTTGCAGATAGAACAATCATGGAGTAGACAATGGCAAAGACAAAGACAAGGAAAAGGATAACCATCGTGGGGCTGGGCCTCGTTGGCAGTTCAATAGGCCTGGCGCTAGGCAAAGGCACCAGGAACTACGAGCTTGTGGGTCATGACAAGGAGCCGAAGGCGGCCGGCGCAGCCCGCAAGCGTAAGGCGGTAGACAGCACCAACTGGAATCTGATCAACGCTTGCGAAGGGGCTAGCGTCATCATTCTGGCCCTGCCGGTAGCGGCTATCAGGGATACACTGGAAGTCATTGCGCCCCATCTTGAGCCCGGCGCACTGCTGACGGACACGGCGAGTCTCAAGTCGCCCGTCCTGCGCTGGGCTGAGGAGATCCTGCCCGACACCGTGAACTTCGTGGGCGGCGATCCGGTGATCAGCGCGGCGGGCGTAGGCTCCGGTGAAGCATCGGCCGATCTCTTGCGGGATACGCTGTACTGCCTCTGCCCCACGGCCACGGCGGCGCCGGATGCGGTGCGCTTGGCTTCCGGCCTGGTGGAGCGGATCGGTGCGCGACCCCACTTCCTGGACGCTGCCGAACATGATGGGCTGATGGCAGCGGTGGATCACCTACCGGCGGTTCTGGCCGCGGTGCTGCTACGCAGCACCACTGGCAGCAATTCCTGGCGGGACATGGGCAGGCTGGCCGGTGGCCAATACGAGAGCGGTACGCAGTTTGCCTCTGAGACGCCAGAGATCTTCCGTGATGCCTGCCTATACAATCGTCAGAACATCCTTCATTGCATTGACAGCTTTGTGGAGAACCTGCAGGAGTGGAGAGAGACCATTGCCTCTGGCAACGCCGAGCAATTGGAAGTTGCCTTCGAAGAGGTGATGAAAGCCCGCTTGCTGTGGCTTCGGCACAGGGAAAGCGGCCTTTGGGACGAGGTGGAGAAACCTGGGACTCCCCGCCTGCCCGGCCTCTTTCATTCTCTCTTCGGTTTCGGTGGCCGCACCGCCTTGTGATTCCAGCAATGCCCTACGTCTACATCGCCGAGTGCGCTGATGGCACGCTGTACAGCGGCTGGACCGTTGACCTCGAACAACGACTGGCCACTCACAATGCCGGACGAGGCGCTCGCTACACTCGTGGCCGCCGCCCTGTGCGCTTGGTCTATTGGGAACACCAGCCGGACCGCGGGAGCGCACAGCGCCGCGAGGCGGCCTTGCGCTGCCTCCCGCGTTCGGCCAAGCTGCGGCTCATCGCCGTCCATAAGAGAGGTGATGGGAGCGCAGTTTTGGCCAAACCTTGAAGCTGCTTGTCTCAATGTGAGGGAGTTACACTCCCGAGCAAAGGCTCGGAGTGCAACTCCTCGCCATCGGTTGGAGTAATATGATGCCTAGTTTGTCCGTGTGCATGCCCGCCTACAATGAAGAAGAAAACATCGCCGAGATGGTGGCCGACGTCCTGGCTGTCATGCGGCCCCGTTTCGATGATTTCGAGATCGTGGTCGCCAACGATGGCAGCAACGATCGAACCGGTCAGGTTCTGGAGGAGCTTGCCCAGCAGCATCCGGAACTGAAGCCGGTGCATCACGAGGTGAACCAGGGATATGGCGCAGCGGTCTACACTTCTTTCAGCAATGCTCGCAAGGACCTCATCTTTTTCACCGATTCTGACCGTCAGTTCAGTCTGGATGAGATTGACCGCTTGTTGGCGAAGAAGGATGAGACAGACATGGTCGTTGGCTACCGGGCGCCGCGGCGCGACCCTTTCCTTCGGGTCCTCTTCGGCTGGGGCTGGAGCGCGTTGGTGACCCTCCTGTTCGGCTACACCGCACGCGACATCGACTGTGCCTTCAAGCTGTTCCCTCGTGACCTCTTCGAGAATGTCGGTCCCACCGTGTGCTCCCGCGGCGCGACCTTCAGCGCCGAGTTTCTGGTGCGCACTAAGCGTTTGGGTCACACAATCTCCGAAGTGCCCGTCAGCCACCTGCCGCGTGTGGCTGGCTCGCAGACGGGTGCCCGTTGGGACGTGATCAGCCGTGCCTTCCGCGAGCTGTGGCAGTTCCGTCGGCAACTCTGGCGGGAATGATGCGCGTCATCACTGGCAGCGCCAAGGGGCGCAAGCTGCTGTCGGTTCCGGGTCAGCATACCCGCCCCATCACCGATCGCGTCAAGACTGCCCTCTTTGATACGCTGGGCCAGCAGGTGGGCGGTTGCCGCTTCCTGGACCTCTTCAGCGGCACAGGCAGCGTGGGCATTGAAGCGCTGAGCCGCGGTGCAGCCGAAGTGCTGTTCGTGGAAATCAACCGCCAGGCGCTGCGCACCATCGGCGAGAACCTGCGCCGCACCGGGCTGGCCGAGCGGGCTCACGTGGTACCGGGCGACGTCTTCACCTTCCTGCGGCGCCCCGATCTGGGGCCCTTCGACGTGATCTACGTTGCCCCGCCTCAGTATCGCGGGCTGTGGGCCAAGGCGCTGCAAGTCATAGATGCTCGCTCGTCGTTGCTGATGATGGAGGATGGCCAAGTCATCGTCCAGATCCATCCCAAGGAACAGGAGGAGTTGGAGTTACAGCACCTGGAGCTCGTAGACCGACGTCGCTACGGCAGCACGGTCCTGCTATTCTGGGAAAGCAGGATTGTGCCGGCTGGTCTCAAAGCGAGCACCTCGCCTGGATCATGCAGCACCCTGTGACCTGTCTTGGGACGTGTCTGCCAACAACTTCGCGTTTCTCGATACGAGCGGGTGACCGGGCTGTCTTGGCAGCGCCGAAGGTGTCTGACCTGATGCTGTCTCCAGTCCGGTGGTGAGCGCTTCTACCTCGACAAGTTTGCTCCATGTGGGCAGGCCGTGGTATAATGACGCAACTTTGCAACGGAGGGACATAATTGTGCTTACCTACTTCTACATCATACAGATCGTCGTAGCTGTAACCCTCATCTCTTTGATCCTGCTGCAAGCCCAGGGAGGGGGCTTGGGCGGTATCTTTGGTGGCGGCGAGGGAGGAGTGTACAAGACCCGGCGCGGCGTGGAGAAGACCATGTTCCAGGCCACCATCGTGCTAAGTGCCCTTTTCTTCATTGTTGCGATCGTCACAGTTATCATTTCCGGCTGAGCAGACGATACCACTGATTCTGTTCTCCACTGCCGTTTTCCTGAGTTTGGACCTTGGGCAAATACATCCGTTGGCAGACGGTCATCGCCCTGCTGGGCCTGGTGTTGCTGGCCGCTCTGCTCGCCTACTACCTGGACTATCCCCCTAACGCGGTCACTGTCCCCGATCAGGGAGGCGTGTACGTGGAAGGGTTGGCTGGCAATCCACAATACGTCAATCCGCTCCTTGGCCACTACAACAGTGTGGATCGGGACCTCTGCGCACTCATCTTCGAGGGGCTGACGGCCTTCGATGAGCAGAGCAACGTCGTCCCCGCGCTGGCGGAACGCTGGGAGATGTCCCCAGATGGCCTCATCTACACCTTTCACCTGCGCCAGGATGTACAGTGGCACGACGGCATCCCTTTCACCGCCGATGATGTGCTCTACACCGTCAAGGCCATGCAGGATGTCGAGTTTCAAGGCATCCCTGACTTGAGAGATCTTTGGAGCGGCGTGCAAGTGGAGAGGTTGGATGACCATACGGTCCGTTTTGCTCTCTCCAACCCTTTCACGCCCTTTCTGGACTATACCACCATCGGTCTGCTGCCCGCCCACCTCTGGAAGGAGGTTCCAGCCCGGCTCATGCCTCGCGCCCAGCTCAACGTACGACCGGTGGGCACTGGGCCCTTCCGACTCACGGAACTGGACGCCGTCCACGCTGTCCTTGAGCCCAATCCCTACCACCTAGGGGCGACCCCCTATCTGGACGCTGTGGAATTCCGGTTCTACCCGAACCACCAGAGCATCTACGCGGCCTTTGAGCGCGGCGAGGTGGACGGAGTCAGTCGCATATTGCCCGGCGACCTCAGTTGGGCGGCCGTTCGCGAAGACGTGAACATCTTCTCTGCTCCGCTGGCTGGATTCGTGGCTATACTGCTGAACCTGGACAACCCGAACACGCTGCTCTTGCAAGAGAAAGCGGTGCGCCAGGCGCTGCTGTATGCCCTGGACCGGCAGGCGCTGATTGACCAGGCGACCGGCGGAGAGGGGCTGCTGGCTCACACTCCCATGGTGCCTCGCACCTGGGCTTATCACGAGGAAGTGCGAGGCTACGATCATGACCCCGATCAGGCCAGGGCGCTTCTGGAGGAGGCCGGCTGGCGAGATGTCGATGGAGACGGTGTGCGCGAGAAGGGCGAACAGAGGCTGGAGTTCATTGTGCTCAGCGACGATGACGCTGTGCGCGTGCGGATGTTGGAGATGATCACGGCTAACTGGGCTGAGGTAGGCGTGCGCGCCGTGCCGCAGCCAGTGAGCTTCGCCGGCCTGGTGAGCGATTTCCTCTATCCCCGGCACTTCGATGCTGCCCTGGTAAGCTGGGAGCTTTCCGGCGATCCCGATCCCTATCCTCTCTGGCATTCCACGCAGATGGAAGGGGGACAGAACTACGCTGGCTGGTCATATCGAAGGGCTGATGAGATTATGGAAGAGGCCAGGATGACTGGCGATCAGGCCCAGCGCATGGCTCTCTACCGGGAATTCCAGGACATCTTCGCCGAGGAACTGCCTGCCTTGCCCCTTTTCCATCCTATCTACAGCTACGGCGTAAGCAAGAAGATCAAGGATGTCACGCTGGGTAGGCTGAACGAGCCAAGCGACCGTTTTCGCACCATTGCTGACTGGTACATCGTCACACGGCGCATCGGACTCCGCGAGGTTGTAGAGCGAAACGTTCCCGGGCAGAGGCGAACGAGACAGTAGAGGAAGCAGCAAGCCGCAGTTTGACAAGAACATCAAGTGATGATAAACTCACAAACTCAATGTAGCAATGCCGAAGTGGCGGAACAGGGAGACGCGCTGCGTTCAGGGCGCAGTGGGCCTAGCGCCCATGTGGGTTCGAATCCCACCTTCGGCACCACGTGACAGGATCCCAGGTCGGTCAGCGAGCTGGGATTTGCTGCCACAGAGGCCAGCAGGGGGAAGATCCCCCAGCACGTCAGTGTCTCCTGGAGGGAGTGCGATGACCAAAAAGGGGCCGTGGTATCGATCGCTCTCGACGCCTTCTCAGGTGATTCTGGTGGTCTTTCTGGCGCTTTGCCTGTATTTTGGCAGCGGAGTGTTCAGACAGTTTAATGAGTACATGGCCAGCTTGGTTAGACTGGAACAGACCCAAGCGAGACTGGCGGGGTTGGAGAAGAAAGGCGAGCGGCTTGAGGAGGCCAGACGCGACATAGATAGGGAAAAGGAAAGCCTGGTACGAGACGGTCTCGGTGCGCGTCCGGGTGACACGGTGTTCCGGTTGCCACCCGACCTTTCGACCAAGCAGAAGGCAGGGCAGGCAAGCGTGTCCGCCGATACGCCTTTCTGGCAGCAGTGGGGGGACCTCTTCTTCAGCCCTGACTGATTGGAACCATCGAAAGAGCTTTGCATCGGGACGCAACTGGCTATTCCAGCGACGGTAAGCAGACGGGAGATACGACGACAGCCTGTGCACGACCTGGCGTCGCCGTTTGACGAGCAGGGACAATCTGAGTATAATGGGTGCAATGTTGCGGGGTGGAGCAGTGGCAGCTCGTTGGGCTCATAACCCAAAGGTCGCAGGTTCGAGTCCTGCCCCCGCTACCTTGTTGGTCACGCGGTCGCGTCGTCAGATGGTCGCTTGCTCGAACGCAGTCATCTGTTCGTTCAGAGCCAAGCGACTATTCGGTTTCTGGGCGGCGTAGCTCAGTTGGTAGAGCACGGAGCTCATAATTCCGGTGTCCCCAGTTCGAGTCTGGGCGCCGCCATGTATTGTTGAAGAGCCCCTCCGACAGGCGGAGGGGCTTTCTTGTTGTCATTTGACGAAGAAGGCAGTTCATGGCATACTTGCTCTGAGCATAGGCGAAGAGGAGAGGACATGCCTAGGATTCTGACCCAAGTACGCCAGGCAGGCGTGACCGATGCGCCACTAGTGATGAGACTGCTCGATCGGGCGCTTCGGCAATACATCTCCTTTGGCAATGAGGATCTGGGGTATCTTCTGGCTCAGAACAGAGTGTGGCTGGGGCTGGCCGATGCCGCCGATACTCTTTGGGGGTTTCTCTGTGTCACACCCCGCTTTTCTTCCGTGGCGGACTTGCGAGCCCTGGCGCTGATCAACGGCTGGCGGGTGGATACGGGCGTGCAAACACTGCTGGTTCCAGTCATGCACGACTTGAAGGAACAGGGCACGGCGACCTTGGTGTGCCTCGGCGCCGCTCCTTGGCTCGTGCCGACGCTGCAGCGCGCTGGCTTCAATCTTGTGGACAGAATTGTCTACCTGGAACGGCCTACTGCTCCGACACCGCCTCCTCAGAAGCCGCAGGCGGTTCTCCGTCCCATCTGCGGGGGTGATCTGGCCGCGCTGTTGACGTTAGACAGCGCGGCCTTCGATCCCCTCTGGCGTTTCGACCGTGGGCATTTCATGGAACTACTGGTCACCACAGGCCATTCCACAATCGCTGAGAAGGCGGAGCGGCCGGTAGGCTATGCCGTCAGCGATGTAATGGGGGAAACTGGCTTCATTGTCCGACTGGCCGTGCACCCCGATTTCCAGGGACGGGGGGTCGGCAGCCAGCTTCTGGCCGATTCTCTGGACTACTGTCGGTCTGCCGGTGCAGCTACCGTCAGGTTGAACACACAGGAGAGCAACGTCGCCTCTCACCATCTCTATCAACGCTTTGACTTCCAGCGCGCGTGCCGGTGCGTGCCGGTGCTAGTGAGGGAGCTATGATCCAGGCGGTGATCTTCGACTTTGGCGGCGTCTTTACACATGGCGAGCGTTCCTACACTCGCTTACGGGAGTTCGATGCCCTCCTGGGTTGGCCGTCAGGAACGATGCAGAACCGCCTGTTCGCCGGTGAGGCCTGGGAACTGGCCTCCACGGGAGTCATCTCCCCCGAAGAACACTGGGCCCGCGTCGGAACTGAGCTGGAAAGCCGCCTGCCGCCTGATTTCTTCCGGTTCAAGGGCGATCCGTTCCACCTCGAAGTGATCAACGACGACGTAGTTGCCGTAGCGCAGCGCCTGCGCAGCCACTACCGTCTTGCGCTCTGCTCCAATGCCTTACCTGGCCTGGCGGATCTATTGGAGGAACTGCCGGAAGTCAAGGGATTGTTTGATGTCGTTGTCATCTCGGCGTTGGTGGGGTTGCGCAAGCCCGACCCTCGCATCTTCGAACTGACCACAGAGTGTCTGGGGCTGCCGCTCACGGTTTGCCTGCTCGTGGATGACAAGGAACGCAACGTGCGCGCTGCCGAAGCGCTGGGGATGCCCACAGTACTCTTTCGTTCGGCTGCGCAGCTCGAAGCCACCTTGCGCGCCCGCCTGGAGGCAAGGTCAGAGCCCCTACGCTTCGAGTAAATTCACACAACACCAGGAGGATCTTCTATGCGCTCTCGCCATCGAAGTCTGCTCTTCACCATCGCTCTGGTCATCGCCCTTTATCTCGTCTGGCGGAAGGTGCGCTTCGTTTTCATTGTCCCCCTGACGCCCTGGCAGTTTGCCCTGCTGCTGCTGGTGATCGCTGTGATCATCTTCCTGCTGCTGGATCATCTCATCAACCGCACCCGGTAGCAAGGCAGCGGAGAACGTCTTGTGAGCACCCTGCACCTCACGCCCGAAGAACGAGCCCTGCTCAACGGAGCAGAAGGTACCGGCGTCCAGCAGGCCATGGAGATCGTAGTCACGCTGGGCCGCATCTACGGCGCGACGGAGCTTGTCCCCATTGCCAGCGCGCACATATCGGGCGTCAGCTACAAGAACCTGGGCCAGGCGGGCCTTGAATTTCTCGATCGCTGGGCTGATGAGGGAGCGCGATCGCGTGTGCCTGCCTGGCTTAACCCGATGGGCATGGAGGCCGCCCGCTGGCGCGAGATGGGCATTCCCGCCGACTTTGGCGAACCGCAGCTTGAGGTCATTGAGGCTTTCCAGCGTATGGGCGTGACGCCTGAGTTGACCTGTACGCCGTACTTGCTGCCAGATCACATACCGCAGCGAGGCCAGCATCTGGCCTGGGCCGAATCCTCCGCCGTTGTCTTCGCCAACAGCGTCCTGGGAGCGCGCACGAACCGTGAGGGCGGCCCCAGCGCGCTGGCGTCGGCTATCGTCGGGCGCACGGCCCGGTTCGGTTATCACCTGGACGAAGGGCGCAGGGCAACGCACGTGGTGGAGGTGACCTGCCCGCTGTGCAGTGTGGCCGACTTTGGTGCCCTGGGCCAGATCGTGGGCCAGCAGGTGGGAGATGGCGTGCCCCACTTCGCTGACCTACGACAGTGGCTGCCCTCGCTGCCCCAGGACATTACCCACGGCGGCGAGGCCGTAGATCGCTTGAAGACGCTGGGAGCTTCGCTGGCCGCCTACGGCGCCGTGGCCCTTTTCCACATTGCGGGATACACGCCCGAGGCTGTGGACGCTGGCGAATCGCTGCTTCGCGTCGATGCTCAGCACATCGTCGTGGATAACCTGGAAACAGCCTACGAGGGCATGAACGATGCGGACGTGCTGGACATTGATTTGGTGAGCATCGGCTGCCCGCACGCCAGCCTCGCAGAGATCGTCCAGGTGGCCGACTTTGTGCGAGGGCGGCGATTGCAAGCGGTACTCTGGGTGACCACGGCCCGCTGCACTAGGGATGCGGCAGTGGCCGAGGGTTGGGTGCAGAGCATCGAGGCGGCGGGCGGTCACGTGGTGGCCGACACCTGCACCGTCGTCGCTCCCCTGCGCACCCTGGGCATCCGCAGCCTGGCTACCAATGCTGCCAAGACCGCCTGCTACGCGCCGGCGCACTCCGGCGTGCACGTGCGCTTTGGCACGCTGGAGCAATGCCTGGAGGCCGCGCTCTCGGGCCGCTGGAGTGCATAGTACGATGCTCCTGTCCCACGCACTACGCTGGCAGCGCAAGGAGGTCGTCGCCCTCGTCGGCGGAGGTGGCAAGACCTCGGTCATGTTCCGGCTGGCGCGGGAGCTGACCGCCCACGGCCTGCGCGTGGTGACCACCACCACGACGCGCATCTTCGTCACCCAGATGGCCGCCGCGCCGCATCATCTCATTGCACAGGACGAAGACGCTCTGTTGGCCCACTTGCCTCAAACACTGCAGCAGCATGGCCATGTGCTGATCGTTGGCGGCATAGATGTGGCACAAAACAAAGCATACGGGATCGAGCCAATGCTGGTGGAGCGCATCGTCGCGCTACAGTCTGTGGATGCGGTGATCATTGAGGCCGACGGCGCGCGCATGAAGCCATTCAAGGCGCCCGCGCAGCACGAGCCGGTCATCCCCTCCTGCGCCACCCTGGTCGTACCCGTGGCCGGGATCGAGGCCGTCGGCCGGCCACTGGATGCAGCCAACGTCCACCGCCCGGAACGCATCGCTGCCCTGGCGGGCGGGGCGCTGGGCGATCCTATCACGCCGGAGATGGTGGCGACAGTGCTGGCGCATCCTGAAGGCGGACGCCGGGGTGTGCCGCCCAGTGCTCGCGTCGTCCCTCTGCTCAACAAGGTAGAGATGGAAGGGCAGCTTGCCACGGCGCGGCAGGTGGCCCGGCTGCTGCTTCAGGTAGGGGTAAGCCTTGTGCCTCAGGTAGGGGCAGGCCTTGCGCCTGCCCAGAAGGGCGACCGCAAGGGTTCGCCTCTACTTCTTGAGAAGACACCGATAGACAACGTAGTACTCGGCGCAACGGAGGCTGACGATCCAGCGCGAGAAGTCTGGGGGCGCACGGTGGCCATCGTTCTGGCTGCAGGAGGGGCGACCCGCTTCGGCCAGCCCAAGCAGCTGCTGCCTTGGAGTGGGACAACGCTGCTGGGCCAAGTGGTGGATCGGGCGCTTGCGGCTGGGAGTATTGATGAGGTGATCGTCGTCGTGGGCTGCGAGGGAGAACGAGTGGCGGCGGCGGTGAGCGATCGGCCCGTGCGGGTGGTAGTCAACGAGGCATGGGCGGAGGGGCAGAGCAGCAGCGTGCGGGCGGGACTGGCCGCTTTGCCGACCGGCGTGAGCGCGGCCCTCTTCCTCCTGGGCGATCAGCCAGAAGTGACGCTGGAGGTCATCGAAGCGCTGGTGCAGCGCCACCGGCAGACGCTGGCTCCCATCGTCGTGCCGTGCTACCGCGGGCAACGGAACAACCCAGTGCTGTTCGACCGAGCGGCCTTCGCTGAGTTGGGCCGGCTGCGCGGCGACGTGGGCGGGCGGGTGCTCATTGAGCGGTTCCAACAGTCGGTGGAGAGTGTGGCCTTCGATGCTCCCCCGCCGTTCGACATTGACACGCCGGAGGATTATCGGCGCTTCGGACCCTAGACGGCGAACGCCGAGGCAAAAGCCTCGGCGATTTTGATTCGGCTTTGTCCTGGCTTTGCGGCAGCTTCAGCCT
Organism: uncultured Anaerolineales bacterium; assembly: GCA_965369635.1. Lineage (GTDB taxonomy): Bacteria > Chloroflexota > Anaerolineae > UBA3071 > UBA3071 > UBA3071. The sequence continues at coordinate 445 of CBDURC010000024.1, read as the reverse complement.
CCAGCGGCTAACTCCTGCAGCCACATCGGTACCCACAGCTCTCCAATGTCCAGGAGATTGAGCATGAGCGCACCGATCAGCAGTACAAGGCTGAAACCGATGAGCACGTAGTCCCTGGGTTCGTATTTCAACTTTGTCAGCCAGGTGCGCGGCCCAGTGCCGAAGGCGCGCAGGTCCATGGCGTCAACGACCTCCTCGCCCCCCACCACAGAGCCGATGGTGATGGGGATGAGCAGCGGGGCCATGTTGCGGATCTGGCCGATCAGCCCCCCCCCCACTCGCTCTAGCTCGTAGCCGCGGGCCTTCTGCGCATCCATTGTGACCGTTAAATCGCGTCCCAGAGAAGGGATGAAACGGAAGGCCAGGTCAACGGCGAAGGCGAGCTTGTCGGGGAGGCCCAGCCGCCGGAAGGTGATGCCGTACCGGGCGGGGTGGATGGTGTAGG
>CBDURC010000023.1:0-18603 GCA_965369635.1 uncultured Anaerolineales bacterium | reverse complement strand
TCCGCCAATTCTCGCTACGAGGGTTGGCGGCGGCCGCGGGTGAGTGGTGTTTGGTGTGCCTGGGCTTCAATCTAAAGCGTCTGCATGTGTTGCTGACAACCAGTTGACGAAGGGGAGGCCTCAGTACATCTGATTGTGGTAGCAGGAACACAAATAGTTGTCCGGCGGATTGACGGCCCCCCTGGGCCAGAAAACGCGGTGATTCAATGTGCAAAACGCTCTTGTTGAGCCCCCTATTCCACCACCAGCATGCGATGAAAGGCTGAAAACCCTGCCAGATTGACGGGTCTTTCACTATTGGCAGCTCCATCTGCATTGACGCCTATTTCTCCGACAGACTGCTAGTAGGTTTGATCTTCTACAGCTATTATACCTCTTTCACTTTGTAGATTCATAGCATACGGGCAGGCAGTAGGAAGCATGTACTTTCATAGCAGAAGCCACACTTCCACCGTTTCCTTATGCTAGCCTCTCGCACAAGCCCCATGCTAACGAAGCCCGGTCAGGGACTTGCTCCTGCCCTCCAACTCATCCCCTCCCATTCTCGTTCTGAAAGCTTGCCTTTCGTACCAAACTGACGTATACTCCCCCATGCCATGATCTATCGAATCCTTCCCTCAAACTCGCTGTCCCCCTCCCGCTGGGACGACTTCGCCGCCGCACAACCAACGGCCCACCTGCTGCAATCGAGTCGCTGGGGGGCGCTGAAGGCGCGGTTCGGCTGGCGGGTGGAGCGGGTGGCGCTGGAACATGAGGGCCACATCGTCGCCGGGGCGCAAATCCTCTTCCGGCCACTTCCCTGGGGCCAAACGCTGGCTTACGTGCCCAAAGGGCCAATGACGGATTGGAACGATGCCGAGCAGGTGCGCCCGCTGCTGGACGCCATCGCGGCCGTTGCCCGCCGTCATCGGGCTGTGGCGCTGAAGATCGAGCCGGACCTGCCCGATGACCCGCAGCTTGCCGCGCGGCTGGCTGGCTATGGCTTCCGCCCCGGCCACACGGTCCAGCCTCGCAGCACCATCGTCGTGGATCTCACGCCGGAACCAGGAACGATCCTGGCGCGCATGAAGTCCAAATGGCGCTACAACGTGCGTTTGGCGGCGCGCAAGGGAGTGACCGTGCGGGAGGGCACGGAAGCCGACTTGCTCGCGTTCCAGCGGCTGATGGAGGAGACCGGTCAGCGGGATGACTTCGCCGTGCACAGCTATGACTACCACGCCGCCGCCTACCATCTCTTCGCGCTCGCGCGGCAAGCAGTCTGGCTGCTGGCGGAGTACGAGAGCAAACTGCTGGCGGGCATCGTGGTCTTCGGTTTCGGCGACAAGGCGTGGTATTTCTGGGGCGCATCGAGCGGGCAGCATCGCAACCTGATGCCCAATCACGCCCTGCAATGGGCCGCCATGTGCTGGGCGCGGGAACGAGGCTGCCGCACCTACGATCTCTGGGGCATTCCCGACCAGGTGGGAGCCGATCCGGCGGCCTACGAGGATCCGGAGAACTGGGGCACAGGCGGCCTATGGGGAGTGTACCGCTTCAAGTGCGGATTCGGCGGGCACATCGTGCGCACCGTCGGAGCCTGGGACATAGTGTATTCGCCCGTGGGTTATCGGTTGTATCGGATGGCGGTGGCCCTGCGGCAGAGGGTGGTGTAGTGCTGATATTGGGTATTGGATATTGGGTATTCGGCTTCGTCAGTACAGGTATGTGAACTCCATGGTTAAGATCATCGTTGAGAGCGACGGGCAGCGCTGGAACGAGGCGTTGGCCACGCTGCCTAGAGCGCATGTGCTGCAAAGCTACGAGTGGGGCGAGACGAAGGCTCAGGCAGGTTGGACGGCGCGGCGATTGCTGTTCCTCGATGAGGATAGCGGCAAGCCGCGGGCGGCAGTCAGCTTGCTACGCCGCCAACTCCCTCGCCTGCCGCTGGCCGTGGCCTATGTCCCCAAGGGTCCAGCGCTGGATCACGGCGACTTGCCGCTGGCGGAGGCTGTGCTGGCGCGCATCGAAGAGGAAGCGCGGCAAGCAAGGGTCATCTTCGTCAAGATTGACCCCGACGTGCGAGCCGATTCGGAGCAAGGCACAACCTTCACGCAACTTCTGCGGCGTCGAGGTTGGCGCGTTTCCCCTGAGCAGATCCAGTTCCGCAACACGCTCCTTTCGGATCTGACGCTCGACGAGGCTGGGTTACTGGCCGGCATGAAGTCGAAGACCCGCTACAACGTGCGGCTGGCAGCACGGCGGGGTGTGACGGTGCGCGCAGGGTCGCTTGATGATTTGCCGGTCTTCTACGGGATGTACTCCGAGACCAGCCAGCGGGATGACTTCATCATCCGACCTCTCGACTACTACCGTCGCGTGTGGGAGACCTTTCTGCGGGTGGGGATGGCTCACTTGTTGCTGGCCGAGGCGGAAAGCGAGCCTGTGGCGGGGCTGCTTCTCTTCCGCTTTGCCCGCACCGCCTGGTACATGTACGGGGCTTCCACGAATCGCCAGCGCCAGCGTATGCCCAATCACCTGCTGCAGTGGGAGGCGATGCGCTGGGCCAAGGCTCAGGGCTGTACGACCTACGACTGGTGGGGTGCGCCCGACCTGCTCGATGAGAGCGATCCCATGTGGGGCGTTCACCGCTTCAAGGCCGGCTTCGGCGCGGAGTTCGCCCCCCACATTGGGGCCTGGGACTTCCCTGTGTCCCGCTCGCTCTACTGGCTGTACAGTGTGGCCATGCCCAAGATACTGGAACTGATGCGCCGCCGGCACGGGCTGGTGGTTTGAAGTTGGAGATTGGGGACTAGAGATTAGAGATAGGGTATTGGGTATTGGTTATGGAGATTGGAAGACGCGCCTGGCTCTTCGCTTCGAGCCTGGCGCTTTCGCGCCTTTCGCGGTCAGCTTTCGCCATCAGATGGGCCGTTTCTCGGCAACAGCCTCCCGCGCCAGGGCGATGAAGTCGGATACGCTCAGCGCACCACGCTTGTCCCCCGTGCGTAAGCGCAAGTTCACCGTGCCAGCATCTGCCTCCCGGTCGCCGACGACGAGCATGTAGGGGATCTTCTGCATCTGCGCATCGCGGATCTTAGCCTGCATGCGCTCGCCCGAAGCATCCACGTCAGCCCGCACCCCAGCAGCCACCAGTTCCTTTTGCACCTCGTAGGCATAGTCCAGGTGCCGGTCGGCGATGGGGATGAGCCGCGCCTGCACGGGCGCCAGCCACACGGGGAAGGCACCACCGTAGTGCTCGATGAGCACGCCGAAGAAGCGCTCCAGCGAGCCCAGCAGCGCGCGGTGGATCATGTAGGGCCGGTGCTCCTTGCCGTCCTCGCCGACGTAGGTCATGTCGAAGCGGACCGGCAGGTTGAAGTCAAACTGGATCGTGGTGAGCTGCCAGGTCCGGCCCAGCGCGTCCTTCACCTTGATGTCGATCTTCGGCCCGTAGAAAACGGCCTCGCCCTCCATGCGCTTGTAGGGCAGCCCTTCCGCCTCCAGCGCCTCCACCAGCGCAGCCTCGGCCATCCGCCACTCTTCGTCCCGACCAGCGTACTTCTCTGGCGTGCCCAGATCGCGCACGCTCAGCTCCACCTTGAATTCCTCGAAGCCAAAGGAGCGCAGGATGTGCAGGCTGAAGCGCAGCACGCGCAGGATTTCCTCTGGCATCTGATCGGGCAGGCAGAAGAGATGCGCATCGTCCTGCGTGAAGCCACGCACCCGCAGCAGCCCATGCAGCACCCCGCTGCGCTCGTAGCGATAGACTGTGCCCAGCTCTGCCCAGCGGAAGGGCAACTCACGATAGCTCCGTCGTCGCGACTTGTAGATCAGGATGTGGAAAGGGCAGTTCATTGGCTTCAGGTAGAACTCCTGCTCGTCAATGGTCAGAGGTGCGTACATGCCGTCGCGGTAGAACTCCAGGTGACCGCTCGTGCGCCACAGGTCTGCCTTGCCGATGTGCGGCGTGTAGACGAGCTCATACCCTCCCTTGAAGTGCTCCTCTCGCCAGAAGGTCTCGATCTCGTGCCGGATACGCGCACCGTTCGGATGCCAGTAGATGAGCCCCGCACCGCCCGACTCGTGCGTGGAGTAAAGATCGAGCTGGTAAGCCAGCTTGCGGTGATCGCGCCGCTCCGCCTCTGCCAGCCGGTGGAGATAGTCGTCCAACTCTGCCTTGCTGGGCCAGACCGTGCCGTAGATGCGCTGCAGCATCGGGCGGCGCTCGTCGCCGCGCCAGTAGGCCCCGGCCACTTTCAGAAGCTTGAAGGCTTTCCTGGGAATCTGACCCGTGCTATCGACGTGGGGACCACGACAGAGGTCCTCGAACGTATCATGCTTGTACGTGGAGAGAACGACGTCTCCCTCGACCTTCTCGCCGTACTCGTCCACGCCGCCGGCGACGATGCCGTCGATCAGTTCCAGTTTGTAGGGCTGATCGACGTAGAGCGCCCGCGCATCTTCGGCGCTCAGATCCCGCCGCACGAAGGAATGATTGCCAGAGATCACCTTGCGCATACGCTGCTCGATGGCCTCCAGGTCTTCCGGCGTCAGCGACCGAGGCAGGTCGAAGTCATAGTAGAAGCCATCCTCGATAGGCGGCCCTATGGCGGTTTTCCCTTCGGGGAACATCCCCAGCACCGCCTGGGCCATGACGTGCGCCGTCGAGTGGCGCAGTCTGTACAGAAGCTCCTCGTTGTGATCGTTTTTCTCAGCCATGTTACACCTCGCTTTGATGGTTGATTTCAGGTTTAGCACGCAACACGCGACACGCAGCTCTTCGGGTCATACCGCCGAACACGGCGACCACCCCCTTTCAACACAAAACCCCTCACCCATTGGGGCGAGGGGTTGCCACGCGGTTCCACCCAACTTGGTCAGCCGATGTAGCCGATCGAACCGATCCTGCCCACGGCTGACCACCTCATAGGCCGTTAACGGAGCCAACCGGGGCCCCATACTCTCGCCGTTGGCGATTTGAGGGGCCCACTCCCAGGTGGTTTTCGGCGCTTTCCGGCGATGCGGGCTCGCAGCCCGTGGCCCGCACTCTCTGACGCTTTCCGCCGCCTACTCGTCCTGGTCAACGCGTTACTGCTTCTTGATTGCTCCCCATTATAATCAGTTTGGGAAATTTGTCAAATGAGCGATTTGCCTGATTGAAACATGTGTTGTATAATATGCACAGTACATTGATCAGAGGTTCAAAATGCGTGCTAAATCAGAGAAACGTCAGGAAGCCGAGAGGCTGCGGCGCGAACAGGGGCTATCCTACAACGAAATCGCTGCCCGAACCGGCGTCAGTAAGAGCACCCTATCCAACTGGTTGCGAGATATTCCCTTGAAGCCGGAGCACGAAGCGCGTTTGCAGGAACGCTTGAGGGCCAATAGGGCGACCTTTGCTGCTCGCGCTTGGCCGATCAACCGGGAGCGATATGCGCGGGCCCGCGAGGAGGCGTATCGAGGCGGGGCCGATGTAGCCGCCGCACTGCCGGATGACAGGGCAGTGGATGAACTGGCTTTGGCGATGCTCTACCTGGGTGAGGGCTCGAAGTCTGGAAACAGAGTCCAGTTGGCCAGCACAGACGCAAGCATCCTACGCTACTTCGTGCGGGCGCTCATATCCATCTACGGGGTTGATATGGGTCGTCTTTCCTTTCGTCTTAACTTGGTCGAAGCTGCCAGGCCCATTGAACAGCAACTAAAGCTCTGGTGGAGCCAAGAGTTGAAGTGCTCTCTTGACCAGTTCATCAAGACCCAATTCGATCGGCGTTCGCGTAGGACAGAGCTAACAGGTGACTATTACGGTGTTTGCACAGTCACGTATTACGATACATACTTGCAGCAGCACCTCTTGGGGATGGCCCATGCCTACGTGTGCTCTTGACTTGCGCGGGGAGGCCATAAAGCGTAAAAACAAACCACGGCTGACGAAACTTGATCAGCCGTGGTAGCGATAATGGGCGGTACGGGACTTGAACCTGTGACCTCATGCATGTCAAGCATGTGCTCTAGCCAGCTGAGCTAACCGCCCGAACTCTGGTTGAATTATACCAAACTTCTTCCACGTTGGCAAATCGGCGCGCTGTTGCTGTACGTTTTGTTGACAGCCCTCAGCTTTTGAGGTACACTCTGGTCAGTGTTGTTCAGCCCATTCACAAGAGATCGGAGGTCTGTCCATGGCTCAGAAACCCGCCAGCGCACCGCGGCGTCAGCTCAATGTGGAGATGCCTGTTGACCTGGAGGCTATTTACGCCAACTTTGCTATCCTTAATCACTCACCCTCCGAGGTCATCATCGACTTCGCCCGCTTGCTGCCCAACATGCCCAAGGTCAAGGTCTACGCCCGCATTCTGATGACGCCCACCAACGCCAAGGCGCTGCACAAAGCATTGGGCGACAACCTGGCCAAGTACGAGAAGCGGTTCGGCGAGATCAAGATCGCACCAGAGGAACAGGAAGCCCGCGAGCGGCCCCTGGGCTTCGTGCATCGGGAGTGAAATGTCATGGATCAACTCACGGCCATCGTGGAACGGACGCGGGCAGAGCTCACGGCCAAGAACGACGTACGAGATGCTACCTTGCAGCGCTCCCGCGAGCTGATCCGCTACTGCGCGCACAGCATTCGCGCCACCCACCGGGGCGAGTTCGACCGGGCATCCGAGCTCTTGGCTACCGCTCGCGCCGCGGCCGCTGAGATGACCGCCGATCTGCAAGCTCACCCTGACCTGTTCTACACCGGCTACACGCTCGATGCGCTGAAAGAGCTGGCCGAGGCACACGTCAGCTTCGCCTGGATCACGGGGCAGCCGCTGCCGGAGCCGGAGGAGTTGGGCGTGCCCTATCCTGTCTACCTCAAAGGCGTGGGGGAGGCGGTTGGAGAGATGCGGAGGCACGTGCTCAATCTCATCCGGCGGGGTGAGGTGGCCCAGGGCGAGCCGTTCTTAGAGCTTATGGACGAGGCCTACAGCCTGCTGATGACGGTGGACTTTCCCGACGCCATCACCAGGGGCCTACGTCGCACTTCGGACATGGTGCGGGGCGTGGTGGAGCGCACGCGGGGCGATCTGACCGTCGCCATGCGGCAGGAGCGGTTGCAGGAGGCGCTGCAGGCTTTCGAGGAGCGCATGGGGAAGCGTGAAACGTAAAACGTGATCGTCCGACGGTGCGTGCGCTTCACGTTCTGCGCTTTGGGTTTACTCCCCTAGAATTTGCAGAATAAGCTCGCGCCTGCGGGGGCGATTGTCGAAGTCTATGTAGGTGACATGCTGCCAGGTGCCCAACAGCAACCGGCCGCCGCTGAAGGGCACGGTGAGTGATGGCCCCAGCAGCGCCGCCCTGACGTGCGAGTGGCCGTTGCCATCCCCCCAGCGCAGGTTGTGGCGGTAGTCCCGATTCTCAGGCACTACCTCGTCGAAGACCTGCTTCAGGTCCGCCAGCGCGCCCGACTCGTACTCGATCGTCGTCAGCCCGCTGGTGGCGCTGGGGGCGAAGATGGTGACGATGCCCGAGTTGACCCCCGAAGACCCCACCTCACGGGCCACCTCCTGAGTGATATCCAGCATGTCGGCGTCACCGCGGGTCCGCAACTGGATCGTGCGTGTGATGACCATTCCCGTATTCTCCTGAGGGTGGAGGGTTCCAGACCTGATACCTAATCCATCAGAACGGAAAACCAACGTCAGGTTCCCCTTCCCCTTCCCAATCCTCAAAGGGCACAGCTTCGACCTCACCCTCGGGCGCGGGCAGGAGTTGCCGCACGCGCAGTTCGGCGTGGTCAAGCTGCTCATTGCACAGCGCTGCCAGTTCTGTGCCCCGTTCGAAGAGGGCCAGCGATTTCTCTAGCGTCTGTCCGCCCGCTTCCATCTTACGAACGGTCTCCTCCAATTCCTTGAAGGCATTCTCGAAAGAGAGAGTTTCTTTGTTCATTTTGACAATAGCTCACTGTTACCCAACCTCTGCCTCGAACTCCCCATCTTGCACACGCACGGCGATGGGATCACCACGTGCCACCTGCCCCACGCGGCTCACCACCTCCCCCGTCTCCCCGTGCCGCACGATGGCATAGCCCCGCCCTAGCACTTCCAGTGGGCTGACCGCCTTCAACCGCCCGCGCAAGCCCGTCAGCCGTTCCCGCCACAGTGTCAACCGATGGTCCCACGCCAGCACCGCCGCACGGCTCAGTTCGTCCACCCGCTGGCGATAGCCGGCCAGCAGTTGCAGCGGCGAGTTACGGGCCAGTGCTCGTTCTTGCACTGCCAATGTCTGACGACTGGATATAACCTCCTCTGTCATCAGTCCCGCCAACTGAGCCGCCAGGCCTTGCACCAGCACCGCCAGTTCCCGCCCATCGGGCACGGCGGCAGCCGCTGCGCCCGTGGGCGTCGACGCCCGCAGGTCGGCGACGAAGTCAGCGATGGTGAAATCGGTTTCGTGCCCCACGCCGCTGATGACAGGGATAGCTGAGGCGGCGATGGCCCGTGCCACCCGTTCGTCGTTGAAGGCCCACAGATCTTCCAGCGAGCCGCCACCGCGAGCGACGATGATCACGTCCACCGGCTCCCTCTCGGCTGACCAGCGGTTGAGCGCCGCCAGCGCAGCCACGATCTGTGGCGGGGCTTCGGCCCCCTGCACCAGCGTGGGGGCCAGCAGGACGTCGGCCAGGGGACAGCGACCGCTGAGCGTGCGTAGGATGTCCCGCAGCGCCGCCGCCTGCGGCGAGGTGACCACACCGATGCGCCGCGGCAGCGCTGGTAGCGGACGCTTGCGTTCGTCGTCGAAAAGACCCTCCTCTGCCAGCCTCTGCTTTAGCGCCTCGAACTCCAGATAGAGCCGTCCCAACCCCGCCGGTTGCAGGATATCCACGTAGAGCTGGTAGATGCCCCGCGCCTCATAGACAGAGATAGTGCCATGGGCCAGCACGGCCTCACCATTCCGTGGCAGGGCGAGCAGAAGAGCCGCCTGCGAACGCCACATGACACAAGACAGCGCCGCTCGTTCATCTTTCAGTGTGAAGTAGCAATGCCCCGAGGCAGCGCGGGTGAAGTTGGACACTTCCCCCCCAACCCAGACGTCTTGCAGGAGGGGATCCATCTGCAACGCGGACTTGACGTAGGCCGTGAGTTGGGAGATGCTGTAAATGCGATCGGCCATGATTATGGTTCTTGCCCTGATGTGACAAACCGATTCTGCGCCAGCTTCGGCGGCAGGAGCAGCGTGAGTGCTTGGGGCACGACCTTGATGGTCAACGGTGTCATGCCGAAAGGTTCGCCATCCAACTGCACGGGCAGCGGACGGGCGGTCTCGATCTCCACGCGGCGGGCCTGGTAGTAGCTCACGCGAGGATCGCCGATGTGCCGCTGCAGGAGGACAGTAAAGGCGTGGTAGAAGATAACGGAGATGTTTTGGCCGTGGAAGCAACACACATCCAGCAAGCCATCGTCGAGACGGGCTGTGGGGGCAATGTGGAAATAACGCCCGTACAGTTCGATGTTGCTGACCAAGGCCAGGATGATGCGGCGACTGACTCGGCGACCATCAATGAGCACCGTGGATCGGGTGCCAGCGTAGGTGCGCAAGGTTAGGGCAACGAAGACGAGAAACCCCACCAGCCCCATCCGCCGCTTCACTCCCGGCTGCGATTCCACTCCCCTGATGATCTCAGCGTCCAGGCCGACGCCGGCCCAGGAGAAGAAGTGACGCCCGTTGGCCCATCCCAGATCCACGCGACGCGGTACGCTATCCAAGAGCATCTGCGCAGCATCTTCCAAGGCGAAGGGATGCAAGGTGCCAGGCTTTGGCAGTCCCAGATCGCGGGCTAACACATTGCCGCTGCCCAGGGGCAGAATGCCCAGCGCAATGTCGCTCCCGGCTAGCCCATTCACCACCTGCCCGATGGTGCCGTCGCCGCCAGCGGCGATGACCACATCGTAGCCGGACGTGACTGCCTGGCGAGCCCAGGCCATCGCGTCGGCAGGCTTCTCCGTCGTTCGCCAGGTAACTTGCCAGTCATGCCGCTCTAGGCGGGTCACCGCCCGGCGCAGCCCCCAGCGATGGCTGTACATCCCCGCCGCGGGGTTATGAATCAACAGAGCCTTCATGGCAGCTCCATTTTACCACAATCTGAGGAGTCTTGACAATTGAGCAGGGAGACAAGGGAGTGCATGTGGAGAGGCGTAAGCGGAATCGCCCCTCTATGGCTGCGGGCGAACCGGTTCTGGCTCGATCACAAGGTCTACATGGAAGCGAAAACGCTGGCGGAAGCGACGCAGCAGACGCAGGACGGGCGCGCCGAAGAGAAGAATGAGCAAGCCGTTTCCCCCTGCCCGGCCCAGGTCCCAGACGAACGAGGTAGCTCCGTAGAAAACGGCGTAACGCTGTAGCGTCTGCCCCAGGCTCAGCCCAGTCTGCCAGTAGAGACTCGATTGCCCGGGTGCGAAGATGAAGGGCCAGAACCAGAGGTTCATCACTGCACCGAAAAGAAGCCCCATCCCGAAGCCCCACAGCGCCAGCAGCACCGCCTCCGCCCGGCCCAGGTGGCGAAGGAGGTTCTCTGGCAGCAGCGCCGAAAGCAGCCCCACCCAGCCGGTGGCGAACATCTGGTAGGGCAACCACGGTCCTACTCCACCTCCCAGCAACGCCGACACCAGCAATGACAGTGCGCCCAGCAGGAAGCCGAAGGTTGGGCCGTAGACGTAACCGCAGAGGATGGGCAAGAAGAAGACGGCGGCAAAACCCGCCGGCCCAGGTACCAGCCGCAGGACAGCGTTAATGGCCGAAAGGATGCCCAGCATGGCTACCATCTTGGCGTTCATCTGCCCTGAGCCCAGGTTGCCCACCACCGCCCCCAGGCAGAGCGCCACCAGCACCACGAAGACCCATGGCGCATCCTGCGCATGGGCCAGCGCCCCAAAGCCCGCTTCTTGCTGGGGCACGAGGAAGGGATAGGCGAAAGAGACCACGCCCACCAGGCTGGCGGCGAGGAGGATAGCGGTGTTCCAGAGCTTAGTGGTTCGCTCACCGAACCGGCGGCTGGGAGTCGCCTCTACTTTGAATCTGCGATCTGCTGAGTCTACCAACCTACCAATCCCCCAATCTACCGGCCATCAGCACATCCTCCACAGTGAGGAAGCGGGGATCGCGGAACAGCTTATTCACCTGCGTGGCGAAGACCAGAGAATCGCTCATCACCTGGCGGGTGGGGCCGTCCACCACCACTTCCCCCTCGGCCATAAGCACCACGCGGTCGGCGCACTGGGCTACCAGTTCCACATCGTGGGTGACCATGACCACGGTGTGACCTGCCGCCTTCTGGGCGCGCAGGAAATTGGCCAACGCCCGCTTCTGCTGGTAGTCCAGCCCGCGAGTCGGCTCGTCCAGGAGAATGATCTGCGGCTGAGCGACGAGCACCGCGGCCAACGCCGCACGCTGCCGTTCACCGCCGCTCAGGTCTCGGGGATAACGATGCACGTGTTCAGTGAGCCCCAGTGCCTCCAGCAGCGGCATGTCGTCTCCCGGCGGTAGCCTGTGCCCCTTGCGGGTGAAAGCCAACTCCTCGGCCAGCGTGTCGGCGAAAAGGAGTGCGTTGGGATTCTGCGGCACGTAGCCTACGAACCTCACGATATCGTCCACGGAAGTGTGCCGTGTATCAAGGGATTGGGTATTGGAGGTTGGAGGTTGGATATTTGGAGTGATCTCCACTCGCCCTCGCTCTGGCCTGAGCAATCCCACCATTTGCTTGAGCAAGGTCGTTTTCCCCGATCCGTTACGCCCCATGATGGCTATGAATTCGCCGTGGTTGATGGTCAGGTTGACGCCCCGCAGCGCTTCGTGGCCATCGTAGCTATACCGCAAACCCTCCACGGAGATGGCGGGAGAGCTCCTCTGAGTTTCCCTGAGCGCCCTCCGTTTTCCGGGAGGGTCTGAGGTAGCTGAGGGAACTGAAGGGGTTGGGGCGGAGAATAGCCTGCGCGCAAAGCGCCTCCCTTCCTTGATCGTCAGCGGCAATGGCTGCCAGCCCAGCGTTTTGCCCAGCGTCACCAGGGGCGGCGTGAGATCCACCTGGGCCAACACCGCGGCCGGCTCGCCCCGGATAGGCCGCTCGCCCACGCCCGGCAGGTACAGCAGCCAGTCGGCGTACTGCACCACCCGCTCCAGGCGATGCTCTGAAAGCACTACTGTCAACCCCAGGTCCTCGTTGAGTTGCCGCAGGGCGATGAGCACCTCTTCCGCTGCCTGTGGGTCGAGCTGCGACGTCGGCTCGTCCAGTACCAGCACCCGCGGGTGCAGCGTCAGCACAGCGGCGATGGCCACCCGCTGCTTCTCCCCACCCGAAAGCGTGCTGATGGGCCGCTCCCGCAGGTGAGCGATGTTGAGCTGATCCAGCACTTCCTCCACCCGCTTGCGCATCAGCGGCTGCGGCAGCCCGAAGTTCTCCATGGCGAAGGCCAGTTCTGCCTCCACCGTGTCCACCACGAACTGCGCCTCAGGATCCTGCAGCACGAAGCCCACCAGGTCGCTCATCCCCCGCGGGCCGACGGTCACCGGATCGCGGCCGGCCACGTGCAATCTCCCTCGCCAGCGCCCGCCGTAGAAGTGCGGCACCAGCCCGTTAAGGCAGCGCAGCAGCGTGGACTTCCCCGACCCCGAAGGGCCGATGACCAGCAGCAATTCCCCCTCCTCCACACTTAGGCTGAAGTCGTGGAGGACAGGCTGCGGCTGATCGGGATAGGTGTAAGTGACGTGGTCAAACTTGATCATGGGCAAATCGGCAAATCAACAAACCAGCAAATCAGGGAAGCGAGTAGTCAGATCGTTCCTTGGCCTTCTGCTCCACCGCTTTCTCTGTTCCTGGCAGGAGCAAGCCGGGCAGCGCCAGCAGCGCCAGCGCCAGGCCGAGCAGAGGCTGGAAATCGGGCCAGGGGCTGAACGGCGGGTAGGGATAATAGAGCAGCGTCTCCCGCCGGGCCAGCCACACAGCCAGCAGCACAAGCGCCACGCCGCCGCAGATCAAGCTAACGACTGTATCCTGCCGCCGCCAGTACCAGCGCATGTAGCGAGTGCGCCGCACTCCCTTCCCCTGCATCCAGAAGATGAGCAGTAACCCCATGCCTGCTGCGGTCATCAGCCCCACGCTCAACGTCCGTCGTGCCGGGAAGTAACTGCTGCCGAACGCACCGCTCGCCAGCGCCAGCAGCGCCAGCAGCGTCCCGGCGCGGTAAAGCGTCTGCCGCCGCGAGGGCGCGGCCGGTATGTCGCCGAAGCCTCGCGCCTCCATCGACTCCGCCAGCGCGATGGCCCGCTCCAGCCCCGTGGTCAGCAAGGGCATGAACAGTGGCAACAGGTCCCGCAGGCCGCGAAAGCGATGGCCGCGGATGCGTTGCGCTTCCCGGATCTCCTGGGCGGCGATCATCATTTGCGGCACGAAGGCCACAGCAATGGCCGCAATCACCCCGGCCTGGTAGAGATACGGCGGCGTCATGCGCAGCAGCCGCGCCTGGTCCACCGCACTGTTGAACGTGGCGAAGATGAGCAATAGCGTCAGCAAGCTCAGCCCACTGCTGAGCCCATAGAGCATCGCTTCGCCGGTGATGGGGCCGCCGATGATGGGCCAGCTTTCGGGCAATCGGAAGAGCACCAACCGTCCCTGGTGAGCGGTGAGCGCGTTGGAAGGCACGGCGAAGAGCAGCAGCACGACGCCCAGCTTGACGAAGGCTCTCCAACTGCGCGCCGCGGGCGACCGGCGTTCCAGTGCCATGTAGGTGACACCGCTGGCCAGCAGCAGCAAGGTCAGGTAGAGCGGATTGCGCGTCAGGAGCGCCGGAAGCGTTGCTGCCAGCAGCCAGATGAGCCAGGCAACGGGATGAGTCATCGTTCCGCCGCAAAAGCGACTGAAGTCGCTGCTACGTTCGCCCATGATGCTCTTGGAGAACAGTTTTGCATGTTCCAAACTCGTGACCGTCGCTGTTTTTGCGTGCCATCAACTTGAAACACATGATTGCCTGGCTATCGTCGCCGCCATAACACCGTTGCCCCAGCCCCGCAGAGCGCCGCGCCCAGGAAGGTGAAAACGGCGTAACCCAGCAATTGCGCTGGCCGCAACGGCGGCACCGCTTGCGTGACCGCTGGTGCAACCATAGCCTGCGCAGCCTTGTCGCTGCCAGCATTGTTGCTGCGGGGCGGCAGCACAGCCAGTGCCATGGCCTCCTTCTGCGGTGTGGTTGAAGGTAGGGCTGGCGGCGCGGCGGTTGGGGTAGCAGTGCTCAGCAGCCCAACCGCTGGCTCAGGCGTGGGCGAAGGGAGCGGCGCAGGTTCGAGTGGGTCTTCAGACGTGGGGGGGGGCGGGAAGACTTCCGCAGTCTGAATGGGCACCGGCGTGGACATCGGCGGAGCGGTCATTGCCGTCGGTGTAACCTCGGGGGTTGATCCAGGCGGGGCCGGGGGCGCTGTGGGCTCAAGCACCGTCACGCTGACCTGGTGGCGTTCCTCTCTGCCGCCCTGCACCACCCGCAGTGTGTAACTCTGGCTTGCCATCGGGCACACCTGTCGCTCCTCCTGACCGATCACTCCCTGCTCTCCGGTGCCATCATCCCAGTAGACAGCCAGCGCCCCGGCCACGTCCCAGCGCAGCGTGACGCATTCCCCGCGCACGATAGTCTGTGGCTCCACCGAGAAGGCGACGTGCGGGGGCTCCACCGCAGGCGTTGGGGTCGCCGTCGGCGGGATGGAGGTCGGTGTGACGGTCGGCCAGGGGGTGAAGGTCAAGGACGGTGTCGCTGTCGGACGGGACGCATTTGTCGGCGTGGCAGTGGGCGTGGACGGGATGGGAGTTGGCGTCGGTGTATCGGTTGGTGAGGGGCAAAGCTGTTCGAATGTATGGATTGGCGGCTGCATGCCACTGACGCCGTAGTCACCTGGCCCCCAGGCCCAGCCCTCTACATCACCATCGTGCACAGTGTAGCTGCTGGCCCCCACCTGCGAATATTGCCACGTGCCGTCCGGTAACAGATGGTAGTAGGCCCAGTAGCGGCAGTCCAGCCCCTGGCATTGGCAGAAGCAGTCTTGCAGGGGGAAGTCACAGCCATCCCCTTCGATCTTGCACACCGCCCCGCCCAGGCCGTAGCTGTAGTCGAGCACCATGTTAAGCCCCGAACGCTGCAACAGTTCCTCGCTGCTCAACGCCTCCCTGTCGAAGGCAACGCACCCCGTCCACAGGCTGCCGTCGCCAAACTGCACGACCAATCCGGCGCGGCCGCCCGCGGCATAGGCTGGATGAACAGCAAGAGCCAGCAGCAGGAACAGGCCGAGCCCCACAGCCAGCCATACTCGGAACGTTGATTGGCAATCGGAACTCGGTGTCAGCACTGCTCTCCCCCCTCTGCCATACTGCCCGTACGTGAAACCCTTAGAATGTGTTCCCGAGTGGGACGCAGCCGAGCGCGGATGACCGAGGATTGCATCTGTTTTCTGTCCGTGTTCGTCCGTGGCCATCCGCGTCCCGTTCCCGCATCGCTTAGTGCTAGCGCCGCCGGCGAGCGTAGGCCGCCAGTCCGACCAGGCCGCTGCCCAGGAGCAGGAGCGTACCCGGCTCAGGAATCTCCGCCGGAGCCTGCTGCGCTTCGATTTCCTCGAAAGTGTACACTGGTGGCAGTGTGGTGGGGTTCCAGTTCTCGTCGAAACCGGTCCAGGAGAAGCCTTCCACGTCCCTGTCGGCCGGCGTGTAAGCGCTGGCCCCCATCATCGAGGATTCCCAGGCCCCATCCACCAAGTGCCAATAGCCCCAGAAGTGCTCTGGATCGCAGAAGCAGTTGTCGGCCGGGCACCCTTCGCCACCGATGGCGCAGATGGCGATGCCCCAACCTGGGTCGTAGGTGACCACCTCCACGCTGGAGGCCAGGAGCGCATCCAGCGTCGTGGCCTCTACGGACACCTCGACAATCTCTGTGTGCTCGGAACCATCGCTGTAGCGGATCACCAGGCCGATCTGCTTGCTGTCTGCAGCCAGGGCGGTCGTCGCCAGCAGCGCGATGAGCATGATGCCGGCCAGCAGCGCCAGACGAGCACGGAATGTGTGATGATGAGATGACATTGTCTTCTCCTTGCTTTGTGTTGAGGGCAAGGCTTGCCCTTGCCAGGGCAGGCACCCCTACCACGACGGGTGCAAGACCCGCCCTACGAGTTCCTCACCAACGGTAACCAGAGCCCGACGGGGGCGACGACCGTTGCCGTCTGCTGCTCTGCGCCCTCTACCCCATCCGGATCGCTCAGCACGACCTCGATTTCGATGCTCGCACCAGGCATCAACTCCGCCAGTTCGCCCGCGTAGAGCACACCGTGCTTGATCAGCGTTCCCTCGCTCCAGGTAGCCGTCCCCATCAACCGGTAGCGCAGCATCGCCGTCCCGTCGCCATCCTCGTCGCCAGCGTAGGGCACGAACAACCGCACCCCGCCCGCGCCCGCGCCGTGCGCCTGCAGTGCACCAGGGATCGTTGCCTCTCCCTCAGACGGAAGGGGCGGATACGGAGCCAGCAGCGTTGGCAACGCATCGAGCACCGCCAGCAAGCGGCTTTCGGGCTGGGCCTCGGTGTAGGCGAAAGCGCCGCTTGGTTCCTGGAAGTGCAGCAGCGCGTCCGCTGGCGTGACCAGCGTGCCCTGTGCGGTCAAGCGGGCGAAAGGCGGACGACGAGGGTCCTTTTCCGCACTCAGCAACCCTTGCGTCACCAAGGCGATGGAGTTGGAATTGCTGGAGCTGCCTTCCAGGAAGGCGCTCCATCCCGCGTCGGGGAGCTGTTCCGCTTCCAGGTACTGGGTGGCGCTGACGAGGGCCGGGTGGGTGGGCGGCACACCGCTGCGGATCAGGGCGCTCATCACGCGGCCGGTGGTATCGTTGTCACTGCCGTCGCCGCCGATGGGCCAGCCCCAGCCGCCGTCGGCCCGCTGCTCAGCCAGCAGCACCTGCGTGGCAGTGGGCGGGATCGACTCCCCCACCGCTGCCAGCCCTTCCAGCGCCAGCGCGTGCTTGAAAGCACTGCCCGCATGATACCAGCCCGTGACCGGGTCGTACAGTTCCCCCAGCCGTGCCACCAGGTTCAGGCCGCCGAAGTTGTGGGGATCGGCGCCCGCCGCGGCGACCGCCAACAGCAGCTTGCCCACCATCCCGGCATCGTTGCTGAGGAAGGGCATCGTATCCACCTGCTGTTCCAGGGCGGCCAGTGCGCTCCAGCCCCCCACCGTCCAGGTGTGTCCGTCGGGGTCCTCGCCTACCAGAGCAATGGTGCGCACACCATCGGCAGTGACGGTGCCGCCGCCGAAGCTGCCATCGGCCAGTTGCTGGGTGCGCAGCCAGTCCAGCCCCCGCCGCATCGCCAGCCGCCGCCCGCGCAGAGGCAGCGGCCGCCCGATAAGCCCCAGCAGACCGTAGGCGGTGGCACTGACAGATGGTTCGCTTTCGCCGAGACGGGGCACGAAGCCGCCATCGGGTCGCTGAAGCTGCAACAGAACCTCCAGCGGCGACTGGCCGCTGCGTTGCCAGGACACGTCGAGGAGCGATCCGCCGCTGGCCGTCACGCCCAGAAGGGCCAACCCGGTGCTGGTCGTCTCACTGGACAGGGTGCCAGGAAGGCTGCGAAAACCGGCGTCACTCGCCTGCTGCGTGTGCAAAAAGGCCAACCCTCTTGTCATCGCCGCGTCGCTTGCCGCCACGCTGGCGACGGCCAGCGCCTGCAGCGCCCAGCTCGTGTCCTCGGTACTGCTGAGTTGGCCAGGCAGTTGGGGCCAGCCACCGTCACCGTTCTGCTGTGCCCGCAGCCAGCTTACGGCAGCATCAGGAATGGATTGATCGGCACCCCTCAGCGCCAGCAGCGCCCAACCCTGCGCCGCGATCCCATCCGTTGGCCCACTGCCGTAGCGTCCGCCGGGGGAGCGGAAGCTCTCCAGCCTCGCCACCAGATCGAACTCGGCGAAGTCGCGAGGATCACCGCCGCCTGCGGCAACGGCCAGCAGCAGTCGGGCTGTGCCGGTGGCCGTTGTTATCTCCTGCGCTGCTTGAGCGTTCAGGGCATCGAGCGGGGTGGCGCCGCTGCCAGCCAGGAAAATGGTCGCGTCTTCCCCCGCCGCAGCCAGCGCCCAGATGGCGGCGGCCGTATCGGAGCCCCAGCCGCCGTCGGGCTGCTGCTGTGTTCTCAGCCAAATCAGCGCTTTGTCCACAGCGCCGCTGCGCAGGGAGATGCTGGCAATGGGATCGGCGTGGGCCGGCGGTGCCGTCGGCAGGGCCAACGTCAGACAGAGCACAAGCAGGCACCAACGTAGGAAGCGTGACATCGTTCTTGTCATAACGCATGAACCCCTCATCACCCGAGCGGGGAGAGGGGTTTCCGTCTTCAAAGTGAAAGCCCCTTGCGGTTGCAAGAGGCTTGAGTGACGATGAAGCTGTCCCTCCGCCCCCTTTCGTTCGAAGGTTGGTGGAGTACACAGCAGAGGAGGGTATCCTGGCTCTCTTGGCTGATTGCTCATCGCCTATCATTTGTCGCAAGGGTGTCCATGATGACCAGGTGATTTGCGACAAGCGATCTGCGATAGACCAAGATCACAGTTGCGGGACAGCGCCGGACTTGCACCGGCTTCCCCTTT
>CBDURC010000022.1:0-19160 GCA_965369635.1 uncultured Anaerolineales bacterium | reverse complement strand
CTCCAGCATGGCCAGGGCCACGAAGAGGGTGGTGCTGATCTGGCCCGCCACACCAGGTTGGCGGGACATGGCCTCCAGGGCCTTCTCCACGGCCTTGCCCTCCTGAAGAGAGGGGATTATCGTCCCCACGACGATGATGACGCCGCTGATGATCATTGTGGCTAGTACTACGATGGTCGTTGCATCCATGTTCTCCATGTTTTGGTTCCTTTCTCCTTGAGACTAGTTGGCTTGAGACTACTTGGTTGAAATGGGTGGCTGTTGCTCCTCGGTCAGTGGCTTCACAGCCTGGCCAATGTAGACGATGGCCAGAAGGGTGAAGACGAAAGCCTGCAGGAGGCCGAAAATGAGATTGAAAACGAGCATCACCGTCGGGACGATGAGCGGGATGATTCCGTACAGGACAGCCACGATCACCGTCCCGGCAATCATGTTGCCAAAGAGGCGCAGGGAGAGGGATAGCGTCCTGCTTACGTGTCCCAGGATCTCCATTGGCAGCCCCACGAAGACCGGTCCGGCCAGGAGTTTGATGTACCCCAACAGGCCCTGCCGCCGGATGCCATAGTAGTGGACAGCGAAGAAGACAATCAATGCCAAAGCCAACGCAGTATTGATGTCGCTGGTGGGGGAAGGTAAGCCGGGCAAAATCCCCAACAGGTTGGCGGTAACGAGGAAGATCATCATGGCGCCGATCATGAGCAGAAACTCACCGCCAGGCTGTCCTATGGTCCTCGATATCAGCCCCTCGAGGGCCTCGATCCCGATCTCCAGGAAGTGCTGCCACCCTTTGGGCCTGAGGCTCATCCTCTTCGAGGCCAGATAGGCGAGGATGCTCCAGGCAGCTATCATTATCCAGGTAGCTACTACCGTATCCGTGACCGGGATGCCGAATATGGTGAAGACAACGTAAGGAAACGTCTGTTCCATTTTTCTCCTCCATTCTCTCCTTTAGGCCTCGCTGAACACCTTCCTGGTCACCACCACTCTGCCGATGGTGAAGCCCACGATGGCCAGTACGGCCCCAAGAGGCTCCAGTTTCAGCAGGGCCAGCACGACCAGAGCCCAAAGAACGTATCGAAGCAGGAATCCAACTACCATCGGACTTCCGGTAGCGGAAGATCCTCTCCGCAGAGCCCACTTGACGGTCCGAAAAAGGGAGAGGAAATAGGCTACTCCGGCTGCCGTGGCCAGGACAAGGCATAGCAGAAACTTCATCCCTTTCGTTCCTTTCGTGTCCTCAGAGTCTCAATCTCCCGATAGCTCTGTGGTCAGCACTGTGACCCCGCCCTCTGCCACACGCAGGATGCCAGCCGCCAGGGTCAGGGTGTGGCGGCCGGTTTCATCCTCGTAGACCAGTTCGCCCGGCGCCAGGGCGGCCACCAGGGGAGCGTGGCTGGGCAGGATACCGATAGCCCCGTTGGTCAGCTCGGCCTCCATGGCCAGCACCCCTTCTGCCCGCAGGCGCACCCCCTCGGGGGTGACAATTATCAACCATTGCCTTTCCACCATCTCGTTCCTGACCCTTCCTGACCTTTTAGGCCATATCCCGCGCCTTGGCCACCACCTCGTCAATGCTGCCCACCATGTAGAAAGCCTGCTCTGGCAGGTTGTCGTGCTCTCCCTCCAGAATCTCCTCGCAGCCGTGCAGGGTTTCCTCCAGAAGGACGTGGCGGCCGGCCAGGCCGGTGAAGGGCTCACCCACGAAGAAGGGCTGGGTGAGGAAACGCTGCAGGCGGCGCGCCCGCCTCACTACTATCTGATCCTCCTCGGAGAGCTCCTCTACACCCAGGATGGAGATGATGTCCTGCAACTCCTTGTGCTGGGCCAGCAGAGTCAGCACTTCTCTGGCGATGCGATCGTGGCGCTGCCCTACCAGTCGAGGGTCCAGCAGCCGCGAACTGGACTGCAGGGGATCCACGGCGGGGTAGAAACCCTGGCTGGCTTGGCGGCGGGAGAGGACAGTGATGGCATCCAGGTGGGCGAAGGTAGCAGTCACGGCTGGGTCGGTCAGGTCGTCGGCTGGCACGTAGATGGCCTGCACAGAGGTGATGGCTCCCTTGCTGGTGGAGGAGATGCGTTCCTGCAGTGCGCCCATCTCGGTGGCGAGGGTGGGCTGGTAGCCGACCGCGCTGGGCAGACGGCCCAGCAACGCCGAAACTTCCATGCCTGCCTGGATGTAGCGGTAAATATTGTCAACGAATAGCAGCACGTCCTGCTGCTCTTGGTCGCGAAAGTACTCGGCCATAGTCAGAGCGGTGAAGGGAACGCGCAGGCGAGCGCCCGGCGGCTCGTTCATCTGGCCAAAGACCAGGACAGTACGCGCCAGGACGCCGCTGCGCTGCATCTCGAGCCACAGTTCGTTCCCCTCGCGGCTGCGCTCCCCCACACCAGCGAAGAAGGCGATGCCCTGTCGGTGCTCGATGGTATGGCGAATCAACTCGATCATGAGCATCGTCTTGCCCACCCCGGCCCCGCCGAAGAGGCCGATCTTGCTTCCCCTGCCGTAGGGGGTGAGCAGGTCAATGACCTTGATACCGGTGCTCAACATCTCGGTGGTGGCTTTCTGCTCCCGCAGAGGCGGGGCATCCACGTGAATAGGATGGCGCACCACACCTTCCAGGGGAGGGCCATCATCAACAGTCTCCCCCAGCACGTTGAAGATGCGGCCCAGTGTGGGCTGGCCCACCGGCACCATGATCGGCCCGCCGGTGTCACGCACCGCCAAGGCCCGGTGCAGCCCTGAGGTAGAGCTCATGGCCAGGCAGCGCACGGTGGATGGGTCAACGTGCTCCTGCACTTCGATCACCAGAGTAGGGGCGGGTTTCAAACCCGCCCCTACGTCACGCTCGACGAGCAGCGCGTGGCGGATGCCGGGCAGGTTGCCCACGGCGAATTCCACGTCCACCACTACGCCCGCCACGCGCACCACGTGTCCGATTCTCATTGCAGTATCCTCAAGAACAGCGGCAGAAAGGCCAGCGAGACGGTAGCCATAAGCTGAACCAAGATGTCCAGGGTAGGCCCAGCGGTATCTTTGAGGGGATCACCTACCATATCGCCGATGACGCTGGCTTTGTGGGCTGCTGATCCCCGGCCGCCCATAGCTCCGGCCTCTATCAGCTTCTTGGCATTGTCCCAGGCACCGCCGGCGTTGGCCATGAAGAGGGCCAGAAAGATGCCGCAGACGATGCAGCCGGCCAGGAGCCCGGCCAAGGCCTCTTTGCCCAGGGTGAAGACGGTGATAAAGGGAACGCTGATAGCCAGCAGGCAGGGCAACGCCAACTGGCCCAGGGCCCCCCGGGTGGCGATGTCCACACAGTGGCTGTAATCTGGCTGGGCCTCGCCCTCCAGCAGACCGACGATCTCCTGAAACTGCCTGCGCACCTCACCGACCACCAATTGCGCTGTGCGTCCCACTGATTTGATGACCATGGACGAAAAGAGTGCTGGCAGCACGCCACCGATCAACAGCCCGGCCATCACTCTGGGCTGCCGGATATCCAGGTGCACGATGTGGGCCGCTTCCGCGTAGGCGGTGAGCAGGGAGAGCGCCGCCGCGGCGGTGGCGCTGGCAGCGAAGGCCTTGCCGATGGCCGCGGTGGTGTTGCCCACGGCGTCCAGGCGGTCGGTGATGTGCCTGATCTCCGATCCCTGGTAGCTCATCTGGGCGACCCCGCCGGCGTTATCGGCAATGGGGCCATAAGCGTCCATCGCCAGGTTGATGCCCAGGATGGAGAGCATGCCCAGGCCGGAGAGGGCAATACCGTAGAGCCCGGCGAAGTGATGGGCGACGATCATGCCCAGGCCCAGTAGGATCATGGATAGCACGGTGCTTTCCAGGCCCACGGCCAGGCCGGCAATGATGTTGGTGGCGGCCCCCGCCTCACTGGCGGCGGCAATGAAGCGAGTGGGCTTCTTGTAAGTGTAATATTCGGTGTTCAGACCGATGAGTATCCCCACTACCAGGCCGGACGCAGTGGCGTAGAAGGGCTCCAGGTGCCTCAGATAGAAGATAGAGAGGAACAGTGTGCCTAGCAGCGAGAGCGTCCCACTGGTCAACAGCCCCACTCTCAGGACGGCCTCCGGCCGGATCACGTTTTTCTGGATAAGCACCTTGACCATCAGGACGCCCAGCGCCGAGGCCACAGTGCCCACGGCCACCAGCGCCAGGGGAAAAACGACGCTTTTCTCACCCAGATACAGACCTCCAGCGCTGTGAGCCATGGTCCCGATGAGCAAAGAAGAAATGATGGCATCGGTGTAGGACTGGTTCAAGTCGGAACCCAGCCCCGCCACGTCGCCCACGTTATCCCCCACCAGATCGGCGATCACGGCAGCGTTGCGCGGGTCATCCTCGGGGATACCCATCTCCACCTTGCCCACCAGATCGGCCCCGATGTCGGCCGCTTTGGTGAAGATGCCGCCACCGATGCGCACGAAGATGGCCACGAAACTGGCTCCCATCGAGTAGCCGGTGATGACTGCCAGGGGCTCAGGGGTGAAGGGCAGCAGGTCAAAGAGTAAGTAGAGCCCCGAGATGCCCAGCGCGCTCAGGCCGACTACGGCCATGCCCATCACCGCTCCCCCGGAGAAGGCCACGTTCAGCGCCGGGCTCAGGCCATCTCTGGCGGCGAAGGTGACACGGCCGTTGGTTCTGGTGGCGATGCTCATGCCGATAAAGCCGGAGAGGGTCGAGAAAATCACCCCTACGATGAAGGTAAACATGACGTATGGGCTCAGGACGAGAGCCAAAAAGAGGGCGAAGGGCAGCGCTATCAGCCCCATCACACGATATTCTCTGCGCATAAAGGCGGTTGCCCCGACCTGGATGGCGTGGGAGATACTGGTGATTTCCCGTGGTCCGGGGTCGTGTTTCAGGGTGCTATAGGCCAGATAGAGGCTGAAGGCCAGCGCTAAGAGGCCGATGAGGGGAACGATAAGCAGCAGGATGTTGTCCATTGATTCAAGGCCCTTCATACTTTCATTCAACTAGCATTGCCGCCCGCGCCTCGGCGGTCAAGATGATGTCATACGAATAGTCCTGTACCTCAGGAGGGACGTCGTCCCAGGTGCCTCCGCCGTCCAGCAGCCGCAGTACGTTGCTGATGCCCCAGTTATAGGCTGCCAACAGCCAGTAGTCTTCGGGGCGGTGGCGGGACAGCAACTGCTCCCGCAGCCAGACCCAATAAGCCGCTGCCAGACGGATGTTGCTGGCAGGATCGAAGGGGTCGAACAGGTCCAGCTTGGCGGCCCACTGATCCCAGGTGGCGGGGTGGATCTGCATCAGCCCATACTCGCCCGCGCCGCCGATGGCCAGCGGATCCCAGCGGCTCTCCCGCCATCCCTGCTCCAGCAGCAACTGCCAGACGAGGTCATACTCGGCAGCGATTTCCTTGTAGGTCTCTAGATATGGCTCATCCATGATCTTTTTCTCCCCCCCTTGACAATTGAAATGATGATTAGCGGATGCCCTGCCCCGTCCCACACGGGGCCTGCCATAACGCCCACAGGCGAGGGCCGAAGAGCAGCAGACCGACGATGACGGAAATGATGGCGGCGAAGATCACTGCTCCGGCTGCGATGTCCTTGGCGGTCTTGGCCAGGGGGTGGAATCGCTGAGTGACCGCGTCCACCGCCGCTTCAGCCACCGAGTTGAACATCTCGGCTACGAAGACGAAGCCGATAGTCAGGGCCAGGATGGCCCATTCGACCAGACTCAGGCGAAGCACAGTGGCCAGCGTGATGGCCAACAGGGCGATGATCAGGTGGATGCGGGCATTGCGCTGCGTGCGCAGGACGTGCCTCAAGCCAGCAAGGGCGTAACCGAAGCTGGTCGGCAGGTCTGATCGCCACTTGGACTCCATCTGAGGAGTCTTCTGTTCTGTTATACTGCGCTTCAGCCCTGCCAGAATCTTCTCCTGCCGCGCCCACATCGCGGTCTCTTCTTCGGGCGTGGCGTGGCCGTATCCCAGCAGATGCAATGTACCATGCACCACTAGCAGTCGCAGTTCGTTGGCCATGGGATGAGCAGCGGCTTCCGCCTGGGCTGAGGCGCGAGGGTAGGCGATGATCACGTCTCCGAGGTACTTCGCTGCCTCCTGCGGTTCCACGAAACGTTTCTCTGGCCCCGTGTGGGACGGGGCTGGCCCTCTCGCAGGGAAGGCCAGCACGTCGGTGGCACTGTCCACGCCCCGGTAGCGTGCGTTCAGTTCCCTCACCTGGGCGTCGTCGGTCACGACGAGGGTTATCTCCCCATCAATCTGACCTTCGGAGGCCAGGACTGCCGCCGCTGCAGCGTGCAGGTCCGTGGCGTCCACCTGTCGAGCGAATGCGGCAGCCACCTGCACCTCGACTGTCGGGCCGGATGGGCTTCTACTCAACTGCATCTTCCCCCTCCGTCTTGGCAGATGAAAGCGAGGGAGCCGGTGGCGGCTCCGGGTAGCGGATACGGGGGTGGTGCACACCCCGCAGCACGTCCACGAAGGCCCGCCGTGTGCGGTCCAGGTCCCGCAGGGTCAGGTCACTTTCGTCCAGTTCCCCTTCCAACAATCGCTGGCTGATCATACGGCGCACCATTTCTTCAAGTTCCTTCACGGAGGAGGGGCGATTGGCGCGCACTGCTGCCTCGCAGCCATCGGCCAGCATGACGATAGCCGTCTCGCGACTCTGCGGCTTTGGTCCCGGATAGCGGAAGTCCGCTTCGTTGACCACCGTTTCTCCCTCCGCCTCCTCCAGGGCCCGGTGGTGGAAGAAGCTTACCAGGCGCGTGCCGTGGTGCTCGGGGATGAAGGCCTGAACTCGCCCGGGCAGACGATACTTCTGGGCCAGGTCGAGGCCATCTTTGACGTGGCTGATGATGATCTGAGCGCTGGTATACGGATCGAGACGGTCGAAGGGGTTGCTCCCGTCGGCCTGGTTCTCGGCCTGGTTCTCAATGAAAAAGTGCGGGCGAACGATCTTCCCGATGTCGTGATAGAAGGCACCCACGCGGGCCAAGGAGCCATCGGCGCCGATAGCACTGGCCGCTCGCTCTGCCAGATTGCTGATGAGGATGGAGTGGTGATACGTGCCGGGGGCCTTGAGGACTAGCTGCCGCAACAGCGGGTGAGTGGGGCGGGAGAGCTCTATCAGTTGCAGGGAGGTGGTGACGCCGAAGAGGGCTCCCAGGAAGAAGAAGCCCAGCAAGGTGAGGCTAGCGGCTAGCACGCCGTTGGCCACTGCCGCACTGCTCAGTTCAAGGATGCCCATCAGGTCGAGGTCGTGCTCGGGCAGCCGGAAGGCAGCCAGCACGATCACGTTGGATAGCGTTACGAAGCCGCCAGCCCGGGCGAAGTTGCTGAGCCGCTCCCCCCGGCCTAAGGTATACGCGCCCACGAGTGCTCCAACGACACCGTAAGTGACGATGTCCGGGGCTCCCTCGGTGAGGTAGCCTGCCAGCAGTCCGAAGCAAAGGGTGATCAGGGTCGCCAAGCGGAGGTCGAAAAGGGAGCCCATCAGCATGGCCAGCGTGGCCAGCGGGAAGAAATAGGGCAGGATAGTGTGCAACGGAAGCATCAACTTTGCCAGCAGCAGGAAGGTGATCATCAGCAGCGACAGCAGCGGTGGCCAGTGGCGTTGTGTCCAGAACTCCGTGGCGAAGGAGAAAAGGTACAGCCAGATAAGCGCCGTGAGCGCCAGAACGAAGAGGGCCGTGCCGCCGACCTGCCACCAATCCCAGGCTGCCTGGTACAGCCCCAGTTGCTCCAATGCCTCCACATCCAACTCGTCCACGATGTCGCCCGCGCGCACGATGATCTCTCCACTGGCGAAAGAGACCGCTACAGGTTCGATTGCTTCCCGAGCGGCTTGCTGGGCTGCTTCGGTCTTCTCTGTGTTGTAGAAAGTGTTGGGCTGCAGTAGCGCTTTGGCTAGAACGCCGACGACTTCCAGTTCCTCGTCCGAGAGCTCGACCTGCAGACCGATCATGCTCTCCACCCGGCGGCGGGCCAGGGCCAGTTGGTGTTCCCGGATCTCTTCCCGCATGGCCCGATTGACCACAAGTGGCACCTCGCTGGTCACGCGCAGCCATGCTTCGTTGCCAAGGCTCAGCGTCTGGCTGATCGCTTCGGCGGAGAGGGCAACGTCGGGGATGGCTTTGATCCACGCGATCCGATCCTCGATAGAGGCGTAAGCGTCGGACCGCACGGAACCTATGTAGTCCAGCACCTCCCGTGCCCGCGCTACTTGCTGATGGCGGATCGTTGTCTGTGGAGGGTCATACTCATCGGGCACGGCTGCCTCGGCGCTCTGGCGAGCCTCCCCTGTGAGCAGTTCGCTGATGTAGTGGTGGGCACGCGGGGCGCGGATGTCCACCGGACTGACGTCGTCGGGTTGCAGAGCGATGCGATCCGAGGCAGCAAAGCGTAGCGTGAGGATGAGGATGGCGGCGAAGGCAAACAGCAGGCCGAAGAGCATCCCCGGTAGCCTCTCACGCCAGGAGATGCGCGGCTGCGCTGCCTCCAGCGGGCGGATGCTTTCCTCTACGATCTCTTCAATGCTCATGGTCGTGTGTCCGCTCAGTCAGCCGCCCGCAAGCTGCCTCCATCACTGCAGCCCTCGGTAGGGTGAACGCTTCTACTGGTGTGTCGTCACTGGGAGGGTTCGCGTAGTAACTCTTGGACGATCTGGTTGACCAGCTTGCCATCGGCCAGGCCGCGTAGTTCCTGCATCAGCGGGCGCATGACCAGCCCCATCTGTCGCGGGCTGGTGGCCCCCACTTCGGCGATCGCCTGCTTCGCCTTCTCGGCGATCTCCTCCCGCGTGAGCTGCTGCGGCAGGTAGGATTCTAGCACCGCCAACTCGGCGCGTTCTTGCTCCACCAAGTCCTGGCGGCCTCCCTTTTCGAACTCGACGATGGCGTCCCGGCGTTGCTTGGCCTGCTTGGCTATGATAGTCAGCATCTCCTGCTCGCTCAGTGTCCGTGCCTTATGGCCAGCTACTTCCGCCTCGCGGATGGCTGTCTTCACGGCGCGGAGAGCCAGCTTGCGTGCCTGGTGGCGGCTGCGCATGGCCCCTCTCAGATCGGCGTTCAGTCTATCCATCAGATCCATGTTGTGCTCCTGCTGTGCCATCTTCTGTGTCTATGATTGTGATCAAGAGGGGCAAGCTGTCAAACTCCGTCCTCGTCATTGAGTTGGTACTTACGCACGTAGCGCAGCGGAGTGCGGTTCAGCGCCACTCTGCTCCGCTGCGTGGCGCACCACGAGCCTGTCTCCGTGCTACGCCGCGGTCTGCCGGGACATGATGGCTCTATCTCCGTTAGCAGTCCATCAGGTTGGTTTTGATGCGTGAGGGTAGCGATTCCGTCTCTGCATGACGCACCGGACTCCCGAACCTGTTCGGGACCATCGTGCTGCATCCCCAACAAGTTGGGGACTCCGGCACTCTGTACCATATCAAAACCGCCCTGATCAGGTACTAGCCTATCTTACCACGAGATGCGCTCTTCGGCAAGTTATGCCTATTGTCTGTGGGAACACCATGAATTGCAGAGGAGATGAACCTGTAAGACCTTCTTGCTCCTATGGGCGAGGCACCTGGCAGGACAACGGTTGTCAAATGAAGGGAAGTATGCTACAATGTATCCTGAACGACCGATCCGATCATCCAAAGCAGCGCAGTTAGGTAGGGATGAGGGAGGATACCCGAGGATGAAAGCTGTGGTCATGGCTGGGGGGCAGGGGTCGCGATTGCGGCCGCTGACCAGCGGGCGTCCGAAGCCAATGGTGCCGGTGGTCAACAAGCCTGTGATGGCGCATATTCTGGAACTGGTGAAGCGGCACGGGATCACCGAGGTAGTCGCCACCGTACAGTACCGCGCTAACGTGATCCAGGATTATTTCGGCGACGGTCGACAGATGGGGCTGAACATCACCTATGCTGCGGAGGAAGTGCCGCTGGGCACGGCGGGCAGCGTGAGGAACGCGCGGGAGCATCTGGACGAGCCTTTCATCGTCGTCAGCAGCGACGCGCTGACCGACTTCGATCTTGGCAAGATCATCGCCTTCCACGAAGAGAAGGGTGCCCTGGCTACGCTGGCCCTCTACCGAGTGCCCAGTCCACTGGAGTATGGAGTGATCATCACCGGCAGTGATGGCCGCATCACTCGCTTCCTGGAAAAGCCAAGCTGGGGCGAGGTGATCTCCGACCAGGTGAATACCGGCATCTACGTGTTGCAGCCGGAGGTGTTGGATCTGATCCCCGAGGGGGAGCCCTACGACTGGAGCCAGCAGGTTTTTCCACAGCTTCTGGAACGGGGCGCCCCACTGTTTGGCTATGTGGCGGAAGGATACTGGTGTGACATCGGCAATCACCAGGAGTACATGCGTGCTTGCAGTGACCTGTTGGAGGGCCGTGTGCACCTTGGCGAACTAGGTCAGCATATCGGCGGTCGCATTTGGACTGGCGAGGGTGTGGAGATTGCGCCAGACGCGCAACTGTATGGCCCCATCTACCTGGGCGACGAAGTGAAGATCAAGGGTGGGGTGATCATCCACGGCCCCACAGTGGTGCGCGGCTACACCATCGTTGACAATCGAGCGCGCATCGAGCGCAGCATCGTGTGGCGCAACTCCTACATCGGCGAGGCAGCCGAGGTAGAGGGGGCCATCATCTGCCGCCAGTGCAGCATCAAGGCCAAGACGGCTATCTTTGAGGGGGTGGTCATCGGCGACAACTGCGTGGTGGGCGAACAGGCGATTATTCACCCCAATGTCAAGATCTGGCCGGGCAAGGAAGTGGAGCCGGGGGCCACGGTGAAGTCGAGCATCGTCTGGGGGCGGCAGGGACGCAAAGTGCTTTTCGGGCGTTTCGGCGTCACGGGGATCGTCAACGTGGATCTGACCCCGGAGTTCGCGGCCAAGCTGGGGGCAGCATTCTCCGCCGCATTGCCCAAAGGCTCGCTGGTGGTCATCAACAGGGGTCCGCACCGCAGCCCCCGCATGCTGAAGCGGGCGATCATCTCCGGGCTCCCCTCCGGCGGCGTCAACGTATGGGATACGCGGACAATGCCTTTGCCTGTCGCACGCTACTACACCCGAGTGACTGAGGCTGTGGCCGGCGTGCACGTGCGCCTTTCTCCGCACGATCAGCGGGTGGTGGACATTCGCTTCATGGACGGCGATGGCCTGAACCTGAACAGAGAAGCCCAGCGGGAGATAGAAAGGGCCTTCTTCCGCGAGGACTTCCGCCGCGCCTACATGGATGACATCGGGAGCATTGACTATGCACCGCAAGTGGTAGAGCGTTACACCGAAGGCTTCATGGCTGCGCTCAATGCTGACGCCATCCGCGGGCGGCAATTCAAGATTGTAGTGGACTACGCCTACGCACCCAGTGTCCTGGTGATGCCCGCACTGCTCTCGGCTCTCAACGTTGATGTGGTGGCGCTCAATGCCAATCTGGACGAGAGCAAGATGTCGGTGCTGCGGGAGGAGTTCGAAGCCGGTCTGGAGCAGTTGAGTAAGATCGTGGATGTGCTAGGCACCGACCTGGGTGTGCGCCTGGATGTGGGAGGGGAGAAGGTCTTCCTGACGGATGACAGGGGGCAGAGGCTGTCGGATGTGCTGGCCTGTGTGGTCATGGCTGATCTGGCCTTGCGGGTGGCCGGCGGCGGCGTGCTGGTCGTGCCGGTGAACCAGCCATTGGTCTTTGAGCAAATCGCTGCCCGCTATGGCGGCAGGGTGGTGCGTACCAAGGTTGATGACCTCCACGCGCTGATGAGGGCCGCTTGCCAGGAAGGGGTCATCCTGGCGGGAGATGGCACAGGGAATTTCATCTTCCCTTCATTTCAGCCTGCCATGGATGGTCTGATGGCCACGGCCAAGTTGCTGGAGTTCTTGGCCATACAGCAGACGCGACTTTCGGAGGTGGTTACTGGGTTGCCGCCATTCTTCATCGCCCGCGGGCAGGTGAACTGTCCCTGGGAAGCCAAGGGGAAGGTCATGCGGTTGCTCAGCGAGGAGCACAAGGAGTCCCGCATGGAGATTGTTGATGGAATCAAGCTTTGGCTGACTGACCGCACCTGGGTGCTGATCCGGCCTGACTTGGACAGGCCGCTCTTCAATGTCGTCGCCGAAGCGGGCTCCTCGACTGAGGCCGAAGAGTTAGTGGAGAGATATCGGCACATGGTGGAGGAGCTGCAAGAATGACCAGCCGCTGGCTGATAGCGGATGGCCAATAGATGATGGCTAATGGCAGATAGCTGACGGAAGCCAGGCGGGGGTCTGTGGGCTCTTTCTGAGCAGGAGGCTCCCGCTTTTGCTTGGGCAACCGGCGTGTGGGGCTACGCTGTATCTTCCTCGGGGCGCTGCGGTTCCCGACCCGGGTACAGCAACCGCCTAAGGCGGAGATCGCAGGGCGTCCAGCATGGACTGGCTCTCGCTCAGAGTAACACAGTTTCGCGCAGTGGGCAAGGTGTGGTATAATCGTCACGAATGACATGAAAGGTGTCCGTGTCTTTCGTGGAGTTCCGTGTTTCTCGCGATTAGGGGTTCGGGTGGTCTCCCTTCAACGTGTTGATGGCTTGTAGTCAGGCACGAAACGAAGTGGAATGCCGTCAAAACGCCACTCCGCTACGCCCGTGGCCTACTACGAACATCGTCAACGCAATGGCGGGAGACTATGGGGATTCGGCAGTGTCCAGAACACACTTAGCCATCATGCTGCTGCTCCTGCTGGCCGTGGTCTTGGCCGCTTGCGGTCAGGTGATCACCCTGCCCACGGCCACGCCGCTGCCGCTGCCGCCGACCATCGAAGTGACGGCGGGCGCGACACCGCGCCCGACGGTCACGCCAGCGCCCTACACGCCAGCGCCTACGCCTACGCCTACGCCCACACCTACGCCCATCATCTACACGATCAAGCGAGGCGACACGCTGCTAGGCGTCGCCAGCGAATACGGCGTCACGGTTGCCTCATTGCAGGAGACCAACGGTATTATTGATCCTCGTGGGCTGCGCATTGGCCAACAGCTCATCATTCCGCACAACGAGGAGGCGTTGCTAGGTGGCGGCGAACCCACGCCCACGCCCACACCGTTGCCCTTCGACATCGAGAACCTCCACTTCAGCCGCACGCCGCTGGGCGGGCTGTGGTGTCTGGGGGAGATGCACAACACCCGCGGCGTAGACCTGGAACAAGTTCAGGTCATGGTAACGCTGTACGACGATCAGCACCAACCACTCGCTGATGCCTCGGCCTCCGTTCAGCTTGACCTGATCGCGCCCGACGGGCGCTCCCCGTTTGCCGTGTTCTTCCCTGATGCTCCAGCTACGTTTGCCAGCTACGAAGCGCAGCCGCTGAGCAGCGTGCCCGCGTACGTTGGCAGCCATTACCGCGATTTGGAAGTGCGGGACGTGGAGGCAGAAGGGGAACGCTACGCCAGTTACACAGTGCGCGGCCTTGTGGTCAACGTCGGCCCGGAGGACGCCGTGGGGGTCAGCTTGGTGGTGACTGCCTACGATGCTCTGGGGCACGTGATCGGGCTGCGCAAGGGGATTCCCGAACACAACGTCGTCCCGCGCGGCGGCGAGACGACGTTTCAGGTGGAGTTGGTTCCCGCCGGAGGCCCTGTGGTCACCTACACCGTGCAGGCGCTGGGACGACGCATCCTGCCTACACCATCGGTGACGCCCTAGATAGGAGTGGCTTGTGTCGAATGCACGTGCGAACTGATGAGATGAGAGCAGGCGTCGTCATATCCCACAGGGGAGCGCAAGACGTGAAACGTGATATCGTTCGTGCTTCACGATTCACGTCCTTGCAGGGGAATCTATTCACACCGCTAACTGTGCCCGTCTGGTGGGTTTCGCTGGGGGCTCGCCTGGAACAGTTTGGCAATCTCGTCCACGGGGAAGCTGGGCAAGGGGATGGAGCGGCCGTCTCGTCGTGCTTGCAACCCTTCCTCAGCTTGCAGCATCCGCCCGATAACGACCGCGGGGATGTCCTCCATTGCCAGCGCTGCTTGCAGCTCCTCAGCTTCCTCGGTCGGCAGGGTCAACAGCAAACCACCTGAGGCGATGGTGCCAAGAGGGTCGAGGCCGTACTCGCCGCACAGCGCTTCCGCCTCCGGTGGCACGGGCACGCGATCCAGATCGACCCACAGGCCGGCGTTGGCTGCCCGCGCCAGTTCCAGCAACCCCGTGACTACGCCTCCCTCGGTGGGGTCGTGCATGGCGTGCACCGCTGCCAGCTCCGTCGCTCGCCGCGCCGCCTGCACCACGCTGATTCCTGGGTCGTGCAAGAAGTTCTGAGCCCGCGCAATCAGCTCGGGGTCGTAACCCTTGGCGGCCAGGTCTGCTGCCCGTTCTCGGGCGATGATCGCTGTCCCCTCGATGGGCACGGACTTGATGAGCAGGATAGCATCTCCTACCTGTGCTCCGGCGGTAGTCACCATCCTCTCAGGCGCCACCTCACCCAGCATCGTTCCGATCACCAGCGGGCGATCGAGGCCATGGGTGATTTCGGTGTGGCCGCCGGCCAGGGCTATGCCCAGGCTGCGGCAGGCGGCATCAATCTGGGCCACGATGGTTTCGGCCATGGCCTTGTTGGCCTGGCCCTCTGGCAGCAACAGAGTGGCCAGGAACCAGCGGGGACGGGCGCCCATCACTGCCACGTCGTTGGCGTTGACGTGCACGGCGTACCAGCCGATCTCGTCGGTGGCAAAGGTGATGGGGTCGGTCTTGGCCACCAGATAGCGATCGCCGAAGTCAATGACCGCGGCGTCCTCCCCCGCCTTGGGGCCGACGATGAGACGTTCGTTGGGGGTGGCGTAGCGGCCCAACAGCTCTTCGAGCACCGGCAACGGCAGTTTGCCAGTGGGAAAGCTGTCCTTGGAGGATGGAAGCTGGAAGTTGAAAGTTGGAGCCAAGCCTGTTCTCCTATCTGACAGAGGCCGAAGATTGGAATTCGCTAGCCCTCGGGCGTCAACAGTATAGCCCCATCCACCCATGCTGTCAACTTCGTGTTCTTGTTTTTGCCTCTGTCGTGTGATGATGTATAATGGATGGTAGATTGACGTAAAGGAGGGGAACTCGTCATGGGAACACGCAAGATCAACGCACAGCTTATTGCCCTTGTGGCGACCATGATTGCTGTGACTTTCGTATGTACGATGATCAGGGTCATGTATGTCCCTCCCACGGGGGGATACATCCACCTGGGCGATGTCGCTGCCAACTTCGCTGCTCTGGCCTTCGGTCCCTGGGTTGGCATGGTGGCCTCTGGTGTGGGGATGGCCCTTGCTGACGCCATTGGCTTCCCGCTCTACATTGTGCCCACTCTGATCGTCCATGGCCTACAAGGACTGGTCGTGGGCTTGCTCGGCTGGCGCAAGCGATGGCCCCTCATGATTGTCGCTGCGGTCGTCGGACAGCTCGTCGTGGTTCTGGGCTATTTCATCACCCAGACCCTGTTGTTCGGAGTGGGCCCCGCGCTCTTCGAAGTGCCCTGGAATGGGTTGCAGGGGATCGTAGGCATAGTGGGAGGAGTGCCTCTGCTTCTTCTGGTGCGCCGCGCCTATCCGCCCCTCACGCAGATCGGCCAGCGGCGCGAGTGGCGGGAGGAGTAGGGGACAGGGGATAAAGGGAAGCATGGTGGCTCTCCCCTCAGACCCCTCAGTTCCCTTGGCCCCTTCAGCCCCCTCATAGTAACAATACACTGTAACAATACACTCCCTTTGGATTCCGAGTTTGAACTTCGATATTTTCGTTGAAGATCTTCACTACTCCTACCCGCCGCTGACGCCCGACGGCGAGTTGGTGCGGGCCCTGCGGGGTATTGACTTGCAGGTGGAGCAGGGGGAGTTCCTGGCCCTCATGGGCCGCATCGGTGCGGGCAAGACCACTCTGTGCCTGGCGCTCAATGGGTTAGTGCCCCACGCTACCGGCGGCGTCATCCGCGGCGATGTGATCGTCCTCAACCGCAACACCAAGACGCAGACAGTGGCCGATCTGGCCGCGCGTGTGGGACTGGTCTTCCAGAACCCTGAAGAACAGCTCTTTCACATGCGGGTGGAGGACGAGGTGGCCTTCGGGCCGGAGAACTTGGGTCTGCCGCGGGAGGAGATTGCCCGGCGGGTGACGTGGGCGCTGCGGGCCGTTGGGCTGGAGGATTTCCGTCACCGTTCGCCTCTGCATCTTTCGGGAGGCGAGAAGCAGCGACTGGCCATCGCCGCGGTGCTGGCTATGCGGCCTCGCATCTTGGTGCTGGACGAACCGACCGCCAGCCTCGACCCGCAGGGAGCGGCAGAGGTGTTCGCCACGCTGCGGGAATTGCAGCAGACGATGCCGCTGACCGTCGTCATGGCTACCCAGAACAGCGAGTGGGTGGCCGAACAGGCCGACAGGCTGGCGGTGCTCGACCGGGGACAGATCGCGCTGATCGGTTCGCCGGACGACTTGCTGAGCCAGGTGGAACGGTTGCAGGCGCTAGGCGTGCGCGTGCCGCAGGTCGCCGAGGCCGCCACGCAGCTCGAGGCCCGCTTGGGCACATCCTTTCGCTTCACTCGTCTGGACGATGCCCAGCGCGCGCTGGCCGATGCTCTCAGTTAGCGGTGATTGGGTAGCGGGTATCGAGATGACTGGCGTCCATTACCAGTTGGAGTTCCGTCTTGCCTTCTTGGAAGCGGAGAATGGTCACAGCGGTGTTGCGGTTGGGCGGCAGTCCTTCGAACAACTTTGCCCCCATCTTCAGTCCCAGCGCGTGACCTCGGATGGCGTAGACGACACCGCCGTGAGTGACCAGACAGACGGTTTTCATATAGTGAGCGACGATGATGTCCTCCAAGGCACTCGCAGCTCGCTGCTGCATCTCCCCGAACGTCTCACCGCCGCCCGGGCGTTTCTCCTCGTAAGCCCGCCACGCTTGCCATTGCTCCGGATAGCGCTCTGCGATCTGCTCGCGGGTCAGCCCAGCCCAAGTGCCCACGTCGAGTTCTCGCAAGCGGGGTTCGGCCTGTGGCTCCAACCCCAATGTTTTCCCGATGATCTGCGCCGTCTCGAAGGCGCGGCGGAGATCGCTGGCGTAGAGCGCGCTGATCGGCTCGGAGCGCAGCCGCTGGGCCACGCGGCGCGCTTGTGCTCGCCCCAGGTCGCTGAGCGGCGGGTCCGCCTGTCCCTGCCAGCGGTTAGTCTCGTTCCAGGTGCTCTGTCCGTGGCGCACCAGGATTACAGTAACAGTGTCTCTCATCCCTCGCCCCTCGTCTTACCTATCTATGACTGACACCTCTGAAAAAAAACGTGAGATTGTCAGCAGATTGAGCGGATTGAGCAGATTCTGTTTCATATCTCATCCGTTTCATCTGCTCAATCCGCTGATGGTTTTTGGCCTTTTTCAGTAGAGTCATGTTTGTCTTCCATCGTAACGTCCCTCATCCTCCGTTCCTCGCCCCCCGCCCCACCCTCTGCAGCGCTCTCCAGGCTAGCTTCAGGAACTCCACTGTGTCTCGAAAGACGCGGAAGTGGCTGCTTTCGCCGGCGTAGATGGTGCGGATGGGCACCCAGTCCAGCCGCAACCCGGCGATGATTGCCTGCACGATCATCTCCACCTCGAAGTCAAAGCCCGTGGTAGTGAAACGCAGCGTCTCCATCGCCCGGCGATTCAGCAACCGGTAGCCGGATTGGTTGTCGGGGATGGGGCGGCGCAAGGCCCAGGAGAGGATACGATTGCCCAGGCGGTTGCCAAATTGGTTGCGGAAGGGCATCTGGCTGAAATCCCGGCGGCCGATGATCATGTCTGCCAGATCGGCGCGATAGGCTTCGAGGAACGTAGCAATCTCGTCGGGATCGTGCTGTGCGTCTGCATCCAAGGTGACCACGGCCTCGCAACCCTGTTCCAGTGCCCAACTGATGCCGGTGGCCAACGCCGCGCCCTTGCCTCGGTTTTCGGCGTGTGTGAGCACGGTCGCCCCGGCCCCGGCTGCCGCCGCGCCCGAACCGTCGGTCGAACCGTCGTCAATGACCACCACCGGCAGAAGCGAGCGCGTGCGTTGCACCACTCCGGTGACGTGCTGGACTTCGTTGTAAGTAGGAATCAGTGCGACGATGTTCATAGTTATTTGCTATTTCACTCCCACGTGCACGGCCACGGTGTTTAGCATCAGCAGGCGATACTGCACCTCCCGCAGCCCGACTGTCTGCATGGTAGCCTGCAGTTCGTCGGCTGTGAGGAAGCGGGCTACCGAGCGGGGCAGGTACGCATAGGCCGCCGGATGTCCGCTGAGCAAACTGCCCAGCAGCGGCACCAGGCTGTAGAAATACGCCCAGAAGAGCCAGCTAGCGGGCCATACCTGGGGCCGGGTGATCTCCAGACAGACCACTCGCCCACCAGGTCGCACCACGCGACGCTGTTCGGCGAGCGCTGCGGCAACGTCACCCACGTTGCGCATCATGAAGCCGCTGATGGCCGCGTTGAAATGGTCGTCGGAAAAAGGCAGGTCCAGCGCGTCGCCACGGAGGAGAGGGAGGGGTTCGTCGAGTGTGTCCACCGACTTCTCTCGCGCTCGCTGTAGCATCCCAGGGGTCAAGTCTATGCCGATAACGGTGGCGTCGGGAACCTGACGCAGCGCTTGCAGTGCCATGTCCCCTGTACCCGTGGCGACGTCCAGAAACCGTCCATTGCCAGGGAGCCTACATTGCAGCACGGCGTAGCGCCGCCATGCCTGATCCTGCCCAAGGGAAAGCAAGCGGTTTAGGAGGTCATAGCTAGTGGCGATGGAGGCAAATATCCGCCGGATGGTGGCGGTCTGCCGCTGGCGCTCTGATCGAGTCATTGCCGTTGGGGGAGAGATGCTGGTCTGAGACGCCACGAATCCACCTGCAGTGAGACCGAGTGCGTTCTGGGCCGACAACTTCAGTACACTACCAACTTGCAGTGATGGAACGTTCCAGCAATACAAAACGCCGCCTCCTGTCTACCCAGGAAGCGGCGCTGGCGTACAATGCCCTTGCCATCTCCCGGGCAGGAGGAACTGGCGCCAAGATTGCCGCGCCACGATTCGGCAATTCTTCTATGTTGATTTACCGTCATTGTACCACATTCCCGCTGATCCGTCAATCCTTGTGCACCCGGGGATTCGAAGCAGTTCTCTATCCCGTTTTTCCCCGTTTATAGCAGGCGCGAGG
>CBDURC010000021.1:0-20181 GCA_965369635.1 uncultured Anaerolineales bacterium | reverse complement strand
GCCCCTCCCCTTTCACCAGGTCGATCTTGTTCTTCTTGAGCAGGGATTGCACCCCCTTGACTAGCCGTCCCGAGACCTGGCGGCTGCGCCGGATCGCGCCGGCGAAGTCCACTTGCAGGTTGTCGAAGGTGAAGCCGAACTCTTTGCCCCGCTTGAGGAGGCTGAGCACCTCAGCGTTGCGCAGCAGCGACTTGGTAGGAATGCAGCCCCAGTTGAGGCAGGTCCCGCCCACGTGCTCTCGCTCAACAATGGCAGTGCGCAGGCCGAGCTGCGCGGCGCGGATGGCAGCCACGTAGCCGCCCGGCCCAGCGCCGATGACGATGAGGTCGTACGTGTTGTCTTGTGTTGTCATGTCTACTCTCGCTATGTCAACTCCGATGATCTTGGGTCCTTAGCCTTCAACGAGGTCTTCATGCACGATTCTGGCGATCCGCTGGCCGATCATCACTGCGTAGTTGGTGCCTCGATCTTCGGGATAGATCTGCAGCGCGTTGGCCAGATACAGCCCCTGCAGTGGCGTGCGGTGGTCGGGCAGCCGCTGAGAGTAGTTGCGGGTGATTACCGGCTGGCCGGAGCTGTCCCGCAGCACAAACGTCTGTTCCACCCAATCTTCGTCGAACTCGGGGTTGATGCGCTGCAGGTACGGCGTATAGAGCTGCAGCAACTCCTCTCCCTCCATGCGGTAGCGTGGATCGTCAGGGTTCAGGTAGCTGGACACGTAGATGATGTGGCGGCCCTGGTAGTTCTCCGGCGGCACGTAGTTGGTGTGCTCGACGACGGCCATGAAGGGGAAGCTGCGGTCAGGGATGTTCATCCAATAGATGCGGCTGAGGGAGTGCTTGCTGACCAGCAGCAGAACAAGTGCGGCCTGATAGCGCACGGCCCGCAGGTTGTCGGCATAGGGGCCGGTGATCTGCGGGGCGATGCGCAGCAACTCATAACCAGGTGCGGTGCAGATCACGGCGTCGAAGGCCATCTCCTGCCTGCCGTGAGCCCCGTCGAATGGCCCCTCGCTGGTTATGAGGCCCGTGACACGGTTCGGTTCCTCAGCGTCTGTGACCACGTGATCCACTGGCTGACCGGTTCGTAGGTCGGCGCCGCCCGCTCGCAGCCGCTCCAGCAGTGCGTCGGTGATCACCTGGAAGCTGCCTCGCGGGTAGGCCAGCTTCTCCTGCTGCTGCGCGCCACGGCGGGAGCTGGCCCGCACCTTGATCTTGCCCCACAGCCAGACCATGGCCACCTCATCGGCCAGATCGCCGAATTTGCCCCGCAGCAACGCCCCCCACACCTTATCGTAGATCTCCTGGCCCATGTACTTCAGCAGCCACTCCCGGGCCGTGATGCGCTCGTAGGGTCGCCAGTCGTTCACCCTCTGCATGTACAGGTACATCAACCCCAGCTTGATGCGGTTCCACAGGCTCAGCGGCGCGAAGCGGAGCAAGTCCATCGGCGTGATGAAGTCCAGTATCTGCCCCTCGTGGTAGAAACCGACCTTGGAAGCAATCCATTCCAGACGGTCGGCGAGGCCCATCTCTTCCATCAGCTTGATGATGTGGGTATCGCTGCCGAAGAGATGGTGGTAGAAATGCTCGATGTAGGTGTTGAACAGGCGGATGGTGGCCGCCTGCCCGCCCCAGTGATCATCCCTCTCCAGCACGGTGACGTGGTAGCCTTGTTTTTGCAG
This sequence comes from uncultured Anaerolineales bacterium, assembly GCA_965369635.1. Taxonomy (GTDB): domain Bacteria; phylum Chloroflexota; class Anaerolineae; order UBA3071; family UBA3071; genus UBA3071. The sequence continues at coordinate 18,497 of CBDURC010000021.1, read as the reverse complement.
TTCGTAGGCTGCTGTCAGGCCGGCGTAGCCGCCACCGATGATGCCGATGCGTTTGCTCGTGTTCATTCTCTCCCACTATTGGTTTGCTCCCGCTAGACGGCCACGTCCGCCACGAGTTGCACTTCATATCTCACTTTTCTCACTTTTCCAGCATCTCTTCCGCGCTGGGCGGGTCAGACAGTCCGGCGTAGCCGTGCTTTGCCAGGTGTTTCTTGACATCGCTGCGAGCCCGACGATACCTGCGCAGCAGACGGTCATCGCTTTCCTTGAACTGCATCACTGTCTGCCTGGCGCATAACCTGCAGCCGCGCATGAATCTGAAGCTGCCGTTGTAGCACTTGAGACAGCCGTCTAGTCGGATCATCATCAAGATGAAGGCCAGCCTGTCGGGATGGATCTCGGGCAGTTCAGCTACGCGCTTCACCAGCTGCTGCCACTTACTTTCCCGCAAGTCCTCCAGTCTCGGGATAAGAGACGAGGGGAACAGAATCTCCGCTTTTGGATATACTGTGATCACTTCGTCATCACCTTGTCACATAGTGTGTTCATTCTCTCGGTAAGACAGCGAGCCCCGCTTGGGGCGGGGCGAGCCGGGCTCTACCTAATCCTCTCCCCCCTCTCGGGTTCAGGCCAACGTCAGGCTTTCTCCGGGCTTCAGGACCTGCCCCTCGATGCCAGTCTCGGCTGCCACGCGGGCGAGGAAGGCCTCAGGGTCTTGCTCGATCACCGGGAATGTATTGTAGTGCATGGGCACTACCAAACGGGGCTGAAGCAACTCCACAGCCCGCAGCGCATCGTCCGGCCCCATGGTGTAGTTGTCGCCAATGGGCAGGATGGCCAGGTCAATCCCCTTCTCGCCGATGAGACTCATGTCGTAGGTCAGCCCAGTGTCGCCAGCGAAGTAGACGGTTTGCCCCTCCGTGGTCATGGTGATGAGGAAGCCAGCCGGATTGCCGCCGTAAGAGCCGTCGGGGAAACTGGAACCGTGATGGGCAATGGTCAACTGCACTCGACCGAAGGGGAACCCGTAGCCACCGCCGGTGTGCATGCCGTGGGCGTTCAGCCCCTGCGCTGCACAGTAGCTGGCAATCTCATGATTGGAGATGACCATGGCTCCGGTGCGTCGGGCGATATCCACCGTGTCCCCCAGGTGGTCGCCGTGGGCGTGAGAGACTAGGATGTAGTCTGCTTCCACTGCTTCCGGGCCGATGTCAGCCTGCGGATTGCCACTCAGAAAGGGATCAATGAGCATTTTGGCCCCGCCGCCTTCGACGACGAAGCAAGCATGGCCGTGATATGTGATTTCGACAGGCATGGATGATCCTCCTGATGGGTCATTGAGTATCCGCCGCGTCGCTGTGCCTCCGGCGGTAGTCCTCGATAGCTTTCTTCAAGGCGCCGGTGGCCAGGAGCGAGCAATGCACCTTCAGCGGCGGCAGCCCGCCCAGTGCCTCCACGATTTCCCCATCGCTCAGCCGCTCGGCCTCCTCCAGGGTCTTGCCCTTCACCATCTCCGTGGCAATGGAACTGCTGGCGATGGCTGCACCACAGCCGAAGGTGCGGAACTTGATGTCTGTGATCTGCTTAGTGCCGTTGACGTTGCCGACCTTGATATAGACCTCCATCGTATCGCCACAGGTGGGATTGCCCTCATGCCCCACGCCATCGGCGTCTTCGATCACACCCACATTGCGTGGATTCATGAAGTGATCAATCACTATTTCGCTGTACTGTGCCATCCCTGTAGTACTCCCTGAGTCGAGTTTGTCTTGGCGTAATGGCCCTTCCATTGCGCGCCAACGGCCCATGCAAGGCATTGTAAGATACCCCACATTGGCCGTTTTGTCAAAGTTTACCCCACTCTATGCCGGATGAGTATGATTTGTATCATGCTTGTGATAAGAATTGGGGGGGGGCGTGAAACGTGAAACGTGTTGCGTGATGCCTGTTGCCTGATGAAGCTCTCGGATAGGCATTCCTTTTTGTGCTGGGGTGTGGGGGATCTCCTGTCTCCTTGCTCCCTTGCGCCTTTGCTCCCTTGTTCCCCTGTCCCTCCTCGTGCCGCCGCTACTGCACGGTGATCAAGTCTTTCAGCTTCTCGAAGGTTGCCTCGCCGATGCCTTTGACGCGGGTGATGTCGTCAACGCTGCCGTAGGGGCGGCCCTCGATGATGCGCTGGGCCATGGCCGGGCCGATGCCGGGGAGGGTGTCTAGTTCCTCGGGCGTGGCGGTGTTGATGTTCACCTTGCCTGCTGGCCCGCCGGTGGGGCTTGTCGTGGTTTGAAGGAGAGGCACGCTGACGGCTGGCGGCGGTCGGAGATTTTCCTGGTGGCGGGGCACGTGCACCTGCGCGCCGTCGCTGAGCGGCAGAGCCATGTTGATGGCGTCCTCGTCTGCCTCTTCTGTAACGCCGCCCGCAGCGGTAATGGCATCCTTGACGATGCTATCGGCGGACAGCTCGTAGACATCTGGGGCGTGCACCGCGCCGCTGACGTAGACACGCAACGGCTGCGGCGTGGGAGCAGGAGCAGGTGTTGCGGTAGGCGGTGGCGGCAGGATCTCCAGCGGTGCGGGCTGCGGTCGCTGCACGGCGAACAGGATGCTGCCCAGGGCGATGAGCCAGCCGAGGGAGAGTAGGATGTAACCGCGGTAACGACGCAGAAACGACATGGCGAGGCCAGACTCCGGAGTCTTGGGGCCACAGACTGGTTGCCCAATCCCTGATCACTGGTATCTGATACCTGATTCCCTAGTCGCTGCCCATGGCGAACGCAGCGAACTGGTCAAGAACGGCTGGCAACTCCTCGGCCGCTTGGAGCTTCGTGGTCACGGTGAGGATGCTGTGTCCCTCGAGCAGCAGACGATAGCGCCGGTAGTTGCGCTGCAGGCGACGACCCTGTGACATGCTCGAGGGCCTCGTGGCGGTGAAGCGCACCCGCCCGCCGTGGTCAATACCGATGGTCCAGACGCCTAGCACATCCTCCCGCCGTCCGAGGATTTCATCGTATGCCGTCACGTCCCAGCCACGGGCCTGCAGGATGTCGACCAGGGGGGCGTATTCCAGATGGATGTTTGCTTTCATGTTGCTCTGCGCTGTAGGAGTATCTGAGCTAAACGAGTAATGGGGCAATAAGGCGCTCCCTCGTCCACTCGTTGCCCCGTTGCCTTGTTGCCTCAGAACCTCATTGCCTCGTTGCCCTGTCTCCTCCAGCTACTCCACCACCTCGATCTGCTCAGGCCTGTTCACGATGATCTCCGGCCAGCCGCGGTACTTCTCGATGAGCCCGCTCACGCGAATGGTCTTGCCATCGTACAGCACGTCGGGTACTTTGGGGAACTTGTCCCAGTCGCTGGGGAAGATGACCACCTTGAAGTTGTCGTCCTCGCGGTCGTCCGGCATGAGCCAGATGACGCGGCCGCTGTTGTAGATGTGGGTGACTGTCAACTCCACCGTGAGCTCTTGATAGAAATACTTGCGGGTGTCCTTGTGAGAGATGACGCCATCTTCGGGGATGGCTGCACCAGCGGTGGGGAAAGGTTCTTCGGTGGCCTTGGCCCAGTCGGCTTCGAACTGCGCCGCCAGTTGCGCCACTGGCTCTGTTTCATCGAAGAGGATGCCCAGCTCGCGGTTGAAGTCGATGGAGTTGGTCGTCAGGTTATGCGAGCCCACGAAGCCACGCGTGCCATCTATGACGAAGACTTTGGCGTGGATGTAGGGATCGTCGAAGTAGCGTACCTGTGCACCTGCCTTGCGCAGTTGGTCGCGCCCCGGCTCGTCGTTATCCTCCTCGATGGGGTAACGGGGCGAGGAGATGATGCGCACCTGCACGCCGCGCCGCAGTGCGGTCTTGATGTGCTGAGTGACCTCGGGGTCCTGCATGTTCTGCTGCTCGATGTCCAGCGTCGTGTGGGCTTCGTCAATGAAGGTCAGGATGCGCTCGCGGGCGTTGTCCGGTGCCCAGATCAACCGGCTTTCGCTGAGGTCAATCCCTTCCCGCGCCCAATCGGCCTCAAAGACAGCAGCCACCTCGGCCACGTCATGCGGGTCGCGGGTGATAATGCCGTACTCCCGGTTGGCGCTGAAGGACGAAGCGGTCATGTTGCCGGTCATGACGAAGGCCACTTCGTCATCTATGATCATGCTCTTTTCGTGGGTGTAGTTGAAGACGAAGCTGTCTCCCTTCAGCTCCACGCCGTTGTCCCGCAGGTCGATGACGATGTTGGGATCAATGGAGCCGCCATAGGGGTTCAGTTCCAGGATCATGCGCACCGACACCCCGCGCTGCACGGCGGCTTTCAGGGCTTCAACGACGTTGGGATTGGTGAGGAGATACACCTTCAGGCGGATGGATTCCTGTGCGCCATTGAGCGCATCGAGGACGGGGGATTCGCCGGCCTCCGGTTCGACGAACAGAGTAAGGAATGGGCCGGCAGGTGTCGGCGTGGCCCGCCGCAGGAAGCTCGGCGGCTGGCAAGCCGCCAGCAGCGAAACGGCGAGAATCAGGGCCAGGCTCAATAACAAGGGCTTGGACTTCATCAGGGTCTCTCCAGAGCAAGAGGTCGCCGTGAACCGCAACTGCGCATCACTGCGCGGACGTGTCTCGTGTTGCGTGTTCGGTCAGGCAGCACGCAACACGAAACACATCAAGTCAGGCAGTAACTCGACTCAGCCCGCGACAAAGTCAGGCAGCGCGCGGCGCAGTCGGCGGCCTTATCGCCCAGCGCGGTCAACCAATCCTGTGATTCCCCTGAGGAGCTCCATGGGCAGAGGGAAGATGATAGTGGATGTCTTGTCCTCAGCGATCTCCAGCAGTGTCTGCAGGTAGCGCAACTGGATAGCAGCCGGTTCCTGCGACATGACGTGGGCCGCTTCCGCCAGCTTTTCCGAGGCCTGCAATTCACCCTCGGCGTGGATGATCTTGCCGCGCTTCTCTCGCTCCGCCTCGGCCTGGCGAGCCATGGCTCGCTTCATCGTATCAGGCAGCTCCACGTCCTTGATCTCCACGATGCTGACCTTGATGCCCCAGGGTTCGGTGTGCTGGTCAATGATCTGCTGCAACCGGAGGTTGATCTGCTCGCGGTGTATCAGCAGCTCATCCAGCTCGGACTGCCCCACGACGCTGCGCAGCGAGGTCTGAGCTATGCGCCAGGTGGCTTGCCTATAGTTCTCCACCTTGACGATAGCATTGGAAGGGTCTACGACGCGGAAGTAGGCGATTGCATCCACCTTGACGGTGACGTTGTCTTTGGTGATCGCCTCCTGGGCGGGGATGTCCAACGTAATCACGCGCAGGTCAACCTTGACCATGCGGTCCACCATGGGGATGATGAAGAAGAGGCCTGGCCCCTTGGCCCCCACCAGCCGCCCCAGGCGAAAGATGACCCCCCGCTCGTACTCCTGTACGATCTTGACGGCCGAACCGGCGATGGCCAGCAAGGCGATGATGAAGATGCCGAAGGTTGAGAGGAAAGTGAGTAGCTGTGACATGAGATGCCCTCCTTGAGCTGTGACGAGATGTGATGAAACCGGTACCAATAGACGCATTTGGATTATACTGCACATCGGACCAAATGGCAAGTAGTTCAACTGCCCTTGGCGTTTTGGCTGTGAAAATGGGCCGTGCTATAATGCATGCATCTATCCCGATGAGGAGCAACCGATGTCCAGAATCCTAATCCGCGACGTGGATGTCATCACACTCAATGAGCAAGGTGCGGTGTTGCGGGGCGCTGAGCTGGCCATCGCCGATGGGCGCATCGTGGCGGTGGGTCAGGCTCCTGCCGATTTTGCCCCCAACGAGACCGTGGATGGCCACAACCGCGTGGCCATGCCTGGCTTCTTCAACGCCCACACCCACGCGGCGATGACGCTGGTGCGCGGCTGGGCCGACGACTTGCCTCTCGACCGCTGGTTCAACGAGCGCATCTGGGTGGCGGAATCGGCATTGGAGGAAGAGGACGTCTACTGGGGTGCCGCGCTGGCCGCGGCCGAGATGATCCGTTCCGGCACTGTGGGCTTCGCCGATCACTACTTCTGGATGGATCAGGTGGCCAAGGTCGTCGAGGAAAGCGGACTGAGGGCCACGCTGGCCTGGTGCGTCTTCGGCCTGGAGGAAGGCGAGATCGGCACCGACCTGCAGGGCACGCTGGAGTTCGTACAGCGATGGCAAGGTGTGGCCGATGGCCGCATCCGCACCCTACTGGGTCCGCATTCGCCCTACATCTGCTCGGACTACTTCCTGGCCCGTACGGCTGCCGTGGCTGCCCGCCTGGGCGTAGGCATCCACATCCACGTCTCCGAATCGCAGGAGCAGGTAGATAACTCGCTGGAGCGCTATGACCGCACGCCGGTGCAGGTGTTGGAAGCCAGTGGCATATTCAACGTGCCCACCATTGCTGCCCATTGCATCTACCTGCAGGAATCGGAGATGCGTGAGATCCTGGCCGAGCGGGGTGTGCACGTGGTACAGTGTCCTGGCTGCCACATGAAGCTGGGCATGGGGACCACACCGGTGCCGGAACTGCTGGAATGCGGCGTCAACGTCGCCCTGGGCACGGACGGCGCGGCGTCGAACAATGATCTGGACATGCTGGAGGAAGCGCGTCTGGCCTCGCTGGTTCAGAAGCACGACCGGAGAGACCCAGAGGTGATGCCCGGAGATCTGGCGTTGCGTTTGGCCACGCAGAACGGCGCCCGCGCCATGGGCTTCCCCGAAAGCGGCGTCCTGGCGCCGGGCCGCCCGGCAGACCTCATTCTTCTCGACTTCGACAAACCGCACCTCTGGCCGCGGCACGACCTGGTGTCCAACGTCCTCTACGCTGCCAAGTCGCCAGACGTCAGCGACGTTTTGGTGGCTGGCCGCTGGCTGATGCGCAACCGGGCACTGCTGACACTCGATGAGGAACGCATCAAGCACGAGGCGGAACGGCGAGCCTTCCGTATGGTGGGCAGCGACTTGAAAATCGTGCGGCAGTATCGAGGCTAAGGTGGGTATTGGATATCAGGGATTGGGTCTCAGGGAACACGAGCCTCGATCACTGATAACTGATACCTGCTTCTGTCCTTTGGGGTGCATTTCAGTTTCTTGGAGATGTGACATAATGCCTGGCAGTCAATCACCATTCAGTCATTGGGAGAAGGTCTGAGGGACTACTCTCCGTGCGATCCGCCGTTGTGAGCGGTCGTTTCGACGAGTGCTGGCGACTAGTTCACAACTCACCACCAAACTGAAATGCACCTGTCCTTTGACAGTTACTTCCTTTTCATTTACAATGTGTTAGTCGGGATCGTGGCAAGTGGTAGTCTTCCCCAATTGTGTTGGTGCAAGTCTTGCTCGCTTTCTTATCTCAGAGACCGCCGAGCATGCCGAGAAAACCTTTGGATCTCTGCGGACTCTGCGTGCTCTGCGGTGAAGATAATGCACCAACACAAAAGAGGTAGACCACTTGCCGACGGGAGACCGTTCTATGACCAGGAGAAGAGTGGTCCTGGTGCCTTTTCCCTTCGATGATCTTTCGATAGCCAGGGTTCGACATTCTAGCATCATAATTGAGGAGGCATGAATGACCATTTACAAGACCGATCAGATTCGCAATGTGGTGTTGCTGTCACACGGAGGGGCCGGCAAGACGTCGCTGGGCGAGGCTATGCTGTTCAACAGTGGAGCCATCAACCGGCTGGGACGTGTTGACGACGGTAACACCATTTCCGACTACGACCCCGAAGAGATCCGGCGCAAGATTTCCGTCCAGATGTCGCTGCTGCCCTATGAATGGAACGGCAACAAGGTCAACGTGCTCGATGTGCCAGGTTACGTTGATTTCGTGGGCGACATGCTGAGCGCCATCCAGGTGGTCGACGCTGCCCTGGTGCTGGTGGACGCAGTCGCTGGCGTCGAGGTGGGCAGCGAGCTGGTTTGGGGCTATGCCGACAAGCGGCAACTGCCGCGCCTGCTGTTAATCAACAAGATGGACCGCGAAAACGCCGATTTCGACCGAGCACTGGCTTCGCTGCGAGAGAGTCTCGACGCCAACTTCATCCCGTTGCAACTGCCCATCGGCAAGCAGACGGATTTCCGTGGCGTGGTGGACCTGGTGACCATGAAGGCGTATCTGGGCGAGAAGGGCGAAGAAGCGCCGATACCGGACGAGATGATCGATCAGGCGGAGGAAGCGCGAATCCAATTGGTGGAGGCTGCCGCGGAGACGGATGATGCGTTGATCGAGAAGTATCTGGAAGGAGAGGATCTATCGCCCCAAGAGATCATCCAGGGCTTGCGACAGAGTGTGCGCGAGGGGACGATGGTTCCGGTTTTCTGCGGTTCGGCCCTTCGGAACGTCGGCATCCAGCCGTTGATGCAGGCCATCGTTGATTTCGCGCCTTCGCCAGGCGAAGCGGGCGCGGTCACGGCCGCCAGTCCGGTAACCGAAGCAGATGAGACGCTGGCCCCAGACGCTGCAGGGCCGCTGGCGGCGCTGGTTTTCAAGACGTTGGCCGACCCCTACGTAGGCAGGCTGAGCTACTTCCGCGTCTATTCGGGTACATTGCCTTCTGACAGTCGCGTTTTCAACGTCTCTAGCGGCGAGGAGGAGCGCGTCGGCCAGCTCTACATGATGCGGGGCAGGGAACAGAATGCTATCGCTCAGGTGGTGGCCGGAGACATCGGCGCCGTGACCAGGCTCACAGAGACCCGCTCGGGTGATACACTGGCCGACAAGGGGCATCCGCTCATACTGCCTACTGCCAGCTACCCCTATCCGCTCTACGAGGTGGCGGTGAACCCCAAGACCCAGGCCGACTCGGCCAAGATGGGCTCCACCCTGACACGCCTGTGCGAGGAGGACCCCACCCTCCGCTGGCGGCAGGAGCCGAGCACCCGGCAGACCATCCTCGCCGGCATGGGAGAGGCACACGTGAACATCGGCGTGCGCCGGTTGCAGGAGAAGTTCAGTGTGGGAGTGACCACCTCTATCCCCAAGGTGCCCTATCGGGAGACGGTGACCCGCTCGGCCAGTGACTACTATCGGCACAAGAAGCAGACCGGCGGGGCAGGCCAGTTTGCCGAAGTACACATGGAAGTCAAGCCCTTGGCACGGGGCGAGGGCTTCGAGTACAACACCAAGCGCGTCTTCGGCGGTGCAATTTCCTCATCCTTCTTCCCTTCGATCGAAAAGGGCATCAAGTCGGTGCTGGAGAGGGGCGTGCTAGCGGGCTATCCAATCGAGGATGTGCGCTGCGAGGTATACGATGGCAAGCAGCACCCAGTGGACTCCAAGGACATCGCCTTCCAAATCGCCGGGCGCGAGGTCTTCAAGAAGGTGTTCATGCAAGCCGGGCCGGTTCTCCTGGAGCCCATCATGAACGTAACCATCACTGTACCTGAGGAGTTCATGGGGGACGTGTTGGGCGACCTTAACACCCGGCGAGGGCGAGTGATGGGCATGGATCAGCAAAAGGGCAAGAGCGTGGTCACGGCCCGGGCTCCGTTGGCAGAGATACAGCGCTATGGCACAGACCTTCGCTCCATGACCCAGGGGCGCGGCGTCTACGAGATCGAAGTCTCCCACTACGAGATCGTGCCCTCCCACGCCGTCGAGGGCGTGATCGCCAAGGCCAAGCGGGAGGCGTAGAGCAGCTAGACTGAGCAAATCACAGCTCAAAGCGGTGGAGGTTCCGAGACGTTGGTTTGCATCTTAGGTACGAGAAGAGAAGAAATGGCCACCTGGCAATGATGCCGGGTGGCCGCTCTGTGCAAGTATGCCCCGCGGCGGGGAACCCGGAACTTGGGATCTTCACATTGATCTGGAAAGTCGACCTTCACGTTCACACACGTTACTCTGGGGACTGCCTGACGAGGCTGCCCGCACTCATCGCTGCCTGCCGCCGCAAAGGGCTGAGCAAGATCGCCATCACCGACCACAACACCATCGCCGGAGCGCTGGCGGCACAGGAACTGGCTCCCGACCTGATTATTGTGGGCCAGGAGATTGACACCACGCAGGGCGAGCTCATTGCCTATTTCTTGCGAGAAGAGGTGCCCAGAGATCTCACGCCGCAGGAGGCCATTACTCACCTGCGGGAGCAGGGGGCAGTGATCAGCGTCCCCCATCCTTTCGAAAGTCTGCGCTCTTCGGCGCTGGCTGTCGGAGCTCTGCTGGAGATCATTGACCAGGTGGATGCGTTGGAGGTGTTCAACGCCCGCTGTTTGTTGCAGCGCGATAATCGCCAAGCCAGGGAATGGGCCGATCATTACGGTAAACTTGCCACGGCGGGAAGCGATGCGCATACCCTCTGGGAACTGGGGCGTGGCTACGTGGAACTGCCGCCCTTCGACGGGCCAGAGGAGTTCTTGCAGAGCCTGGCCCAAGGCAAAGTCGGCGGAAGGTCCAACGGCCTTTGGGTGCACTTCCCTTCCACCATCGCCAAACCACTGCGCCAGTTAGGTTGGGTCTGAACGCGGAGGCTCAAGTGGATTTCGCCAGCAATGTCTTGGTGGTGATTCTCTCCCTCCTGGCGACAGCAGTGCCCACAGTCATGTACGCTTTGCTGATCTGGTGGGGCGATCGGTACGAGAAAGAGCCGTTGGGACTGCTGGCCGTGGCCTTCGTTTGGGGGGCGGTTCCCGCCATCCTCATCTCTCTGCTGGCGGAGACGCTGTTTGGTGTACCGCTGGCTGGACTGCAAGCTGAACGGCTGGCCAATGTGTTGGAAGCGAGCGCCGTGGCACCTGTGGTGGAAGAGGTGGCCAAGGCCCTGGCCTTGGTGGGCCTCTTGCTGTTCTTCCGCCGCGAGTTCGACAACGTGCTGGATGGCGTGGTCTACGGGGCGCTGGTGGGCATCGGTTTCAGCATGACCGAGAACCTGCTCTACTTCCTCTCCACCTTTCTTGAAGGAGGATGGACGGGCTGGGGAGTAGTGGTCTTTCTGCGAGTTGTCCTGTTTGGCCTCAATCACGCTTTCTTCACTGCCCTCAGCGGGGCCGGGTTGGGCATGGCGAGGCTGGCGCGGCGCGGCTGTCTGCGCTGGCTGATGCCACTGGTGGGCCTGGCCGCGGCCATGACCTTTCACGGTCTGCACAATCTGGGTGTCTCGCTGGCCGATGTATCCCTGGGCGGCCTCTTGCTGAGTTTGCTGACCGATAGTGGGGGGATACTGGTGCTGCTCGTCATCGTGCTGCTGGCCTGGCGCCAAGAACGGCAATGGATCGAAACGGAACTGGGGGAGGAAGTGGACATATTGCTGACGACGTCGGAGTACTCGGCGGCGTCGGCATACGGTCGGCGTTTGCGGCTGTGGTGGGCGGCCTGGACACGGGGGGGACGGGAAGAGGCACGTCGCCAAGGGCGCGTGCACCGCTTGCTGACAGAGTTGGCCTTCCGAAAGCATCGGCTGCGAGTGCTGGGCGACGAGCGGGACATGGCACTGCTGGCCGACATCAAGCGATTGCGCCAGGAGATCGCTGCTCAGAAAAGCGAGATGGAGGAGACTTTGGCGACGGTCTGACAGGTAGTTGCTGGATGCGGTGGGGGATGGTATAATCACCAATGGTCCAACAGACAACAGAACACGTGAGGTGAACCATGAAGATCCTGAAAACCTACCCAGACCGCTGTATCGGATGTCTGGTTTGTGAAGCGATCTGCTCCGAGACCTACTTCGACGAACCGAACTCAGAGAAATCGGCCATCCGCATCGTCGAAGACGACTCTGGCGATGCGGACTATCGTATCCTCGTCTGCCAACAATTGGGTGACTGCATTGACGTCTGCCCGGCCATGGCCATTCGCTGCCTCAAGAACGGGGTGGTGACGATCAGCAAGAAGAAATGCGTGGGCTGCTACGCCTGCGTGAGTTTTTGCCCTATCGGGGCTATGTTCGTGCACCCCGATCACGTTGTGCCCTTCAAGTGTATCGCCTGCGGCAAATGTGCCGACGAGTGCCCCACAGAAGCATTGGAGATTGTGGAGGTCGAGGATCTCCCACCCAGCGAGACGGAGAAGTGGGCTGCCAAGTAGGTGAGTACACCAGGAGACGGAGACAAGGAGACAAGGAGACGAGGAGACAGGGAGACGGAGACAAGGAGATGGAGACAGGGCACGTCCGGCGGTCCTTTGTTTATCTGTTGCCCCGTTTTCCTATCCCTTGAGCAGCTACTCAGCCCTACTGCCTGATCTGCCGGAGTTGTACTCCGGCAGCCCGAGCGTCTGTCAGCAGGCCCCTTCTCTGACGACGCAGACGTCCCTTCTTTCGGCAGCGCAGGGCCGGGAGTACAACTCCCGGCCATCGAGGTGGGGAGCGACTGAGTAGTTGCTCCATTGGATTGGCAAGGAATTGGCAAGGAGGCATTGGTAATGAAGGCCGAATCACCAACCAGGATCAAGAGAGAAGACCTGAACGTTCTGGCCGAGTTCAACTACGAACGGACCGAGGTTGAGAGAGGATACACGAACCGCACGCTCTACGTTAATCTCTCCGATAGCGCCATCGAGAGCAGGCCAGTCACGCAGGAGATGAAGGACATCTTCGTCGGCGGCAAGGGGTTTGGGCTGTGGCGGCTGTGGCATGGCGTGACGGGCGGTACGAAGTGGAACGACGCCGACAATGAGATCGTCATCTCCTCTGGACCCCTGGGCGGTACTACCACCTATCCTGGCTCGGGCAAGTCGCTCGTCGTGTCCATCTCTCCCACCACGCACTCTATCATAGACAGCAACGTTGGCGGTTACTTCGGGCCGTTCCTCAAGTTCGCTGGCTGGGATGCCATTGAGCTGCAGGGGAAGGCGGAAGAGGACGTCATCGTCTACATAGATGGCACGCAGGGGAAGGTTTTCATCTACGAAGCGCCAGAGGGCACAGCGGACACCCACGAATTGGCCGAGCGGATGGTGGAGATGTTCGCCGACAGGGAAGATGAGAAAACCGGCATCTCGTCTGTCTCCGCCGGATCGGGCGCCGAGCATGCTCTCATTGGCTGTCTGAACTTCAGCCTGTACGATGCGCGGCGCAAGGGCGTGCGCGTGAAGCAGGCAGGGCGCGGCGGCATCGGCACTGTCTTCCGGGACAAGAAGATCAAGGCGCTGGTGGTCAAGTACCTGGGGCTGAAAGGCGATTCCAACCATCCAGCCGACAAGTCCCGCATTGACAAAGTGGGCATCAAGATGCACCAGGAGATCCGCGACAATGACCCGCAGCAGTGCCGCATGCGCAGCCGCGGCACCTCCTACCTGGTGCAGATCATGAGCGACTACGATCTCCTGCCCACCAACAACTTCAAATATGGTGGACATCCCGACGCTTCCCGCATCAACGGAGATGTGTGGGTGAAGCGCTTCACTCAGGGCATCCCCGATGGCTGCTGGCACGGCTGCACGCTGGGCTGCTCCCACACTGTGGAAGGCTACACCGTCCGCACCGGGCCGTACAAGGGCCAGGTGGTGCGCGTGGATGGCCCAGATTATGAGACCATCGCCGGCGTAGGCTCCAACTGTGGCATCTTCGACCCCGAGGTTGTCCTGGAGATCAACTTCTACTGCGATACCTACGGGCTGGACACCATCTCTTTCGGCACCCTCACCGCTTTTGTGATGGAGTGCTACGAAGCTGGTATCCTGGACAAGGATAAGACAGGTGGCCTGGAACTGAAGTTTGGCAACGCCGACGCGGCCATTGAGCTGCTGCATGACATGGCCCGCGGCGAGGGCTTCGGCAAGATCGCCGGGCAGGGCATCCGGCGCATGAAGCAGATCTTCGCCGAGGAGTACGGGGCCGATCTCCAGTTTCTGCAAGACATCGGCATGGAGGCCAAGGGGCTGGAATACTCCGAGTACGTGAGCAAGGAATCGCTGGCCCAGCAAGGCGGCTATGGCCTGGCCAACAAGGGTCCCCAGCACGACGAAGCCTGGTTGATCTTTATGGACATGGTCAACAACGAACTCCCCACCTTCGAGGACAAAGCGGAGGCGTTGCACTACTTCCCCATGTGGCGCACCTGGTTTGGGCTATGCGGCCTGTGCAAGCTGCCCTGGAATGACGTCACGCCGACCGATAATGCTCTGGCAGATGAGCCGAACAAAGTGCCTGAACACGTGCAGAATTACGTCGAGTACTTCGCCGGCGTGACAGGCCGCGAGGAGATCAGGAGCGGCGACGACCTTATCCGCATGTCAGAGGCGGTCTACAACTTCCAGCGCGTCTTCAACTTGAGGGTGGGCTTCGGCACCCGCGAGCATGATGCTATCCCTTATCGCTCCGCGGGACCGGTGACTGTGGATGAGTACGAATCCCGCGCCGAGCGGTACGACAAGCAGATCAAGGAACTGGTGGGCTTCGAGCCTGAAGGCAAGAGCACCGAAGAGAAGGTGGCGGTGCTGCGAGCGTACCGTGAGGAGCGGTACACGCTTTTGATCGATGCGGTCTACGAGCGCCGCGGCTGGACGCCGAACGGCGTCCCCACGCTGGAGACTCTCCAGCGGTTGCGCATCGACTTCCCCGAGGTGGTGGAGGTTGTGCAGCCGCACCTTGGCTGACACGCGTTTGCTTCAGTTCCGAACCTCCCGCAGGTTCCAAACCTGAGGGAGGTATTTCCTTGGAGTGAGTAGTGAGCTCAGATATGAAGAGTGGTCTGGATCGGCGTGTGAGCACAGCGGCCCAGCGCTGGCGGCAGTTGGCGAGCCATCTCCTGGCTGCGGTAGGAATCACCTGCCTGCTGCTGGCCGCGCTGAGCTGCTCCCCCCCGGAATTGCGGCTCCCCACCATTACTCCAAACGCCACCATCCCGCCGGTGCCAACAGCCACCCCCGCCCTGGTCGTCGTCGTCACGCCGTCGCCGGAGCCACAGGCCACGCCGACTCCGATGCCGACAGACACGCCCGCGCCGCCGACGGACACGCCCGCGCCGCCGACGGACACGCCCGCGCCGCCGACGGACACGCCCGCGCCGCCGACAGACGCGCCCGCTCTGCCGACGGCCACTCCCGCCGTGGACCCTGTCCTCATCGCCGAGGTGACCGCTCGTGCCCTCAATATGCGGGCGGGGCCGGGCATGGGTTACTCCCACATTGCTGTCGTCCAGCAGGGCTACCGCATGACGGTCGTCGGCCGTAACGCCGAAGGTACCTGGTTGCAGGTCTGCTGTGTGGACGGTGAGGAGGGATGGCTCAGCGCTATCTATGTGGATCTCAGCCAGGAGGTGGGCGGTGCTGTCACATCCGTTGACGCGCCAGGCCCGCCGGCCACTTCGCCGATGCGCATCGTCATCCCCGACCTGGCGATTGAGGCCCCTGTGGTGGAGGTGGGCTGGCAGGAAGTGGAAGTGCAGGGTAGGCCTCAGATGAAGTGGGATGTCGCTTCTTTCGCCGCCGGCCACCACAGCGACAGCGCTCTGCCTGGCCAAGCCGGCAATGTTGTGATCTCCGGTCATCACAACATCGATGGCAGGGTCTTCAAGAACATCAGCTTGGCGTGGAATGATGGCGATGCTGAGTTGCAGGACGACGGGGTCACCATGCGCTCGAACGCGCTGGATGGCCAGTCCGTGTATCTGTACGACTCGGCGGGGAAGGTGTTCGAGTACGTCGTCGAGGGCATGTACAGGATGCCTGATCGGCACGTCTCAGAAGCGCAGCGGCAGAGCAACGCTCGCTTCATCGCGCCGACCACCGAGCCGATTCTCACTTTGATCACCTGTTGGCCTTACAACAGCAACACCCATCGCATAGTGGTGGTCGCCAGGATGGCACAGTAAGGCAAGGTGACGTTTCGGCCATAGAGCAAACGCGAGCGGGCAAAACCCGCTCGCGTTTGCTCTTAGCGGGGAGTTACGGTATAATAGCTGCCTGACCTCGTTGCCACACAACTCATGGCACAGGCTTGTGCCTGGATGCCGTGGATACGTCTTTCCGGGAGTGTGTTCTCCTATGAAGAAGAAGGTTTGGGAATGGTTTTCAAGCGATGGGGGCAAGCGCTGGTTGCGGATAGCAAGCTATCTGCTCATCGCCGTAGGCGCTATCCTCTTGGTGATCGCGGGGGTCAACGTCGGATATCGGCAGTGGGAGAGGCGGCGCCTCCAGGCGCGCCTGACGCAGACCGCGCTAACGCCCACGATAGTTGTGGAGCCTATCGCTGCCCCTACAGCCACGGCGGGGCAGCAGCCGACCGCCACTTCTGAGCTTCCCGGGGTCACAGCGGAGGAGGGCGCGACTCCGACGCTGGCGGCGGGCGTAGAACCGTCGCCAACTCAGCGGGCAACGGCGATGCCGACGGCCAAGCCCACGACACCCCCCACTCGCATAACTCCTTCCTCCCAAGCCGCGGCTGCAGAGCCTCCGGTGCGCCTCGTCATCCCTGACCTGGAGATCGAAGCCCAGGTGGTGGAGATGGGCTGGAAGGTGGGGGAAGTGGACGGGACACGGACGTCGGTGTGGGACACCGACGCCATCAGGAACGGAGTGGCTGGTCACCTGATCAACAGTGCTTTGCCTGGCCAGGCCGGCAACGTGGTCATCTCCGGTCATCACAACATCGAGGGCGAGGTCTTCAAGAACATCAGCCTGGCCTGGGATGATGACGATGCCGAGCTGCAAGAGGACGGCATCACGGAGCGCTCCCGCGTGTTGGATGGCCGGGCCATCATTCTTCATGACGCCGCGGGACAGGAGTTCACCTACATTATCGAGGGGATGTACAGTTTGCCCGATCGGGATGTCTCGCAAGCCCAGCGGCTGGCAAATGGCCGCTTCATGGCTCCAACGAGCGAACCAACCCTCACCCTGGTCACCTGTTGGCCCTACAACAGCAACACCCACCGCATCGTGGTGGTCGCCAGGCTGGCAGGGACGGAGAGTTAGACCATGCTGATCCGTAATTCGAATTCTCACTCCAATAAGAACCGCGGCTGGACGAGCCTGGTGACCATCGTGGTGCTGGGGTTGGTGACGCTGGCCCTGCTGACATCTGGCCCGCGGGCCTGGGCCACGGAGAGACAAAGCAGGCTGCATCAGACAGTGCCCACCAGGGTGCCTACCCATACGCCTACACCGAAGACGACGCCGACGCCTACTCGCACACACACGCCAACGCCAGGGAAGACGGCGACACCAACGCCTACGCTGAAGCCGGGAGAGCCCACGTTCACACCGACGCCCACGCGCAGGCCGGATGAGCCCACGCCGACGCCCACACGAGAACCCGATGAGCCTACGCCAACACCTTCCCCTGGGGTGACCGGTACCGTCGTTGCAGATAAACTGGTTCTGACCCAGACGAGCAGCAGCGGCATGGCCCTGCCGGGCTCTGAGCTTGCCTTTACCCTGCAGCTCACCAATCTGGGGCCTGGGGAACTACTTGACGTGCGCATTGAGGACGTCTTGCCAGCCTCACTGCTGTTGCAGGATGTTGCCGTCTACGGCGGCGAGGTGGAGACGGCCGGCAACCGCGTGACCATCACGCTGGATCGGCTGGCGTCTGGGCTGACGGTGGTCATCACCGTGCGGGCGCAGGTGGCGGCGGACGTTGCTCTGGGCACGATCATTGACCATCAGCCGGTGGTGTACTACGCGGACGTTGAACAGCGCTGGCCGCTGCTGAGCGTGGCCTTGCCGCCGGTCGAACTGCCTCCCACCGGCGGTGACTGTCCCGCGCCGTGAGCTCGGCTGCTCACCCGTCCCTGGACCGGATCTCAACTCGCCAGCAAGGCTCGTCGTCGCTTTTGTCAGTTGCCAGGCCTGCCGCATCGTGATGCGCCTCTTGTCCGTTGCCGGGTATGTCAGGCATTCCTGCCTCAGGAGGCCTCCCCATGGCCGAGCAGACGGAATACCCCTACGACGTCTTTATCTCCTACAGCCACGCTGACGAGGTGTGGGTGACGGACACGCTGCTGCCGCGCCTGGAAGCGGCAGGATTGCGGGTCTGCATTGACTTCAGGGACTTCACCGCTGGCCGACCCTCTCTGTTCAATATGCAGGACGCCGTCCGCGACAGCCGCCACACGCTGTTGGTGATCACGCAGCATTGGGTGGAGAGCGAGTGGACGCTCTGCGAAGCCATTTTGGCCCGTACCAAAGACCCCGCCGGCCTGCAGCGCCGCACGGTGCCGCTGCGTCTGGAACCTTGTGAGCTTCCCGATTCTATCTCCATGCTCACCTACGTGGACTTCGCCCGCCCCGACCGGCTGGACACCGCCTGGACGCAGTTGCTGACCGCGCTGGGCGCGCCGCCGCTGCAAGAAGCGCCCGAAACGCCCACGCGGGACGAATGGCGCCTGGCCCACCCCTACCCCATGCCACCCAACTTCACCGGGCGGCTGGCCGAGCGGCAGATGCTGAGCCGCTGGCTGAATGGGGACAGCGACCACCCGCTGCTGGTGCTGCGGGCCCTGGGCGGCTTCGGCAAGAGCGCCCTGGCCTGGCACTGGCTGCTGCACGACGTGGACCCCGCCCGCTACCCCCGCGTCGTCTGGTGGGGCTTCTACGACGAGCGCGAGTTCGACAGCTTCCTGCGA
>CBDURC010000020.1:0-21223 GCA_965369635.1 uncultured Anaerolineales bacterium | reverse complement strand
GGACGAAGCGGGGCGTGACGATGCCGCCCCAGACGCGAGCGAGGATGCGGTGGCTAGCCAGCACCGCCTCGATCTGATTGGCCTGTAGTTCCAACAGCTTGCGCATGGTGCACCTCCTGCTCGTGGCCCAACGGCGAAGAGAGTGGAAAGTGAATGGGGCATGAAAACACAGAACGTTTGTTCTATGAGATTATACAGAACAAACGTTCTCCTGTCAAATCCGCAGCATGCCTTACGCGAATGCTGCGAGAGCAAGGTCTATTGAGAATCAGAGTAGGAAATCTGGCATACAGACTGTCTCCAGGAGAAAGCCTCCAGATGGTGCGTCATTGGCTTGAGGGCAGCCAGACCTACGTTGCTTCTTTCTGAGCTTTGTGCAAGGCATGCATCAAACGGGACTTCCGCCGGGCCGCGTTGCGTCGATGGATCATCCCCTTCTCGGCGGCCCTGTCCAAGAGGCTGACCGCTCGATGAGTAGTCTCAGCAGCTTCTTCAATCTGCCCGGCCTCCATGAACTGCCGCGCCTTCTTGATCTCAGTGCGAGTCGCGGAGCGTACCATGCGATTGCGCTTGCGCTTGCGTTCGGAACTGCGAATGCGCTTAATCGCTGACTTCGTGTTTGCCACAGAATCCTCCAGTCTATGTTGTTCGACGCCTCTGAAAAGGCACAGAATCGCCAGCGGACGGAGCGGATTAGGCTGATTACCTTCCGTTTTCTATTCTCTTCAACCGCCGTTGGCTTTGGGTTTGTTTCAGCACGGCTGTGATTCGAGAGATGCGATGCGTAGCAGTCACGTTGTACGTTTCACCATCTGCGCCCGCAATTGGTCTCGACAGCCAAGAAGTATACACTACTCACGTTGATTCATCCAAATCCGAGCGCCCCCTTCGTCGAGCCTGCTTTCTGCTGTCGTGTAGCACGCCGGCCATGGCCTGCTCGACATAGGGATAGGCCAGCCACATCGTTGCCAGGCCAAACAGAGCACCGCTCAGTGTGCGCAGCGCCCAGGTGCTCTCCCTCAATCCTAGAAACTGAGTGGTGCCATCTACAGCCAGTGGGATCAGAAAGAGCACATATCCCCACAGTGGCAGTGGCCGCCACCGTCGTCCCGTCAGCCCGAACATCAGGCCGGCCAGGAGGATCGCTCCCCAGGTGGCCACATCCCGCTCGCAGAAGGCGATTTTATACCCAAAGCGCTCATCGCCCACGAAGGTGGCACGCTCGTTGAGCGTCGTCCCAGGCAGCACACCGGCCGCGTCCAACTCTTGCAGCGAGTAGATGGCTTTCTCCCCGAAGAGGAAGATGGAGCGCTCCGGCAATTGGTGGCACTGTGGCCGAAAGATCAGGTAGACAAGCTGACCAGCGCGAGTGTGCCCGCTGTGCATCAAGAAGGGCGCGGCCACTGGCACGGCGAGATACAGCGCCACCAATAGGTTGAAGATAAGCAACCAGCGCCGGGCTATGCTGCGCACCAGGCGGTCAATGCGGGCCGCGAGCGCCTCTGCCTGTGCCGACAGTTTCGGTGTCGCCTCGGACACGAGACGCTAGCCTCTTCTCTCAGAGCCACTGCTGCCCACGACCACCGTCCCGCTCAGGTAGCCGATGTATCCGGGGATCAGCGGCAGAATGCACGGGGACAGGAAGGAGAGCAACCCCGCTACAAAGGCCAACGGCAAGGTGACGGTGCCCGTCCCGTCGCTGGACAGCTCGGCCGTTGCGAGACCGCTGCCAAGGCGGTCGGTCAGCCATCCTGACAGGAGCTGGAATTGATCCAGGAGCAGCAACGCTCCGATGGCGATGAGGAAGAGGCCGGTGATGGCGGAAACGACGTTAAGGTATCGGTTCAGGCGGTGCAATAAGCCGGTCATGGCGCTGAGAGCAGCACCGGTGATCAGGAACGGCACCCCCAATCCCAGCGAATAGACGGCCAGCAGCAATGCTCCCTGACCGACGGTCTGAGTGCTGCTGGCCAGGAGATAGATGGCCGCCAGCACTGGGCCCACGCAGGGGATCCAACCCGCTGAGAAAACGACCCCCATCAGCAGTGAGGAGACATAGCCCAGGCGGGGCTTCGCTTGCATCTGCACCCGCTTGTCCACATAGAGGAATGGCAGCTTGATCAGCCCCATGGTGCTGAGCCCGAAGATGATGATGAGCACGCCGCCGAACCGCTGCACCCAGACGATGTAGCTGCTGAGCGCATAACCGATGAAAGCCACCGACGCGCCCAGGCTCACGAACACGATCGAGAAGCCGAGCACGAAGGCCAAGGCGTGTAAGAACGTATCTTTGCGATTGGTGAGCATCAGCGTGCTCCTTAACGGCAGGGATTCTGCGCCATCGCTTCTGCCTGCAAGAAAGCTATTCCCACTGACGGAGCGATCCCGGAGCAGACTCCCTGACCCACCCAACTTGGCGCCTTTGAGCTGCTGAGCCTGGAGGCTTTGAGTCCCAGGCGGGGCTTCGGGTCACAGTTCGTGCCTCTCGAAGATGTGATAAGCTACGATGAGGCAAATCGCCACCATGGCCAGGCTCACGGTCACCGCCCGGCCCACATCGGCGGGAGCATCCAGCGACAGCTTACCGGCGCCCTCGATCAGTGCCCCTGGCAGGTAGCCTTTGACCTGCGGCACGATGCTCAGAAGCGACGAGCCAACGTACGCGCCGAAGGCCAGACTGCCCGCGGCAATCTGGCTCTTGAACAGGGCGCTGCACAGGAAAGTCACCGCCAGCCATACCCAAAGGTACAGCGCCGCCAGCAGGCTGACCCGCAGGAAGAGGCCAGCATCCTGGTGCCCGAAGATGACGACGGTGTAGTAGTAGCAGACCGCCGCTGCCAGCGCCAAGCTCACCGCGAAGACGAGCGTCAGGGCCGTGAACTTGGCCAGCAGGAAGGAGAGGCGGGACACCGGCTTGGAGAGCACTGTCGCCGCCGTGCCTCGTTCCCGCTCCAAAGCTACCGTCCCCATCGCGACGAGGATCAAAGCGATGACGCCGATCTGCGTCAGGTTCTTCAGGAACTGGGCGATGACATCGGCCACGGTGGGCTCTGGGAGTTGGATGATGACCGTCTGGCCGCTGCTGGAGGCCATACTTTTCAGAAGCTCTGGCGCCAGCTTGGCCACGATGGGCGATAACAGCCCGGCGAAGGCCACGAAGACCACAACTATCACCAGGAAACGGTAGGTCCGCCACTGCTCAGTCAGTTCCTTGCCCAGCAAGACAGGAAAGTTCATCGCTCTCTCTCCACCAGCCGCACGAAGACATCCTCCAGGCTGGGCATGGCCAGCTCGTAGCGCAGAAGTGTCAGGCCACTGACGGCCACCAACTTCGGCAACTCCCGCTTGGCCATCGCCAGGTCCCGGGCGAAGAGACGCAACTGGTTCTCACCAACCTCGACGCGACCCGCCCAGGGCAGTTTGTGCAGGCTATCGGCCAGTGTTGTCAACTGTCCATCGTTTGCCTCGAGCTTGACGAGGAAGACGGGCGCAGCGTAACGTTCCCGCAGTTCTTCGAGAGGTGCCTGCACCACCAACCGTCCGTGGTCAATGATTCCCACAATGTCGCAAACCCGCTCGACGTCGGCCAGAATGTGGGTGGACATGAACACCGTAGCCTGGCCCTGGAGCCGGGCGATGACCTCCATGATCTCCTTGTGGCCGATGGGGTCTAACGCCGAGCAGGGCTCGTCCAGGAAGAGCACCGCTGGGCGGTTGATCATCGCCTGGGCGATGCCCAGTCGTTGGCGCATCCCCCGGGAGTAGCCACCGATGCGTCGCTTAGCCGCCGCCCCCAGGTCGGCGAGCTCTAGCAGTTCGTCCACCCGCCGCGTCAGTTCTCCCCCACCCAGGCCGAACAGCCGGGCCACGTAGATCAGGAACTCGCGCCCGGTCATCCACCTGTAGAAGGCCGGTTCCTCCGCCAGGTAGCCAATGCTGGCATGCAGGGCTCGGTTACCGAAGGTGACTTCCTGGCCAGCCACCCAGGCCCGGCCGGCAGTGGGCCTGGACAGGCCGATGAGCAGCTTGATAGTAGTGGTCTTGCCCGCGCCGTTGGGCCCCAGAAAGCCAAAGATGGTCCCCTCCGGCACGGCCAGGTCTAGCTCATCCAACCCCACCACCGGGCCATAGTGCTTGGTCAGCTTCTTGCAAACGATGGCAGCCATCAGCTTTCCTCTCGCCCCAGCAAGAGGTAAATCAACGGGCCGAAAGTGCCGATGAGCACGATGATCGCCAGCCAGCCCCAGCGGTTCAAATAACGAAAGCGTTGGCGATGCGCCCAGTCCCACACCCCCAAGGCCAGCAGGCCCAACTGGATGAGAACCAGGGGGAGCAGAAGGGGCAGAATCTGCTGCAGATCACTGAAATCCTTCATCTTCTTCTAATTCCTCCTGACGCCAAAAACCTCTGCCAACTGCCCGATCACGAAGAAAGGATCGGTGCCGATGACGTTGGCTGCGTACAGCTCCATCCCGCCGATGTCGCCAGTGCGGTTGACGGGGTCGCCGCGGTCTACCGCCCGTACTAAAACCGGAAAACCTCTCCAATCCTCGTCCGCCTCGGCCAGCGGCCGCATGTACATGCCCACGTTGAAGCTCTGGACCCCCATCTGGTCACGGAAACAGGCCAGCGTGTCGTACAGTGCCCGGCTGAGTGTGGGGTTCAGGTCATCGGCCAACAACAGCGTCTCCCGCTCCTTGACGGGAGTCAGATAGGCGATGACCCGCACACCGTCCCGCTCGAAGCCCAAGCCCAGGTCGGCGTGGGCAGCGTATAGATCATCGAAGTAGTTGGACCCGTGTTCCTGCCTGTAGGCCAGTGCAGCCCGCCGCAGCGCTTCCACCTTGGCGTAGTGCATGTCTCTGGTCATCGTCATCTGCATGTGCCCGTGCAGGATGCTGGCAGCCGCTTTCCACAGACAGTTCCACATGAAGAAGAAGTACTTGGCCTCTGGGTCGATCCCGTGCGCGTCCAGTGCCCAGCGATAGGCGGTATCCACGTAATCGGCGACCTCCTCAGAGTCGAAGGCCAGTGGATCATGCTCATCGAAGATGACCAGACCGTGGAAGCCATCGTACTTGGCGATATTGGAGGCCGTGATGCAGTGCCGCCCCCGAACACGGCCGAAAACGTCCTCCGGCGTGGCTTGCTCAGGCCGGCAGAAGGGGTCACCTACCCGTGTGCGCGCCTCGATCACCGCATTGCTAGGGGCTCTCGCCTCGATTGGACGGCGAGCCCGTAGCTCGTTGAATAGTGCGCTCTCCATGGTCACCAGGTTCGTCACCTTGACGATGCGCTGCTCCAACACAGCCTCCACGCTGCCGAAGTAGCCTTGGATCCACTCGTGCATCGTCTCCGGCGGGTTGAGCTTCCCCACGCAGGTACTGACGTGGAAGATGCGCTGGAAGCGCTCCCGCGCTGGCGCAGGCAGTGAAGCGACCAACTGGGGTAGATGGACAATGCCGGGGGCAATCAGGGGAAGCGGCTCACGCAGCGGCTCGCGCGGTTTCTCGACATAACGAAGAGAGATTGTCTTACTCTCTGGCTGAGTTGTCTCGGCCATGGCGATATCGTGATGTCCCTCGCTCATACACCGGGGCCGCTGGTAGGGAAGACGTCGGACTCGTCGGGGGCGTGCTCCCCGGCTCGGGTCGCCAGTGCACGGTAGTAGAGGTCCGCGTACTTGCGCGCCGAGGCGGTCCAGGAGTAGTCGGCCTCCATGCCTCGCAGCGTGAGCTGCCGCCATACGTCGCCATGCTTGTAGGTCTCAGTGGCCCGCACCAGGACGGTGTACAGGGCCATGGCATCATACGCCTCGAAGCTGAAGCCGTTGCCCTCGCCCGTGCGCGGGTCGTAGTCCTCTACCGTATCGGCCAGACCGCCGGTGGCCCGCACGACGGGCACGCTGCCGTAGCGCATGGAGATGAGCTGGCCCAGCCCGCAGGGCTCGAAGCGGGAAGGCATCAGGAACATGTCGGAGCCGGCATAGATGCGCTGCGCCAGCGGGGTGTTGAAGGTCAGGAAGATGCCCATCTTGTTCGGGTAGCGCTTCACCAGCCGCTCGAACATGTCATGGTACTTCTGATCACCCGTGCCCAACAACACGAACTGGCACTCCACGTGCTTCATCAGTGGGTCGGCGATCGCGCTGATAAGATCGAAGCCCTTCTGATCCGCCAGACGGGAGATGATGCCAATTAGCGGGACATCGGGTCGCTCAGGCAGTCCCGCTTCTGCCTGCAGTGCGGCCTTGTTGACCCCCCGCCGTTCCAGCGTATTGACGTCGAAGTTCATGGCGATGTGGGGATCCGTAGCCGGATTCAGCACCTCGGTGTCAATGCCGTTGAGGATGCCGAACAGCCGATCCCGCCGATCCCGCAGTAGCGGATCCAACCCCTCGCCATACTCGGGAGTCAGAATCTCCTGAGCGTACGTCTCGCTCACGGTGTTGACCACGTCGGCGAAGAGGATGCCGCGGGCCATGAAGTCTACCACCTGGTTCAGATCGGCAGTGTCGGGATGGACGATGAAGCCATGCTCGGCGACCCCGGCAATCTCCAGGACGCGGTAGCCGAAGATGCCCTGGTAGGCCAGATTGTGAATGGTGTAGACCGTGGCGGTTTGCGCAAAGAAGGGGTCATCCTTGTAGACGGTCTTCATCCAGTTAGGTACCATGGCGGTGTGCCAGTCGTGGCAGTGCAGGATGTCAGGCTGCCAGTCCATTTGCTTGCACAGCTCCAGGCCAGCGCGGCAGAAGAAGATAAACCGCTCAGCGTCGTCGGGGTACATGTAGATGCCGTCGCGATCGTAGAGGCGCGCGTTCTCCACGAAGTACACGGGCACATCGTCGCCAATAGTCCCTTCCAGAATGGCCGTGGGCTCTTCGCTCTCGCCCAGAGGCACGGGGAAGCGAACCAGTTTCTTCTTCAGCCCGAACTTCTTGATTCCGACGCGTCCGTAGCGGGGCATCACCACCCGCACGTCGTGGCCCAACTGCTTGAGCGCCTTGGGCAGTGAGCCGACGACATCGGCCAGGCCGCCGGTCTTGGCGAAAGGCACGACCTCGGCCGAGAGTTGCAGGATTTTCAGCGGTTGCTGTGCATTCATGGTTGGCGGGTCTCTCCTTGTTCGTAGGTTCGTGAATCGGGAGACGGCTTGGGATAGAGAGAGGTTCTGTTGTCCCCAAGGTGCGACCGCAATGCTACCACATGCGACGGGAAAGGACAAATTGCCTCTTGCCTTTCGCTACCTACCCGATGCCCGATGTGAGGGAGTTGTACTCTCGAACAAGGGCTCGGAGTACAACTCCTCGCCATCCATTGAACGACAGATTGCATCCTGCATCTTGCATCTTGCGTCTTGCTCCCTTGCTCCCTTGCTTCACCGCACGTGCGGCGGACCAGGCA
Source organism: uncultured Anaerolineales bacterium (assembly GCA_965369635.1). Classification (GTDB taxonomy): domain Bacteria; phylum Chloroflexota; class Anaerolineae; order UBA3071; family UBA3071; genus UBA3071. The sequence continues at coordinate 13,817 of CBDURC010000020.1, read as the reverse complement.
TCCAGTCTCCCTCAATAGCTCGGCGCACCTGCTTCGTCAGCAGGCCGAACTCCTCCTCGCCCATCATCTCCAGGTTGCGGGGACGGGGCAAGGGCACGGCAACCGTGGCCGCTATGCGGCCCGGCCGCGGTGTCATCACCAGCACCCGATCAGCCAGGAAGACCGCCTCGGCTATGGAGTGCGTGACCAACACGGCCGTCTGGCGACGCAGGCTCCAGACGCGCAGCAGCTCCAGGTTCATCCGCTCTCGGGTCATGGCGTCTAGTGCGCCGAAGGGCTCGTCGAGCAGTAGCAACGTCGGCTCGTGGATCAGCGCACGCGCCAGCACGACCCGCTGCTGCATGCCGCCCGAGAGCTGGCGGGGATAGTGATCGCCGAAGCCGTGCAACCCGACCAACTCGATGAGGTGCCGCGCCCGCGTCACGGCCACTTGGCGATCCACGCCCTGCACCTCCAGCGGCAGCGCGATGTTGCGCAGCACCGTGCGCCAGGGCATCAGATTGACCTTCTGGAAGAGGAAGCCGATCTCGCGGCTGGGGCCGTTCAGCGGCCGACTGTCGAAACGCACCTGGCCCTGCGTGGGCCGCAGCAGTCCGCCCAGGATGCGCAGCAGCGTGCTCTTGCCGCAGCCTGAAGGCCCGACGATGCTCAGAAACTCTCCTGGCCAGACGGCCAACGAGACGTCCCACAACGCCTGCAGTGGGTCGCCGGGCGCGTCGGCAAACTCGCGGTGCAGGTGTTCGGCGATCAGCAGAGGCTCGGCACATCGCGTATCGCGTATAGCGTATCGCGTATCGTGGACCGCGAAGTGAGGATCAGAAACCGGCAAGAGCTTCTCCCCTCAGTGCCCTCAGACCCCTCATTTCCCCTGTTTCCCTTGTTTCCCTTCGTTCCCTCGTCTCCCTACCCACCGCCAGCGTCCTGAACAAACCGATTCGTGAACAGCTCGCCTGCAGGCACTTCTACTTCAACCAAACCCATCTCGAGCATAAAGCGGGCGGCTTCGGCCCAGATCTCTGGGTCCGATGCGCCGAGCTGCTCTCCCTCCCCCGTGCGCCAGAGGCTAAGCACTTCATCGAAGATGGCGCGGCTGACCGCTTCGTTGTCGCCACCAGCCTCGGGCACCTGCTGCAGGCTGAGGGCGAACGCCTCGTCGGGGTCGGCCAGCGTGTCGCGCAGGCCGCGCAACGCAGCGTGTACCAGCGCCTGCACCAGTTCCGGCTGATCAGCGATCGTCTGTTCGTTGGTGATGATCCCGTTAGAGGGCAGGTCAATCACATCGGCGATGTAGATGACATCCACCTCTTTGCCTGCCAGAGGTAACTGCACCGGCCCGCTCACCGAGTAGTCGAGCGCGGCGTCCACTCGTCCCTCGCTGACCGCAGCCGCCTGCGTGAAGCCGATACTCTCCAGCTTGACGCTGCTCTCGTCCAGGCCGGCAGCGTAGACCAATGCCTTCCAGCCGACGTAGCTGGCTCCGAAGAGTCCCGGAATGCCCACCCGTTTGCCTTCCAGCGCCTTGGCCGAGTCCAGCCCTGTGTCCTTGAGGGCGAAGACCACCACGGGGAACCGGCGATACCAGCGCATGACGTAGGTCACCGGCAGCCCCTGCGCCTGTGCCAGGATCACCTCCTCGCCGCTGCCGATCATGAACTGTAACTCGTCCGTCCCCACCAGCTTGATGAGATCGGTCTCGAAGCCGTAGCGGAAGGTAACCTCCAGCCCCTCCTCGGCGAAGTAGCCCTTCTCCAAAGCTACGTAGAACGGAGCGAATTGCACGCTAGGAATGTAGCCCATGGCCAGGGTGATGGGAATGGGCTCAGTTGTCGGTGGTACGGACTCGATTGGCATTGGCGTCGGCGGTGCGCAGGCGGTTGCCAGCAAGATCGCGACGAGCGCAGCGGTGAGTGCTCTATTGAGCATGATCTTGATCTCCTCAGGGGGTATTGGATATTGGGTATTGGTGACCGGTCAGCAAACGCGAAACATCCCCGTTGGTCGGGAGGACCTTCGGGGACGTTAGACACTTGGCAAGCGGACGAATGGCTGCCGTCCTGTTGCCTTCGACCTTCTACCATCCGGACTATACCGTCGGCCCCGGACTGAAGCCTGGTTTCACAGGACTATCCATTCATGCGTCCTGCCAGCCGTGGCTCGCACCGGATCTGCCGCCATCGCGGCTCGCGGGCTCGATGGTCCGCAGACCACCCTACCGCCGGTCGGGAATTGGCTTCTGTTCGTTTGCAGCCTCACCCCGCCCCGAAGGTCATGCTTTCTGACTTGTTGCGAATTATAGCACGTTTCGGAAGTATGTCAAGATTTGGTATCGGCTGTCTGATCCACCAGCGTGAAGAAACGCTTGCCATCCTCGACGTATGAAGAGACCCAGAAGCCTCGGCGACGCGTCGCCCGCAGTCGTTCCTGTGCCTCTTGCAGCCTCTTCACAAGCTGGTCCTCAGGATAGTCCGGGTACAGTTCGAGTTGCCCCAGTAGGATCTCCTGCCGCAACAGCTCCACCCCTGCCTGGTCAACGTCAGTGGCCGAGGGCAGCGCTGTGGCCTGATCGCCGTACAATTGGAACAGGGCCTCGTAGGCCTTGACCAGTTCGGTGCGGATGAGCGGCGCATTCTCCTCCCACTCCGGCACGAGGGACAGGCCAAAACCACCACGGGCGATACGGTACTTGAGTGTCAGCCACGCTGCTCGCTCCCAAGCCGCCGCCGCTTGAACCGCCAATTGAGGCTCTGTGGCAGTTACTTGATCGAAGTAAGCCATGCGGGCTGCATCCTCGCGCCGCAGGAACTCGGCCAGATCGGCCACTTCAGGTGCCACGTCGTCCCCCTCCAGAGCAATCCACTGCTCGATCAGTGTCACCGTCCGCTGTTGCCGGGCTGAGCGCATGTCCTCGACCTCTTGTGAAAGAAGCAGATCCCCAAGGAACCCGGGGAGCAGTGGTGCAGAGGCTGCCTGAGCCGGCTGGTCACGCCGCCCGTCCGCCGCCTGTTGGGCTGCTGCCGCCTTCTCCGCATCCTCCAGCTCCCCATACGCGGGCGCCAGCCGCTGCCACAGGTCGCGCCGCTGCGCTGGCCGCAGAAAATCGCTCTGCTCAGCCACGACCTCCGCTTGCGCCAGGCTCAGCCGTGCGGCGTCTTCGCGCCCAAGGGTGTGCCAGATGGAGGCCGCTTGTAGTGCCGCATCCCCTCGCGCCGCGTCCGAGAGCAGAGGGCTAAGAACGATCAGCGAGTGCACCTGCTGGAGGCAGACGGCGGCCTTCTCCCCCTGTTCGGCACTGATGTAGTGCTGGGCCAGCAGCAATAGGTGACCAGTCCGCTTGGCGTCGCTCAGCGAAGAGCTGAACACCAGCGTGGCATAGGCACTATCCAGGTCGCCGACGGAGAGCGCCGTTCGCACTGTGTCCACCTCCTCCTCGCCAGCCAACGTGCGCAACGCCAGCGGAGGGGAGATTACTTCCACCTCCACGGCAGCCCAAGGCTCCTGAGGCAGCGCCGTCGGCAGATCAGTGCTTCCCCTCAGGTAGAGGTACACACTCACCAGGATCACGCCTACCACCGCCAGCAACACCGCGGCGACCAGCAGAAAAGTGAGCAGGCCAGAACGTCTGCGTCTCATCGGTTCTCTCCGTACATGCTTGCGGCTACAGGGTCAGGTCATCGCGAAACACGCAACATAGGAGGAAGCTCGCTCTGCGTGCTTCGTGTTCCGTCAGGTCTCGCTGGCTGCGACCTGCTCCACCATTGGTTTGACCTGTGTGGTGAGTACGGGCACTGACGGTGCACTGCCGCAGTAGGGACAGAGCCGCCATTCCATCTCCAGCAGCCGCTCGCACTCTGCGCACGGCTTCTTCAACTGGGTGTGACACTGAGGGCAGAGCATCCAGTCAGGCTGCGTCGGCTGCCCGCACGTGGGACACACCACCCGCTCCTCGATTTCCCGCAGCAGAGCTTCTTCTTCCAACGCGCGGTCGTAGGCTTCAGCCAGCGTCTCCCGCGGGCGCAGGAACAGGTACAGAAGAAGACCGATAGGGCCGAAAAGAAGCACCATCAGCGCCGCCAGTATCGCGGCAAAGATGTCCCGAGAACGGGAGCGGATGTCGCGGTAGGTCCAGATAACCATGCTCAGCCAGAAGGCCAGTAGAAACGCGCCGCACAGGGCCACGATCACTTGCAGAACAATCCCGATGTTGTTCAGTATCTCTGTTGGCATACGGTAACACTCCTTTCTGTTACGATTATAGCTTCCATCGCGTTTTTGGGCAAAGTCGGCGCTTTGCCTGCAGGCCCGTCCTGTGCTACAATGCCGAAGTGATGAGCCGAAGAGTGCAGATCAAGAGGGCGGTGTGCGATGTGTCAGCCTGGTGGACGGCGAACCGCCTGGGCCGGCCATCGCCTGCCAGCCATCCGGTTGGCTGTGAACCAGGAGCTCGCGCCTGGGGCGTGGGCTCCTGTTCACTTTTCTGAGACAGAGGAGGCGCAGGGTCATGCACCCAGCTCAGCAGTTGTATCGGTTGCAGGAGATCGACATGAGCCTTGCCGCAGTTGGGCGGCGGTTGGGGGAGATCGCAGCGAACTTGGGGGAGACGGAAGAGCTGCAAATTGCCCGACAGGCGGTGCATTTCACCGAGGCTGAACTCCAGCGCTGGCAGGTCATGCTGCGCCAGCGGGAGCTGGAAGTCAAGGGACTGAACAGCAAGATCAAGGCAAGAAAGGATCGGCTCTACGCCGGTCGGGTGCGCAATCCCAAGGAGCTGAAGAACCTGCAAGAGGAACTGCACAGTCTGCGGCGGCGACTGGTAGCCATGGAGGATGCCTTGCTGGAGGCTATGCTCCAAGTGGAGCAATTTGAGGAAGTATACGCTACCCGACAGGACAGGCTGGCTCGCGTGAGCGAAGCGTGGCAAGCTGCTCAGGAAGCTCTGCTGGCCGAACAGACGGAACTGCAAGCGCGACGCAGGCAGTTGCTGACTCAGCGGCAAGAGCAGGCGACGACAGCGGGCGCGAATCTCCGGTTGTACGAGGATCTGCGCCGGCGCAAGGCGGGGCGCCCGGTGGCCTTGCTGGGGAACGGTGCCTGTCAGGCGTGTGGTATGGCATTGCCCACAGGAGAAGCGCAGCGAGTGAAATACGGCCAGGATGTTTGCCTCTGCTCCAGTTGTGGGCGGGTGCTTTGGGCGGGATGAAGGAGGACTTGTCATGACCGAAGAAGCAAAGAGCGAGAGCGTTGGTGAACGAACCATCGTCGAGGAACTGAGTGAACTGGGCCGCCAACTGAGTGCTACGCTAAGGGGTGCCTGGGGGAGCGAAGAACGCCAGGAATTGCAGCGAGAGATCAGCGAGGGGCTGGAAGCGCTGGGCGATCAGGTCGAGGAGGCGGTGCAGAGGGCCCGTCGGAGCGAAGTCCTCCAAGGACTTAAGACGGACATCAAACAGGCAGCGGAGACTGCCCGCGAGAGCGAGCCCGTTCAGGACATCCGGGCCGGCCTGGTGAAAGGCTTGCAGGAGATCAACCGCGGGCTCAGCAGGCTGGTCGCCTCGTGGCAGGCAGAACCAGCCGATGAGGCAGAGCCTGGGGAGGGAGAAGCAAACGGGCCAGATGCCTGAGACCAGGTGACAAGGAAGCCAGGAGACAAACAGACAAGGAGAAGGTCCCCATCGCTTCTTGTCTCCCCGTCCTCTTGCCTCACTGTCGCTTGCCCTCTTCCTCTCCTTGCCTCAGACCTGCATCCCGAACGCTCCCCTGTTGCCATCCCTCCAGAAGGCGTTTGATGCCCGAAAAGGCCAAATCATCGAAGGGGATCTCGTTGGTAGCGAACCAGCGTGCCTCGCTTACGTCGTCGCCGGGCTGCAGCGTGCCGCCCGTAGGTCGGCCGCTGAAGAAAATGATGACGCCGCGCCTCAGGTCTTCACTGCCCAAGGAGGCAATGTCCAGGACACCTTCTATCCGCGCCTGCAATCCGGTTTCCTCCTCGACTTCGCGCCGGGCGGCGGCACGCGGCTCTTCGTCGTAGTCCATGAAGCCCCCGGGGAAGGCCCACAGACCCAGGCGGGGCATGACGGCTCGCCGCACCAGCAGCACGCGGCCCTGATCATCTTCTACCAGGACGCCCACTGCAACCTTGGGCTCAATGAAGTAGACGAAGCCGCAGCGAGAACAGGCTCGCCGCAGGCGGCCGAAGAGTTCCCGATCTTCCAGCGGTTGGGCACAATTGGGGCAGAAGTTGTATTCGACGTGCATATAGGCTTGCCTCACAGACTTGACGGATGTCCACGCTTGACAGAGTGCGGTTCGCTTAACGGGAACGCCGCTCTGTGCTACAGTGCTCCTGCTGAAACGAACGGAGGTGTCTACGGATGGGGGCGACCGAGGGCTGGCTGGAACCCGTGCATGGCGACCCTATCCCCTGGTTGTTGGAGGAGGATAACCCATCTGTCCGCCACCGCACGCTGGTGGAACTCCTCGACCGTCCCCCCAATGATCCGGAGGTGCTAGCCGCGCAGCAGGCCATCCTGACCTTCCGCCCCGTGCAACGCATCCTCGACGCCCAGTGGCCCGAAGGGTACTGGATGCATCCCGATGCGGGCTACAGTCCCAAGTACAAGGCCACCGTCTGGCAGATCATCTTCCTGGCCCAACTGGGCCTGCCTCGTTGCGAACCACTGGAGCGAGCCGTCGAGCACGTGCTGGCCCACAGCCGGCTGGATGGCGGCACCGTGCACGGCACTGACGTACCCGAAGCCCGCTTCTCCGCTCGTAAGGACGCCAAGGATGCCAAGGGGGCCATCCTCTGTCTGAACGGCAACTTGCTGCGGGCGCTGAGCTGGTTCGGCACCACCGATGACCACCGCGTGCGGGCCACGCGGGCGGCGATGGTGGCGCAGATCGGCCGCGACGAATTCCGCTGCCGTTTCAATGGCCGCACGCCCTCCGGTCACCGGCCCAGGCGCATGGGCGACGGCCTCCCCTGTGCCTGGGGAGCGGTCAAGGCACTGGGCGCACTCCTGGCCGTGCCGCTGGAGCGCCGCACATCCGCAGAGCAGACGGCCGTCGAAATGGGCGTTCGCTTCCTGCTCAGCCACGACCCGGAGCGAGCCGACTACCCCACATCGGGCGAGGTGAGTTCTCTGTGGTTCCAGTTCGGTTTCCCCCTCGGCTATACATCCGACCTACTGGAGTTGCTGGACGTGCTCATCGTGGCAGGTGCGACCGACAAGGCTCGTCTGCAGCCAGCCATCGAACGGGTGCTAGCCAAGCAGGACGAACAGGGGCGCTGGGCGCTGGAGTATGCGCCCCGCAACATGTGGGCATCGTTCGGACGCCGAGGCCAGCCGAGCAAGTGGGTGACGCTACGAGCCCTACGAGTGCTGAAGAATCTGGAGAGGAACAGGGGATGAAAGAATAGTACACAAGTAGGAAAGTACACACAAGGTGCACCTGGTCGCCCCCTGTTTCCTTGTCTACCTGTTTCCTTGTCTACCTGTTTCCCTGTCCACCAGACGTCCCGGCTCTCGCAGGGCGGCGACGTTTCCCGCCCCGGCACAGAACATGGCCGTCCGCAGCTCAGCGCCGATCTGATCAATCATCTCCACGACCGCCTCGGCACTGATGGCTGCTGCTTTCAGGAAGGGGGTGGCAATGCCTGCTGCTGTGGCCCCCAGGGCCAGTGTCTTGGCGACGTCAATACCGCTGCGGATACCCCCGGAGGCGATGAGTGGCAGGTGCGCCGCGGCGCGCCGGGCGGCCAGCAGCGCCTCCGCCGTGGGAATACCCCAATCGCTGAAGGCCACGGCCAAGCGTCGCCGGGCGGCACTGGCCTCTCGGTGACGCTCCACCTCGCTCCAGGAGGTGCCGCCGGCACCAGCTACGTCGATCGCCGTCACCCCAGCCTCGGCAAGCTGTCTGGCCACCTCCTCGCAGATGCCCCAGCCTACCTCCTTAACCACCACGGGCACGTCCAATGCTCTGCAGACCGTCTCAATCTTGCACAACAATCCTGCCCAGTCCTGGTTGCCTTCCGCCTGCAGGGCCTCTTGCAGCGGATTCAGGTGCAGAATGAGAGCGTCGGCAGCGACCATTTCCACCGCGCGTCGGCAGTGCTCGACGGTGTAGCCGTAGTTGAGTTGCACAGCGCCCAGGTTGGCCAGCAACAGGATATCCGGGGCCACGTCTCGTACCTGGAAGGTGCGCGCCAGGGCAGGCGATTCCAGCGCCGCCCGCTGCGACCCCAGCCCGATGGCAACGCCGCGGGCCTGCGCTGCCTGGGCCAGATGACGGTTGATGGCCTCCGCCTCAGGCGTGCCTCCCGTCATTGAGGAGATGAGCAGGGGCAGTTGAAGCGGCTTGCCCAACAGGCGGGTACACAGGTCAATGGCCGCCAGATCCAACTCCGGCAGGGCCCGATGGACAAATCGGTACCGCTCCAGGCCTGTGCTCAGGCGGGGGAAGCGCACATCCTCTTCCAGGCTGATGCGCAGGTGATCCGCCTTTCGTCGCTCGTGCATATCCATCTCCCGTAACTTCCAGCCCCTTCAGGTGTTGCAATCGTTGAGGTTGTTCTCTACTGTTGGCAGTATCTTTGCATCTTACCAGTTTCGAAACGCACTGTCAAGTTCGTAAGTTGACAGTCTAGCTCAATCTGCTACAATAGCTGCATTCAATCTACGGAGCGAAAAGAAAACAAAGGAGGCTATCATGGACATTTTCCAGAAAGTCGTGGATGCCATTGTGGAAGAGATGGAACTGCCATCAGATGGGGTCAGCATCTTGCGCAAGGTCGCCGAGAAGCCCGAGCAATTTGGCTATCTGGCCGAGGGACTTGGTCTATCCCAGGAAGCAGTGGTGGCTGCTCTGAAGAGCAAAGAGCCGCCTGCACTCACTGTGGAGGACTTCGCGGCACAACTGGGGGCGGACAAAGAGGCGGTGACCAAGCTGCTCTGGTCCAACGCCCGCTTCCGTGAGGACATGGAGGCGGACTCATTGGACCTGGTGGGACTGATCATGGCTTTGGAGAACCTCTCGGAAGAGGGATTTGGTCTGAGGATGGAGATTCCCGACGAAGACGCACAGCAGATTTCCAGCGTCGGAGGGGCTATCGCCTACCTGGATCGGGTACTGGCTGAAGCAGGTGTCAAGGAGGCGTAGGCCCTGCACCGCGTGCACTAGTCTGAGATCACGAGCCCGGACTTTTCGGTCCGGGCTCGTTCGTTATCAAGGACACTCCCCTTGCTGGACAAGACCACGCACCTGATGTATACTCCTGCCAGTCCGTAGAGCCCCCCTCCTGTTGGCGGTTTGGGGCCGCCTCTGCGTACTTCTCGATGGAGAATCTCTCATGGTGATCGTTGACCGCCAACGTTGCTGCTATTGCGGTGGCTGCGTCAGCGTCTGCCCCGTCGGGGCTCTGAATCTAGCCGAGACTCGGCTGCTCGTGGATCACACCTGTACCGATTGCGGGCTGTGCCTGGCCGCCTGCGCCGTGGGCGCATTGCGCTCCGTGGAGAGCGAGAGTCCCAAAGTCACTGCCATGCCGCTCTCGCTCCGCTACGACATGGTGGTTGTGGGCGCCGGCCCGGCGGGCTCGCTGGCGGCACGTACGGCGGCTCAACTCGATCTCTCCGTGCTGCTTCTGGAAAAGCGACAGGAGATCGGCAGCCCCGTGCGCTGCGCCGAGGGGGTGGGGCATAGCGAGATCACCCCCTTCGTCGAGCTAGACCCGCGCTGGATCGCAGCCACAGTGGACAAGGCAGAGATCACTGCCATCGGCAGCGGCGGGATAGAGACGTTGCGGAGTGAGGGAGGCTATGGCTACATCCTGGAACGGCGGGTGTTCGACCGTATGCTGGCGGAGGAGGCAGCGGCTGCCGGCGCCCAGGTTGCAGTCAAGACGGAGGCCACAGGGTTGCTGCAGGAAAATGGCGCTGTTTGCGGCGTGATCGTGCGCGGTCCCGGTGGCAGCACCGAGATCGAGGCGCGGGTGGTCATTGCCGCCGACGGCGTGGAGTCGCAGGTGGGCCGTTGGGCGGGGTTGGAGACCACATTGCCATTGCATGACACGATGGCTTGTGCTCAGTACCTCCTGGCCGGCATCGACATTGACCCTACTTGTTGCTTGTACTTCATCGGCGAGGAGATCGCCCCCGGTGGCTATGCCTGGATCTTCCCCAAGGGAGAAGGGCGGGCCAACGTGGGCGTCGGCGTGCAGGCTGGCTGCACCGCAGAGGACGAGAGTGCACTCACCTGCCTGCACCGCTTCATTGAGAGCGAACCGCGGCTGGCCCAAGGCAGCCCCGTGACTATGGTCAGCGGAGGCGTGCCCGTGGCCCTGCCGCCCCGACGCTTGGTGACCGATGGCTTGATGCTCGTCGGCGACGCGGCCCGGCAGGTGAATCCCCTCACGGGCGGCGGCATCACTAACGGCATGACCGCCGGACGGCTGGCCGCAGAAGTAGCGGCGGCGGCCATCGCTGCTGGCGACGTCTCCACTGCGGCGCTGGCCGTATACGAGCAGCGCTGGGCGGTGGGCCTGGGACGCAAGATGGCCCGCAGCTACCGTTGGCGTGAGCGTTTCCCTCCGCAGGCGCGGGCGAGCAGGAGTTTCATGCGCGTCTTCGCCACCGCCGCGGCGGGCCCCACTTGAGGCGGGGCGGGCTAGTGAACACATTTGGCGAGAGTATCTCGCTCGTAGTGGACGGCTACGTCCGCTACAGCCCCGCTGAACACATCGATCCAGCGGGAGCAAGAAAAAAAGCAGAAGAAAACAATGAGGAGGCTGCGTAATGCCCAAATACCGTATCGCCTGGATGCCTGGAGACGGCATCGGCGTGGACGTGATGGACGCGGCGAGAATCGTTCTCGACGCCATCGGACTGGACGCTGAGTACGTCCCTACCGACATCGGCTGGAGCTTCTGGTGCACTGAAGGAGATGCGCTTCCCCAGCGTACCCTTGAGACGCTCAGGACGTGTGACTGCGCCCTTTTCGCTGCCATTACCTCGAAGCCGAAAGAGGAAGCTGAGAAAGAACTGATCTCAGAACTCCAAGGCCAAGGCTTGGTCTACCGCAGCCCTATCGTGCGGTTGCGGCAGCTCTTTGACCTCTATGTTAACCTCAGGCCCTGTAGAGCGTTCCAGGGTAATCCCCTTAACTTACGTGACGACATTGATCTGGTGGTTTTCCGCGAGAACACCCAGGGGCTCTACGCGGGCGTGGAGTTCCATCCCCTGCCTGACGACGTGCGCACTGCTCTGGAGGAGGCCAGTCCGCGCATGGCCGCTTTTCAGGGCGTGGACTCCGGCGACATCGCCCTCTCCTGCCGCATCTTCACCCGCCAGGGTTGCCAGCGCATCGTGCGCCAGGCCTTCGAGTATGCCAGGAAGCACGGCTACCCGACTGTGACTCTGGTGGAGAAGCCCAACGTCATCCGCGAGACCTCCGGGCTGATGGTGCGTGAAGCGCGCAAGATCGCTGCGGAGTATCCCGGCATAGAGCTGTGGGAGACGAACGTGGATGCCATGGCCATGTGGTTGGTGAAGAATCCTCAGAACTACGGCGTCATTGTCTCCAGCAACATGTTCGGCGACATCGTCTCCGACATCTCGGCGCAGATCGTCGGCGGGCTGGGATTTGCGGCCAGCGGCAACATCGGCGACGACTTCGCCGTCTTTGAGCCCACCCACGGGTCGGCCCCCAAGTACGCGGGTAAGTACGTGGTCAATCCCACGGCCATGCTGCTGGCGGTCAAGCTGATGCTGGACTGGCTGGGCGAACGTGAGATGGCTGTGCGACTAGAAGAGGCTATCGCCGCCGTCATCGCTGAGGGCAAGGTGCGCACCTACGACCTGGGCGGCTCCGACGGCACCCTGGACGTGGCCCGCGAAGTCGCACGGAAGCTAGCGTAGGCTCAGCTGATGAAGCCGAAAAACATCGGCTCAATCGGCTGATTGTTGGGAGAGGGGTTAATGAAAACGCTGACAGACCTGAAAGCGGAACCGATGAAGAATCCTGCCTTTGTACGAGAGTACGAAGCCCTGGATTCTGAGCATCAGATTGCACGGGCCGTGATCGCCCTGCGGCTGCAGCAAGGGCTCTCCCAGGCAGCGCTGGCCAAGCGAACCGGACGGTGCAGGCCAGTGTTTCACGGGTGGAACGGGCTGAGGTGAGTCCATCGTTAAGGCTGGTCAAGAGGCTGGCCGATGCGTTGGACGCCAAGGTCGAGGTTCGCCTGGTGTCAAGAGGTTCAGGAGCAAACTGAGGCCAGCGAGAGTCGCCCCTGGTGATGTGAGACTCAGCCGATGGTGCTGCCCGTGGGGCTGATGACACCGAAAAACATCGGCTCAATCGGCTTCATCGGCTGATTGTTGGGAGAGGGGTATGAAGATGCTGCTACGAGCTCGCGAGTTACACGAACGCATTAGGGCACTGCGCCACGAGATTCATCGACATCCCGAGTTGGCATACCAAGAGCACCGCACTGCGGCGCTGGTGGCGGACACCCTGCGCTCTCTGGGACTACATGTGGAAACAGGCGTGGCCCGCACAGGAGTCATCGGCACCCTGGACGGCGGGGAAGGGCCAACCGTTGCCCTGCGCGCCGATATGGACGCCCTGCCCATCCAGGAGCAGAACGATGTCCCCTACGCCTCGCAGGTGCCGGGGGTCATGCACGCTTGCGGCCACGACGCGCACACGGCCATGCTGCTGGGCGCGGCCATGCTCCTGGCCGAGAACCCGCCACCGGGCCGCGTGCGTTTCCTCTTCCAGCCTTCCGAGGAAGGGCCGGACGAGGAGGGTAAGAGCGGAGGCAAGCGGTTCGTGGAAGCTGGAGTGATGGAAGGAGTGGACGCCGTCTTCGGACTACACGTTTCCACCGAGTATCCCACAGGCACCATAGCGGTGCGACCGGGACCACTGATGGCTGCTGCCGATCTCTTCGAGGTGGAGATCATGGGCAAGGGCTGCCACGGCGCGTATCCTCACAAGGGCACAGACACAATCCTGCTGGCTGCGCACGTGATCTTGGCGCTGCAGCAGATCGTCGCCCGCCGGGTGAACCCCGTGGATAGCAGCGTGGTCACGGTGGGCGCCATTGAGGCTGGCCGCAAGCACAACACTATCCCGGAGAAGGCCCTGCTGAAGGGCACCACGCGAGCCTTTGACCCCGACGTGCGGCAACAGATCCTCGACGAGTTGGAGCGGGCCTGCAGCATCGCACGAGCGCTGGGCGGCGACTTCCGGCTGACCATCGTCGAAGGTTTCCCACCTACGGTAAACGACTCGGAGATGACAACCTTCGTGCAGAAGGTGGCGAGCGACCTCCTCGGCCCGGAAAAGGTGCTGGAAGCGGAGCCAAGGATGGGAGCAGAGGATTTCAGTTTCCTGGCCCGGGAAGCCCCTGGCTGCTACTGGCTGCTGGGTGTGCGCACTCCTGGCCAGCCTGAACGCCGCGGTCACTCACCGACATTCGACGTTGACGAAGACGCGCTGCCCGTTGGCGCGGCGGTGCTGGCCGAGGTGGCCTGGCGATATCTTCGCCAGCGGACCAGCCCCGCCCCAAGTGGGGCCAGCCGATGAAGTCATCCGATAAAACAGCGCATCACGCTGCGGGTAGGAATCAGCGGGGCCTGGGACGGGTTCTTTCGGGGCAGCCTCTGCGTTCGTCATGGGGTGGCCCTTGTCATAGGCGAAGAGTTGTATCAACCCCAAATCGGATCGCAAACCGAAGCACTGATGAGCGAAAACGAGAACCGTGCACCCTCGCCTGGGTTGAATTCACTGGACAGACTCTACGCTCTGCTGACTAACAC